>JANNFE010000007.1:0-5717 GCA_031379415.1 Betaproteobacteria bacterium | reverse complement strand
AAGCTGCTCGACCTGGCCGAACTCGGCCGCATCGCCTACTTCCGCAGCGACACACTGCCGAAAGAGTTCACACCCGAACTGATGGTCACGCGCCACTACGCGCAGCGCGACTACCCCTTCATCTTCACCAATGGCGTGCAGGTCAGCCACGTGGAAGTGGACGTCGACACCGGCTTCGTGAAGCTGCTCAAGCACTGGGCGGTGGAAGACTGCGGGCGCGTCATCAACCCCCTGCTGGTGGACGAGCAGATGCGCGGCGCGATCGTGCAGGGCTTCGGCGGCGCACTGTTCGAGGAGTGCCTGTACGACACCGACGGGACGCTTCGCAACGGCAACATGGCCGACTACCTGGTGCCCATGGCCGGCGAGATGCCCGACATCGTGGTCAGCCACGTGCAGAGCCCTACGCGCAGCAGCATGCTGGGTGCGAAGGGCGCAGGCGAAGCCGGCACCGCCGGCGCGCCGGGCGCCGTGATGAACGCCATCAACGACGCGCTGGCGCCTTTCGGCGCGCGCGTGAGTTCGCAGCCCATCACGCCGGAGAAGATCCTGAAGGCGCTCGGCCGCATCTGATAAGGGATTGGCACAGTTGCTGCATGCCCGCGTTTGAGGCTACTGTCCCCGGGTGCCCATGCACCCTGCCGGCGCGCGAGTCACTCAATTCCTCAGAGGAGCGTAATCATGCACAAGACCCTGTCGCAGCTCACCGCCGCCGGCCTGATGGCCGCCGCGGCCCTGACCGCCACGCCTGCCTACGCCGGCAAGACGCTCGACGCCATCAAGGCGCGCGGGCAACTGGTGTGCGGCGTCAACACGGGCCTGGCCGGCTTCTCGGCCGCCGACAGCGCCGGCAACTGGACGGGCCTGGATGTCGACATCTGCAAGGCCATCGCGGCCAGCATCCTGGGCGACGCCAACAAGGTGAAGTGGGTGCCGCTGACGGCGCAGCAGCGCTTCACCGCCCTGCAGTCGGGCGAGGTCGACATCTTGAGCCGCAACACCACCTGGACGCTGACGCGCGACGCGTCCCTCGGCATGAACTTCACCGGCGTGACCTACTACGACGGCCAGGGCTTCATGGTGCCGGCCAAGGGCAAGATCAAGAACGCCAAGCAGCTGAAGGGCGCCACGGTCTGCGTGCAGTCGGGCACCACGACGGAGAAGAACCTCACCGACTTCTCGCGCGCCTACAAGCTCGACATCAAGCCCGTGGTGTTCGAAAAGCTGGAAGCCGCGAACGGTGCCTACTTCGCCGGCCGCTGCCAGGCCTACACGACTGACGCCTCGGGCCTGGCCAGCATCCGCAACAAGGAAGCCAAGGTGCCGGCCGACCACCTGATCCTGCCCGACCTCATCAGCAAGGAACCGCTGGGCCCGGCCGTGCGCCGCGGCGACGACGAGTTCTTCGCCATCGCCAAATGGGTGGTGTATGCGCTGGTCGAAGCCGAGGAATACGACATCAACTCGGCCAAGGTCGACGCCATGAAGACCAGCGCCGACCCCGTGGTGCAGCGCATCCTGGGTGTGAGTGAAGACACCGGCAAGCTGCTGGGCCTGGACAAGGAATGGGCCTACCGCGCCATCAAGCAGGTGGGCAACTACGGCGAGATCTTCGAGCGCAACGTCGGCCCGAAGTCGGCGTTGGGTCTGCCGCGTGGCTTGAACAACCTGTGGAGCAAGGGCGGCCTTCAATACGCCCCACCCGTGCGCTGAGCGCCGGCGCCCGAGATGGCCGCACACCGTCCGCCGCCCGCCAAGCGGCGCGAGTACTCGCTGCGCAGCCGCGCCGTGCGTGGGCTGCTGTACCAACTGCTCGCCATCGGCCTGATCGGGCTGGCGGTGTGGTTCCTGGCGCACAACACGATGGAGAACATGCGGGTGCGCGGCATCCAGAGCGGCTTCGACTTCCTGCTGCAGCCCGCCGGCTTCGACATCGGCGAAAAGCTGATGCCCTACGAGTCGAACGAAGGCTACTGGAAGGCCTTCCTGGTGGGCCTGCTGAACACGCTGCGCGTGGCCATCATCGGCATCGTGCTCACCACCGTGCTGGGCACGCTGCTGGGCGTGGGGCGCTTCTCGCGCAATGCGCTGGTGCGCGGCCTGTGTTACGGCTACGTCGAGCTGTTCCGCAACATCCCCATCCTGCTGCAGCTGCTGATGTGGTACCTGCTGCTGACCGAAGCGCTGCCCGACCCGGGCTCGCCGCTATCGCTGTTCGGCATGTTTTTCCTGAGCAAGGGCGGCGTGTCTTTTCCGGCGCCGGTGTGGGCCGCTGGCCATGGCTGGGCGGTGCTGGGGCTGGTGGCGGGCTTCGCGGCATCACGCTGGTACGCGGCCATGGCGAGGCGCCGGTTCGAGGCCACGGGCATACCGCGCGCCAGCTTCCTGCCGGCCTTGGGCATCACGCTGATCGGTGGCTTGCTCGGCTGGGCGGTGGGTGGTGCGCCCAACGAATGGCGACTGCCCGAATCGGGCGACGTGGCGGTAACGGGCGGTGGCGAGATCACGCCCGAATTCATCGCCGTGCTGCTGGGCCTGACGCTCTACACCGCAGCCTTCGTGGCCGAGGTGGTGCGTGCCGGCATCCAGAGCGTACCGGCTGGCCAGGTGGAAGCCGCCAATGCGCTGGGCCTGCCGCGCGGGCGCCAGATGCAACTCGTGATCCTGCCGCAGGCGCTGCGCGTGATCATCCCGCCCATCACCAACCAATATCTCAACCTGACGAAGAACTCGTCGCTGGCGGTGGCCATCGGCTACCCCGACGTGGTCAGCATCAGCAACACCGCGCTCAACCAGACCGGCCGCGCGGTGGAATGCATCGCCATCATCATGGCGGTCTACCTGTTCACGTCGCTGTCCACGTCGGCGTTCATGAATTGGTACAACCAGCGCTCGGCGATCAAGGAGCGCTAGGCCATGGCCGACAGCTTCGCCCCCATCGCCCCGCGCCCGGCGCCCATCAGGACCGAAGGCTTCGTGCCCTGGTTGCGCGCCAATTTCTTCGGCAATCTGCCCAGCACCGTCACCACGGTGCTGCTGTTGCTGCTGTTCCTCTACTGGCTGCCGACACTGGCCAACTGGCTGCTCTTCAAGGCCGTGTGGGTGGCCAACTTCGACACCTGCCAGGCGGCGCGCGGCATCGGCGCCTGTTGGGGCGTCATCACCGAGAAGTACCGCATCATCATCTTCGGCCGTTATCCGCTGGACCAGCAGTGGCGTCCCGAACTCGCCACCGCGGCGATGGTGGCGCTGCTGGTGGTGAGCTGCATCCGCGCCCTCTGGAAGCCCTGGCTGGTGCTGCTGTGGCTGGCGGTGATGGCACTCTTCTTCGGCCTGATGGGCGGCGGCAGGCTGCTGGGCCTGCCCACCGGCTTGTCAGTGGTGGACACCGACCGCTGGGGCGGCCTGCCGCTGACCATCATGCTGGCCACGCTGAGCATCGTGTTCGCGTTTCCGATTGCGGTGCTCGTCGCTTTAGGCCGGCGCAGCAGGCTGCCCGCCATCAAGACCTTCTGCGTCATCTACGTCGAACTCATCCGCGGCGTGCCGCTGATCAGCGTGCTCTTCATGGCCAGCTTCATGTTCCCGCTGTTCATGCCGCCGGGCATCAACATCGACGTGCTGCTGCGTGTGCTGGTGGGCATCACGCTGTTCGCCGCGGCCTACATGGCCGAGATCGTGCGCGGCGGGCTGCAGGCCATCCCGAAAGGCCAGCAGGAGGCGGCCGACACCCTCGGCCTGAGCTACTGGCAGGCGCAGCGCAAGATCATCCTGCCGCAGGCGCTGGCGCTGGTGGTGCCGGGCATCATGAACAACTTCATCAGCCTGTTCAAGGACACCTCGCTGGTGACCATCGTCAGCCTCTACGAACTCACCGGCGCCATGGGCCTGGCGCTGAATGGCGACGCCGACTGGCGCCCGTTCAAGATCGAGGCCTATCTCTTCATCGCCGCCATCTACTTCACCTTCTGCTTCGCGATGAGCCGCTACAGCCTGTGGATCGAGAAGCAGCTGCGCCGCAGCACGAACCGATGAGCGACATGCCCGAACCCATCATCCAGTTCAGAAAAGTCAACAAGTGGTACGGCAACGCCTTCCACGTGCTGCGCGACATCGACCTGAACGTGGCCAAGGGCGAGCGCATCGTCATCTGCGGGCCGAGCGGTTCGGGCAAGAGCACGCTCATCCGCTGCATCAACCGGCTGGAAGAACACCAGGAGGGCCAGCTCATCGTGGACGGCACCGAACTCACGGATGACGTGAAAGCAATAGAGAAGGTGCGCCGCGAAGTGGGCATGGTGTTCCAGCAGTTCAACCTGTTCCCGCACCTCACGGTGCTGGAAAACCTGACGCTGGCGCCGATGTGGGTGAGCAAGCTGCCCAAGAAGGAAGCCGACGAACGCGCCATGCAGCAACTGCAGCGCGTGCGCATTGCCGAGCAGGCGGGAAAGTACCCGCTGCAGCTCTCAGGTGGTCAACAACAGCGCGTGGCCATTGCGCGCGCGCTGTGCCTCACGCCCAAGATCATGCTCTTCGACGAGCCGACCTCGGCGCTGGACCCCGAGATGATCAAGGAAGTGCTGGACGTGATGACCGAACTGGCCAAGGGCGGCATCACCATGATCTGCGTCACCCACGAGATGGGCTTCGCCAAGGCCGTGGCCGACCGCGTGATCTTCATGGACCAGGGCCAGATCGTCGAAGAGAACACGCCGCACGAATTCTTCAACGCGCCCAAGAGCGAGCGGACCAAGGACTTCCTGTCGAAGATCCTGGGGCATTGAGCGCCGCCCGCGCTGTAGCGCGCAGGCAGCGCCGTTACGGGGCCAGCGCGGCCAGGCTCAGCGCCACCACCATCAACACCGTGAAGCAGGCCAGGAAAAGCAGGATGGGGTGACGCTCGGCAAGGGAGGACATGGCGCTGGCTGAAGAAGAGTCGATGCGCTTGCCATTCTTTCCAGCACGCGGCGCGCCGACCATCGGGTGAAGGACGGAACCTGGCTCAGGGGATCCCTGAGCCACGCCGGCAGGGCAGCTTGTAGAGTCGCTGCATGATGCGCGTGGCCTCGGCAACGAAGCGTGGCGTGCGCTGGCTGGCCCTGTGCACGGCGCTGCTGGGCGCCGGGTGCGGGACATCCGGCACAAGCCCGGCCGCCGCCACGGCGCAGGCCGACGTGGCCGTGCTGATGATGGGCAACAGCCACACCTCGATGCACGCGCTGCCGCAGCAGTTGGCGCAACTGCTGCAGGCCGGCCTGGGCGGCCGCACGGTGGGCATCGCCCAGGCGCCGGGCTGGATGTTCCTGGATGAACGCCTGAACCACGCACCCAGTCGGGCCCTGCTGCGCGGGCGCGCCTGGACGGTGGTGGTGCTGCAGGCGCAGAAGGTCAGCAGTTCGGGCCAGTTCACCTACGCCACCGCGCCGGCCGAAGAACTGGTGCGCCAGGTGCGCAGCCTGGGCGCGCTGCCGGTGCTGTTTCCGGAATGGCCGCGGCGCGGCATTGCCGAGACCCAGCGCATCTTCGATCGGCACATGGCCATCGCGCAGAAGGTGCCGGCCTGCGTGGCACCCGTGGGTCAGGCCTGGGAACTGGCCCTGCAGCGCCACCCGGCGCTGGCCTTGCATGCCGATGACGGCAACCACGCCGCCGCGGCCGGCGCCTACCTCACGGCGCTGGTGCTCTACGCCACCGTCACCGGCGGCTCGCCGCTGGGC
>JANNFE010000382.1:0-12183 GCA_031379415.1 Betaproteobacteria bacterium | reverse complement strand
GCGCCGCTCATCCGGACGCTGGAAGCGCGCATTGGCGAACTGCTGCGCTGGCCGGTGGAACACGGTGAAGGCCTGCAGATCCTGCGCTACCGCCCGGGCGCCGAGTACAAGCCGCACCACGACTACTTCGACCCCGCGCATCCGGGCACCGCGCGCATCCTGCAGCGCGGCGGCCAGCGCGTGGGCACGCTGGTGATGTACCTCAACACGCCCGAAGGCGGCGGTGCCACGACCTTTCCCGACGTCGGCCTGGAAGTGGCGCCGGTGCGTGGCAATGCCGTGTTCTTCAGCTACGAGCGGCCGCATGTCAGCACCAAGACGCTGCACGGCGGCGCGCCGGTGACGGCGGGCGAGAAGTGGGTCGCCACCAAGTGGCTGCGCGAGGGCGTGTTCGTCTGAGATGGCGTGAGCCAGTCCGCCATCGATGCACAGGCCGCGCCGGCCCGCCAGGCGGGGGCTTTGATCTCAGGAGCCTGACCGCCAAAGTGTGGCTGACTCGAGGATGCGCAGGCCGGCGTCGGCATCGTCGAGCGCACGCATCAGCGCGCGCGCCACGATGGCCGCCGGTATGGGCCGCCAGGCGCGCGGGATGAACGGCGACAGCGGCGCACTGAGCCATTGCGCGGCGCGTTCACCGGTGCGCGCCGGCTGGCCCAGCGCGCTGCGGTCACCCAGCAGCAGTGAAGGCCGCGCGACGATGACGCTGTCGTAACCCAGCCCGGCCACGGCCACTTCCATGTCGCCCTTCACGCGGCTGTAGAAGTTGCTCGACTGGCGCTGCGCGCCCAGCGAAGAGACCACCGCCAGCCGCTGCGCCCCGGCCGCACGCGCGGCGCGGGCGAAGGCCAGCACGGCGTCGAAGTCGACGGCGCGGAAAGCACCCGGTGAACCCGCGACGCGCAGCGTGGTGCCCAGGGCGCACAGCGCTGCACGCGCCGGCGGCAACGCGGGCAGGGCCGTGAAGTCCACCACGTGCACCTGCTGCAGCGGGCCGGGTGCGGCGATGGCGCGCCTCACCAGCAGGTGCAGAGTGCCGGGGCCGTTCCATTGCGCGGCGCAGGCGCGGCCGACCAGACCGGTGGCGCCCGCCAGCAGCAGGTCGTGTTTCATGGCCGCGGCTCGATGAGATCCCAGCGGTTGCCCCAGCCGTCTTCGAACACGACGACGCGGCCATAGGGCTCGTCGCGGGGCACCTCGGTGATGTGCACGCCGTGCTCGCGCAGCCGCGCGAGATCGTCGTCGAAGCGGTCGGTGTGCAGGAACAGCCAGACGCGCCCGGCGCCCTGGCGGCCCACCAACGCCTGCTGTTCGGGGGTGGCCGCACGCGCCAGCAGCAGCGCGCCGCCTGTGCGCGATGGCGCCACCACCACCCAGCGCTTGCCGGGGGCGAGCGGCGTGTCCTGCAGCAACTCGAAACGCAGCACCCGCGTGAACCAGGCGAGGGCGGTGTCGTAGTCATCCACCAGCAGCGTGGTGTAAGCCAGTGATCGGGTCATCGTGGTGCCAAGGCTACCCCAAGGTATGGCGTGTCGTTCCGGCTTCGTGACTTCCGGCGCACCCGCAGCGGCTGAACCCCCGGGGCCACGGGATGCTGCATCGCGGCCCCGCCGATACGATCCTCGGCAGGTTCTGAATCCTTCAGCAGTCTCCCTTTTGAAAGCCCTTGCATGCCCTCCAGTTCCGCAGTTCGTTCGCCGCTTTTCCGCTGGGTCGGCACCCTGGCCGTGGCCACGCTGGCGCTCGCTGCTGCGGGGGCGCACGCCGACAACCTGTCGGTCAGCAACGCCTCGGCGCGCTCGGTGGTGGGCAACCTCAACTTCAGCGGCGGCAGCGCCGGTGCGGTCTCGGTCAACAACATCTACATCGGCAGCTACCAGCTGAACAACAGTGACTGGGTGTATTGCCTGTCGCCCTACACCCACACCCGAGGCACCACCGCCTTCAACCAGGTCACGCTGAATGACTTCCTCAACGGCGGCGGCTATGCGGCGCAGTTCGCGCTGAGCAGCCCCAACTACGTCGGCCTGGCGCCGGGCTACGCCAGCCAGCCCACCAACGGGGTGCTGGGCAACATCGTCAAGCTCTACAACTGGGCCTATGCCGACACGCTGACGGCCTCGGGCGGCCTCACCTCGGCGCAGAAGTCGGCGGCCTTCGCCTTTGCGCTGTGGGAAATCGAAGGCGCCGCCAGCGCCGACTGGGGCACCGGCGTGGGTGGCCTGCAGGTTTCGGGCTCGGGTTTCACGGCCCCGGTGTCGGCCTACGCCAACCAGCTGCTGGACACGCTGAAGGTCGGCACCGCCGCGGCCTGGAACGCCGCTGGCTTCAGCACCTTCACGGCCTACCAGTTCGACGTCTGGCAGGCCACGCCCATCGAGTCCTCGCAGTCCTTCCTGACGGTGCGCACGGCGCCTGACAACCGCACCGGTGTGCCCGAGCCGTCCACCGCGCTGCTGGTGGCCGCCAGCGCCCTGGCCTTCGTCGGCGTGCGCCGACGCAAGACCCGCGCCTGAGCGGCCCGCGCTGCTGGAGAGGGTGGGCCGCCTGCGGGCGGCCCTGTGGTTTCTGGGCGCCGACTGAGGGCCCGCCACCAACTGCCGATAACAGGGCAAGACACCGCCATCCACTTGCCAGGAAGCCTGCCATGCCCTTGAACTTTCGCCCACTGGGCACCGCGCTGGCCCTGGCTCTGCTGCTCGCGGCCTGTGGCCAGAAGGGCGGCGAAAGCGAACGGCTGGCCGTGGCCCAGGCCTACCTGCAGGCGAAGCATCCGCAGGCCGCGCTCATCACGCTGAAGAACCTGATCGGTGAACAGCCGCGCTCGACCGCGGCCCGCCTGCTGCTGGCGCGCACGCTGCTGGATGGCGGTGACGCCGCGGGCGCAGAACTTGAACTGCGGCGCGCGCTGGAACTCGGCGCCACGCCCGAACAGGTCGAGCCGGCGCTGGCGCGTGCGCTGCTGGCGCAAGCGCGTTACCGCCCGCTGACGGCGCAATTCGCCGCGGTGAACCTGGCCGACCCGCGTGCCGCCGCCGAGGTGCATGGGGCCGTGGCCCAGGCCCAGCTCGCCCTGGGCGAGCGCGAACAAGCCGCAGCCGCCGCGCAGCGCGCGCTGCAGGCGCTGCCGGGTTACGCACCGGCGCTGCTGGTGCAGGCGCGCCTGGAAGGCATGGCCGGCCGCGTCGATGCGGCGCTGCTGCTGCTGGCCGACCTGCTGGTGCGCGAGCCCGCGCTGGCAGAAGCCGGCCGGCTGAAGGGCGACCTGCTGCTGCTGGGCAAGAACGACGTCGAAGCCGCGCTGCAGGCCTACCGCAGCGCGCTGGCGGCGCAGCCGGCCGACGCGGCCACGCACGCAGCCGTCATCAATGCCTTGTTCACGCAGGGCGACATCGAAGGCGCCGCGGCGCAGTTCCAGCGCATGAAGGCGGCGCAACCCGGCCATGCGCTCACGCGCTACCACGAAGCCCAGGTGGCGGTGGCGCGCCGCGACCACCCACGCGCCCGCGAACGCCTGCAGGAGCTGCTGCGTGTGGCGCCCGATGACGCCATGCTGCTGAACCTGGCGGGCGTCACCGAACTCGAGCTCGACGCACTGGCGCAGGCCGAGGCCTACCTCGCCAGGGCCGTGCAACTGCAGCCCGGCTTCGTGGCAGCGCGCCGCAACCTGGCGCGCGTGCTGCTGCGCGCCGAAGGCCCCCGGCGCGCGCTGGCCGTGCTGCAAGCGCTGCTCGACGATCCGCAGGTCGATGCGGAGACCCTGACCATTGCCGCGCTGGCCCAGCAGCGCAGCGGCAATGGCCGCAGTGCCGATGCCCTGTTCGCACGCGCCGCCGCGCTCAAACCCATGCAGCCCGCCGTGCGCGTGGCGCTGGCCCTGGCGCGCCTGGCGCGCGGCCAGGCCGACGCGGCGCTGGCCGAGTTGCAGGCCATCGCCGCCAGCGACCGTGATGACGTGGCCGACGTGGCCCTGATCCGCGCGCGCATCGGCCGCCGCGAGATCGACGCCGCGCTGCAGGCTGTGGCCCAGCTCGAGAAGAAGCAGCCCGCGTCCGCGGTGGCCGCCGATCTGCGTGGCCGCGCGCTCACGCTGCGCCAGGACAAGGCCGGCGCGCGCGCCGCCTTCGAAGCCGCCGTGGCTCGCGACGGCCGCTACTTCCCCGCCGTGGCCAGCCTGGCCGGGCTCGACCTGCTGGAGAACCAGCCCGACGCCGCGATGCTGCGGGTGCGGGCCCTGCTGCAGCTGGATCCGCGCCACGTCGACGCGCTGATGGCCGTGGCCGAACTGCGCCAGCGCGCCGGCGCCAGGCCCGAGGAAGTGGCGCCGCTGTTGATGAAGGCGGCGCAGGCCAACCCGCTGCACGCGCGGCCGCGGCTGGCGCTGGTGGACCTGCAGCTCGGCGCACGCAAGCTGCCCGCCGCGCTGGCCGCGGCGCAGGAAGGCGCAGCCGCGCTGCCCTGGCATGCCGAAATGCAGGAGCGCCTGGCGCGCGTGCTGCTGGCCAGTGGCGACCTGAACCAGGCCCAGGGCGTGTTCGCGCGCCTGGCCACGCAGAGCGCCGATTCCTGGCGCGGCCATCTCGGCCTGGCCGAACTGGCCCTGCGCCGTAACGACCTGGCCGCGGCTGCACGCGCCGCGTCGCAGGCCCAGGCGCGGGCGCCCGAGGTGCCCGAGGTGCAGCGCCTGGCGGTGGCGCTGGCGCTGCGCGAGAACCGCAGCGCCGACGCCATCGCGCTCGTGCGGCGCATGCAGCAGCAGCGCCCCGACGACGTGGCCGGCTACATCTTCGAAGGCGAGATCCAGTCGGCGCTGGGCCAGCGCGGGCCGGCCATCAGCGCGCTGCGCAAGGCCGTGACGCTGCGCGAGCCGGCGCAGGCGCCGGCCCTGCTCTACGCCGCGCTGCTGCAGGGCGGGCCGGCGGGTGCGGCCGAAGCCGAAGCCTTCGCGCGTCAGTGGCTGCGCGAGCATGCGGGCGACACCGCGTTCCGCCTGCAGCTGGGCAACGCCGCCATGGCCCAGGGCCAGCCGGCGCTGGCCGAGACGCGCTTCCGCGAGGTGCTGGCGGTGCAGCCTCACCACGCCGTGGCGCTGAACAACACGGCGCGTGCGCTCATCGGCCAGAAGAAGCCCGGCGCGGCCGAACTGGCCGAACGGGCGGCGAGGCTGGCGCCCGACCAGCCGCAGCTGCTGGACACGCTGGCGCTGGCGCTGTCCAGCGAAGGGCGGCATGCCGAGGCGCTGCAGGTGCAGAAGCGACTGCTCGCCGCCGCGCCCGACACGCCGATGTTCCGCCTGACGCTGGCCAAGATCTACCTGCAGTCGGGCGACCGGCCGCAGGCGCGCGCCGAGCTCGACACGCTGCTGCGCGCCAGCGCCGACTTCCCCGGCCGCGCCGAGGCCGTGCAGATCAGCCGCACGCTGGGGGCGTCGTAGTCAGCGGAAGTGTTCGAGCAGGCGCTCCAGCGCCATCGTGAAGGGCTGCTGCATCATCGGCAGTGTCAGCATGAGGCCCAGCAGTCCCACGCCCAGCGTGACGGGGAAGCCGATGGCGAAGATGTTGATCTGCGGCGCCACGCGCGAGATGGTGCCCAGCACCAGGTTGACAAAGAGCAGCATGGTCACCAGCGGCAGCGCGATCCACAGCCCGGTGGCAAAGATCTCGGCGCCCCAGCGCTGCGGCTGCATCTGCGCCATGAAGGCAAAGGGCTCGGGCCCGACGGGAAAGGACTGGAAGCTTTGCACCAGCGCCGCGATGACCAGCAGGTGGCCGCCCATCACGATGAACAGCCAGGCCACCATGGTGCCGAAGAAGCGGCTGGTGGCGGTGGCCGTGGTGGCCGACAGCGGGTCGAAGAAGCCGGCGAAGTTCAGGCCCATCTGCAGGCCGATGAGCTCGCCCGCGAACTCCACCGCGGCAAAGACCACACGCACGGCAAAGCCGAGACTGAGGCCGATCACGAGTTGTTGCGCCACCAGCAGCAGCGCCGCAGGTGAGTCCAGCGCCACCACGGCCGCATCGGTTGGCAAGGTGGGCAGGCTGGCCTGCGCCGCCAGCGCGACGAAGGCGGCCAGCCCGATGCGCACGCGCAGCGGCACCGTGCGCGTGCCCAGGATGGGCAGGGCCTGGAACATGGCCAGCGCGCGCAGGAAGGGCCAGATCAGCGGCGACACCCAGGCCAGCACCTGGGCTTCGGTGAAGGTGAGCACGGCGGCGGCCGGATCAGCCCACCGCGCCGGGGATGGCCATCAGGGCGCCGCGGATGTACTCCACCAGCGTCGTCACCATCCAAGGCCCGGCGAAGCCGAGCACGGCCACCGCGGCCACCACCTTGGGTACGAAGCTCAGCGTGGCTTCGTTGATCTGCGTCGCGGCCTGGAAGATGCTGACCACCAGGCCGACCACCAGCACCACGAGCAGCACCGGGGCGCTGACCATCAACAGCAGCAGCAGGCCTTGCTGGCCAGTGGCCAGGACTTGGGTGGCGTCCATTCAGCTCATCCGCTAGGTCACGAAACTGGCCGCCAGCGAACCGAGCAGCAGGTTCCAGCCGTCGGCCAGCACGAAGAGCATCAGCTTGAAGGGCAGGGCCACCAGCACCGGGCTCAGCATCATCATGCCCAGGCTCATCAGCACGCTGGCCACGATCATGTCGATGACCAGGAAGGGGATGAAGATCATGAAGCCGATCTGGAACGCGCTCTTCAGCTCACTCGTCACGAAGGCCGGCACCAGCACCGTGAGCGGCACGTCCTCGCCCTTCACGTCAGCGGGCAGCCTGGCGAGCTTGGCGAACAGCTGCACGTCGCTCTGTCGCGTCTGCTTGAGCATGAACTCGCGCAGCGGCTTGACGCCGGTCTTCAGCGCTTCGTCCACGGCCAGTGTGCCGGCGGCATAGGGCGCATAGGCTTCGGCGTAGATCTTGTCCAGCGTCGGCGTCATGACGAAGAAGGTCAGGAACAGGCTCAGGCCGACGATGACCTGGTTGGGCGGCGCAGCCTGCGTGCCCAGGGCCTGGCGCAAGAGGCTCAGCACGATGACGATGCGCGTGAAGGCCGTCATCAGCAGCAGCACCGCCGGCAGGAAGCTCAGGGCCGTGAAGAACAGCAATGTCTGGACGGGCACCGAATAGCTGGTGCCACCGGCGCCCTGGGCCACCACCAGGGGCAGGCCGCCGGGTGCGCCCTGGGCCTGTGCCAGGCCGGCACCGGCCAGCAGCGCCAGCGGGATCAACGAACGCAGGCGCATGTCAGGGCGAAGGGGGTGGTGAACCGCCACGCAAGCGCGTGAGCAGTTGCGCAAAGGTCGCGGCCGGCGGCGGCGGAGTGGCGCCGTTGGCCGGCTCGCCCTGTGCGGCCATGGTGTGCAGCGTGCGGATGCCCTGCGGCGACACGCCCAGCACCAGCCACAGCCGTTCTTCGCCCTGGCCCACTTCCACGGTGACCAGCTTCTGCTGCGCCGACAGCGGCAGCACCGCCACCGTGCGCGGCGTGCCCGCCTTGCCGCTGCCGGCACCCAGCGGCGTGCGCTTGAGCAGCCACAGCGTGAGCGGGATCGCCGCGATGATGGCCGCGAACCACAGCAGCGATGTCACGCTCAGCGGCATGTCATGCAGCGCGCGAGAGGCGGCGCAGGCGTTCGCTGGGCGTCACGATGTCGGTCAGGCGGATGCCGAACTTGTCGTTCACCACCACCACCTCGCCCTGGGCGATGAGGTAGCCGTTGACGAGCACGTCCATCGGTTCACCGGCCAGCGTTTCCAGTTCGACCACCGAGCCCTGCGCCAGTTGCAGGATGTGCTTGATGGGGATGCGCGTGCGGCCCAGCTCCACGGTCAGCTGGACGGGGATGTCCAGGATCATGTTGATGTCGTTCACCGCGCCTGGCGGCGGATTGACGCTCACCGCGTTCGAGAAGTTCGTGAAGGCCGCCGGCGCCACGCTCTCGGCGGGGCCGGCGACTTCGCTGGCCACTTCGTTGCCGGGTTTGGTTTCGGCCAGCGCAGCCGCCCACTCGGCGGCCATCTTGTCCTCTTCGGACATCGCGGAGTCGTTCTCGCTCATCTCAGAGGTTTCCTATCCAGTTGAGGTTGTCGCCGGTCAGCAGGCGGTCGACCTTGATGGCGTAGCGGTTGTTGCTGGTGCCGTAGTGGGCGTCGAACACGGGCACGCCCGCGACCTTGGCCTTGATCATCGGGTTGAGGTCGAGTTCGACGAAGTCACCCGGCTTGAAGGACAGGAGTTGCTCTACCGTGGCGCCGGCATGGGCCAGTTCGGCCACCAGTTCCACCTCGGCGCTCTGGATCTGGTTCTTCAGCAGGTTGACCCAGCGGCGATCGGGTTCGGTGCTGTCGCCCTGGATGGTGGAGAACAGCGTGTCGCGGATGGGTTCCAGCGTGCTGTACGGAATGCAGAAGTGCACCGAGCCGGTGGTGTCGCCGATCTCCAGCGTGAAGTTCGTCGCCACCACGATCTCGCCGGGCGTGGCGATGCTCGCGAACTGCGGCTGCATTTCGCTGCGCTGGTATTCCAGCTCCACCGGGTAGATGCCGGTCCAGGCCTTCTTGTACTCGGCGCAGATGGTCTGCACCAGGCGCAGGATGACGCGCAGCTCGGTGGGGCTGAAGTCGCGGCCTTCGATGCGCGTGTGGTACTTGCCCACGCCGCCGAAGAGCGCGTCGATGACCGCGAACACCAGGCTCGGGTCGCACACGATGAGGCCGTTGCCGTGCAGCGGCTTGACGTTGACGATGTTGAAGTTGGTCGGCACCACGATCTCGCGCAGGAAGGCGCTGAACTTCTGCACCTTGATGCTGCCGATGGCCACTTCAGGGCTCTTGCGGATGAGGTTGAAGAGACCGCTGCGGATGTTGCGGGCGAAGCGCTCGTTGATGACTTCCAGCGTCGGCATGCGGCTGCGGACGATGCGTTCCTGGCTCGCCAGGTCGTAGTCGCGCACGCCTGTGCTCGGCGTGTCTTCCTGCTCCAGCTTCTGGCTGTCGCCGGTGATGCCTTGCAGGAGGGCGTCGACCTCGTCCCGCGAGAGGATCTGCTGGTTCATGTCAGCGCCCGCACGGCCGTTGCGACGTGAGCCGGGGGGCCGTCATTGGATGATGAAGTTCGAGAAGTGCACGGCCTTCACGGGCAGCACGGGCTCGGCCCTCTTGCGCTTCTTCTTCTTGGCCGCGGCGGGCTTGCCGCCGCTGTCTTCGGACTCGGCGTCGTCTTCCTCGACGTCCATGCCCAGGGCGCGTGCGGTCTCGATGCGCACCTTCTCAGCCAGCTTGGCCTTGCCTTCGCGGCCCATCAGCTCGCCCGCGGTGCGGTCGGCGATGGCCATCAGGATGTGGTTGCGGATGGCCGGCATGTAGAGCTTGATCTGGTCGCCGGTCACGGCGTTGTCGATCTCCAGCGTGATGCCCACCTGCGCATAGCGCTCGGCCTCGCGGTCGGCCAGGTTCACCGTGAAGGGATCCAGCGGCACGAACACCGGCACGTGCTTGGGGTCGTGCTTGGCGACGGCAGCGGTCCTGGCCGGGGCAAGGTCCTCGCCTTCGGCCGCGTGGTCGACCGCCTTCTTCTTCATCAGCATGGCGCCGACACCGCCGCCCACCAGCACCAGGGCGACGATGGCGATGATGATGATCAGCTTCTTCTTGCCCTTGGCGGGGGCGGGCGCGTCGGCGGCGGCGGTGGACATGGGCTCTCCTGCAAGCTGGCTGTGGAGGTGCCGCGGGCGCGGCGCCTTCCTCGACCTGTTGCCAGGATTATTGAGAGCAGCCCACCGGGCTTAAGGCTCGATAAGGGTGGCCAAAGCCGCCCTGAACCGGGACGCTTCAGGCCACCAGATCGACCACGCCGCGGCGGCGCACGGCCGGCGCGGGGCTGGGCTGCAGGGGCTCGTCGGCCCGGCCTTCGGGGCCGCTGCGGCGGCCGTCGCGGGTGGGGCTCTCTCCCGGCGCCTGGCGCGGCTGCTCGAAGACGCCGCCGCCGCTGAGCGTGAGGCCGGCCTCGCGCAGGCTGCCGGCCAGCTGCGGCAGCGCCTGCTCCAGCGCCTGGCGCGTGTCGCCGCGTTCAGCCGACAGGTTCACCTGGGCCTGGCTGCCGTCGAGCTGGATCCGTACCGTCACCGGCCCCAGTTCCACGGGATGCAATTCCAGACGGGCGTGCTGCACGCCTTCGCGCACGAAGGTGCTGAGTTGCGCACCCAGCTGGGCCGGGAAATCGGGGCTGCCGGGGCTGGCGGCGATGCGCGCTTCGGCCGGTGCGCTGGCCGCCAATGGGGTGGCGGGCGCGGCGCCGAGGGCCGGTGGCAGGGGCAAGGGGGTTTCGGCGGCGTGCACGGGTGTCTCGGCCGGGCGGGGCGCGGCTTCGCTGGCCGCCTGCAGCTCCGCCTGCAGCTGCATGGTGCCAGCGAAGGTCTGGGCCGCCGCGCCAGCTGCGGGCGCCGGGGGCGCAGTCGCGGCCAACGCCGGCTCGGCAGTGCTGGCGGGCAGGGTGGGGCCACGCGGAGCGGCCGGGCGCAGATCGTCGCCGCGCCCGGCGGACTTGTCGGCTACCGGCCGCGGCGTGGCCAGTGCCTGCAGCGTGGCCAGCATGGCAGTGGCGTCGTTGGCAGGCGCGGCCGCGCCAGTGTCGGCCGCGCTGGCCGTGACCGGCACCGGGCCGTCGCCGGGCAGGTCTTCTTCGGGCGGCGTGGCGACCCATCTGGGGGTCTTGGTGTCCGGGCCGGGCGGCGTGGCCGCGTGCGCGGCGGCGCGCTGGTCAGCGCCGTGGCGATGTGGCTTGGCCTTCTCCAGCAGGCGCTGGAAACGATCGGTCTCGGCGTCGGTGGCGGTCGGCGCGTTGCCGGCGGCGGCAGCTGGCTGTGGCGGCAGGGCCGGGCTGAGCGGGGCGGTGGCAAGCATGGTGGACCTCAGTTCGCCAGCGGCGCGGGTTCGGTGCCCAGGCGCCAGCCGGGCGCGGCGCTGCCGTCGTCGCGGCGGCGGCGTTGTGCGGCGTCGTCGGCATGGCGCTGTTCGCGGCGCGACTGGTCCAGCTGCGTCTGCTGGTCACGCCGCTCCAGCAGCTTGCGCACCGAGGCCACGCGGGTCTCGTGCGCCACCAGCGCGCTGCGCAGGGCGCCGCAGCGCGCCTGCGCCGCTTGCACCTGGCCCTGCACCTGCTGCAGCGCCTGGTCCAGCCGCAGCATGAAGCCCTGGTGCACGCGCAACATGCCGATGGACGTGCTGCGGCCGCCCTGGGCCGGGTGGCGCTGGCGGTATTCCGCGCGGTAGGCGTGCACCTGCTCGGCCTGTCGCTCCAGCTGGCGCATGGTTTCCTCGGCGCGCAGCAACTGGCCTTGAGCCTCGTCGCGCTGGCGTTCGGCGTGTTCGAGCACGGTGTGCAGGGCTTGTGTCATGGCCACTTCTTCAGGTCGGCATCAGGCGGCACAGCTGGGCGCGGCACATGTCCAGGCCGGCGCGTTCGTGCATGTCCTGCTGCAGCAGTGCGTTCATCTGCGGCAGCAGGCGCACGGCAAGGTCGAGCTCGGCGTCGTGGCCGCTCTGGTAGGCGCCGATCTGGATCAGGTCGCGCGCCTTGTTCACCTTGGCCAGCAGCTGGCGCATGCGGCGCGCCGCCTGCAGGTGTTCACGCGGGGCCACCGCCGTCATCACGCGCGAGATCGAACGCTCCACGTCGATGGCCGGGTAGTGGCCGCTCTCGGCCAGTTCGCGGCTCAGCACGATGTGGCCGTCGAGGATGCCGCGCGCGGCGTCGGCGATGGGGTCCTGCGGGTCGTCGCCTTCGCTGAGCACGGTGTAGAAGGCGGTGATCGAGCCTTGGCCGTGCAGGCCGTTGCCGCTGCGTTCCACCAGCTGGGGCAGCTTGGCAAAACAACTGGGCGGGTAGCCCTTGGTGGCCGGCGGCTCGCCGATGGCCAAGGCGATTTCGCGCTGCGCCATGGCGTAGCGCGTCAGGCTGTCCATCAGCAGCAGCACATGCTGGCCGCGGTCGCGGAAGTGCTCGGCGATGGCCGTGGCATAACCCGCACCCTGCATGCGCAGCAGCGGCGGCGCGTCGGCCGGCGCGGCCACGACCACGCTGCGGGCGCGGCCTTCTTCTTCGAGGATGTCCTCGATGAATTCCTTGACCTCGCGACCGCGCTCGCCGATCAGCCCCACGACGATGACATCGGCTGCGGTGTA
>JANNFE010000351.1:0-1583 GCA_031379415.1 Betaproteobacteria bacterium | reverse complement strand
GCGGCTGCTGTCGATTCCCGGTGTGGCGCAGGTCATTCCCATCGGCGGTGAAGTCCGTACGCTGCGCGTGGCGCCCGACACGGCGCGGATGGCGCAGTTCGGCGTGTCTCTCAACCAGGTCGAGCAGGCCTTGAAGGGCTATGCCGGCAACGCCGGTGGCGGCTTCATCGACCTCAACAGCCGCGAGTACCTGATCCGGCACCTGGGCCGCAGCAACCGCGCCGAAGACCTCGCGGGCATCGCCGTGGCCTGGAAGGACGGCCGCGCCATCCTGCTGGAGCAGGTGGCCAGCGTCTCCTTTGCCGCCGGCCTCAAGCGCGGCGACGCGGGCTACAACGGCCTGCCGGCGGTGGTGGTCAGCGTGCAGAAGCAGCCCGACGCCGACACGGTCAAGCTCACGGCGCAGATCGAGTCGGCGCTTTCCGAGCTGAAGCAAGGTCTGCCCAAGGGGCTGGCCGAGCCCCGCGTGCTGTTCCGCCAGGCCGACTTCATCAAGGCCTCCATCGGCAACGTGGCCGAAGCCCTGCGCGACGGCGCCATCATGGTCGCCATCGTGCTGTTCGCCTTCCTGCTGTCGGTGCGCACGACGGTGATTTCACTGGTCGCGATTCCGTTGTCGCTGGCCGTCACGGCGCTGGTCTTCCAATGGCTGGGCCAGTCGATCAACGTCATGACACTGGGCGGCCTGGCCATCGCCATTGGCGAACTGGTCGACGACGCCGTCGTCGATGTCGAGAACATCCTGCGGCGACTGAAGCAGAACAAGGCGGCCGGCCACCCGCTGTCGGTGCTGGAGGTGGTGCGGCGCGCCAGCGTCGAGGTGCGCTCGGGCATCGTCTACGCCACCGTCATCGTGGTGCTGGTGTTCGTGCCGCTGTTCGCGTTGCCGGGCATCGAGGGGCGGCTCTTCACGCCGCTGGGCATCGCCTACATCGTGTCCATCCTGGCGTCGATGGCGGTCTCGATGACGGTCACGCCGGTCATGTGCTACTACATGCTGCCGACGATGAAGCGCCTGGACCACGGCGACAGCCAGCTGGTCGCCTGGCTCAAGCGCCGGGACACCGTGCTGCTGACCTGGTCCTTCGGCCGCGCCAGGCTGCTCATCGCGCTGGCTGTGCTGGCCGTGGCCGGCGCCGCGGCGACGGTGCCGTTGTTCCCGCGCGCCTTCCTGCCGGCCTTCAACGAAGGCTCGCTGGTGCTGGGCCTGGTGATGCAGCCCGGCACCTCGCTGGCCGAGGCCAACCGCGTCGGCGCGGTGGCCGAAACACTCATCCGCCAGGTGCCCGAGGTCACGCAGGTGGGCCGCCGCACCGGCCGCGCCGAGCTCGACGAACATGCCGAAGGTGTGCACTCGGCCGAGATCGACGTGGACCTGAAGCGCACGGGCGACGGAAAGGCGCGCGACCGCGAAACCATCATGGCCGACATCCGCGACCGGCTCTCGTCACTGCCGGCGCAGGTGGCCATCGGACAGCCCATCAGCCACCGGCTGGACCACCTGCTGTCGGGCGTGCGGGCGCAGATCGCGGTGAAGATCTTCGGCGACGACACCGATACGCTGCGCGGCCTGGCCGAGCAGA
>JANNFE010000276.1:0-3962 GCA_031379415.1 Betaproteobacteria bacterium | reverse complement strand
GACCCTCGCGGTACCACTCGAGGCGAGCAATTTCCGCGCCACCCAAACGGCCCGAGACGTTGATACGAATGCCGAGCGCGCCGAGACGGAGCGCCGACTGAACTGCACGCTTCATCGCACGACGGAACGCCACGCGGCGCTCGAGCTGCTGGGCGATGCCTTCAGCGACCAGCACTGAGTCCACTTCCGGCTTGCGCACTTCAACGATGTTGAGGTGCACTTCCGATTGCGTATGCTTGGCCAGTTCACTGCGCAGCTTCTCGATGTCGGCGCCCTTCTTGCCGATCAGCACGCCCGGACGAGCGGTGTGAACGGTGATGCGGCACTTTTTGTGCGGGCGTTCGATGACGACCTTGGAGATGCCAGCTTCGCGCTGCTTCGCCATGATGTGGGCGCGGATGCGGAAGTCTTCGTGCAACAGCGCACCGTAGTCTTTGCGCTGAGCGAACCAGCGGCTGTCCCAGGTGCGGTTGATGCCGAGGCGCAAGCCGATCGGATTGACTTTATGACCCATGATCTTACGCCTCCTCGCTCGCCGCGACTGCCGGTTTCGCTTTCACAATGACGGTCAGGATCGAGAATGGTTTCTGGATGGCACCCGAGCGGCCGCGGCCGCGGGCATGGAAGCGGCGCATGACCAGCTTCTTGCCGACGTAGGCTTCCTTGACGATCAGATCGTCGGGATCGAGACCGTGGTTATTTTCCGCGTTTGCAATCGCCGAGCGGACGCACTTCTTGACGTCCTGCGCGATCCGCTTACGCGAGAACTCAAGCTCGGCCAGGGCCTGCTCGACCTTCTTGCCGCGGATCATGGCGGCGACCAAGTTCAGCTTTTGCGGCGACACGCGCAGACCCGACGCGATGGCCTGGGCCTCGTCGTCGGCGAGCGAGCGCTCTCTCTTCGGCTTGCCCAGATTACTTGCCCTTCGTCGATTTCTTGTCGCCGCCGTGGCCGTGGAACGTGCGCGTCGGCGCGAACTCGCCGAGCTTGTGCCCGATCATGTCCTCGTTGACGTTCACAGGCACGTGCTTCTGGCCGTTGTGGACGCCGAACGTCAGCCCGACAAACTGCGGCAATATGGTCGACCGGCGGCTCCAGGTCTTGATGACCTCGCTGCGCCCGCCAGCCTTTACCTTCTCAGACTTCTTCAACACATGTGCGTCGAAGAACGGGCCTTTCCAAACTGAACGTCCCACGTCGGGCTCTCCTCGTCCTCAGGCGGCAGATGGTGCCGTCCCGGAATTCCAGCTGCTAACGGCGTCAACCCTTCGTCGCGTGACGCGACCGAACGATGTAGCGATCCGTCGACTTGTTCTTACGTGTCTTGTAGCCTTTGGTCGGCTTGCCCCAGGGGGTTGCCCAGTGCTTGCCGCCCTTGGTGCGACCACCGTTCGGGTGGTCGACCGGGTTCATCATGACCGAGCGCACGGTCGGACGGGTGCCCTTCCAGCGCGTGCGACCAGCCTTGCCGGTCACTTCGTTCATGTGATCCTGGTTCGACACCGCACCGATGGTCGCCATACACTCCTGGCGCACGCGACGCGTCTCGCCCGAGTTGAGCTTGATCACCGCCCAGCCGCCATCACGGCCGACCAGCTGGCCGTAAGCGCCGGCTGAGCGGGCGAACTGGCCACCGGCGCCGGGCTTCATCTCGATGTTGTGCACGATCGTGCCGACCGGCATGGAGGCCAGCTGCATCGCGTTACCGGGCTTGACGTCGACCTTCTTGCCCGACACCACGGTATCGCCGACGCCGAGCCGCTGCGGGGCCAGGATATAGCTCTTCTTGCCGTCCTTATAACCGACGAGTGCGATGAAGGCGGTGCGGTTCGGATCGTATTCGATGCGCTCGACCTTGGCCGGCATGTCGTGCTTGGTCCGCTTGAAGTCGACGATTCGGTACGACTGCTTGTGCCCACCGCCGATATGACGCGTGGTGATGCGGCCATGGGTGTTGCGGCCCCCGGTCTTGTTCTTGCCGACGGTCAGCGCCTTGAACGGCGCGCCCTTCCACAAGTGACTGCGGTCAACCTGCACCAACTGGCGCATGCTCGGGGAGGTCGGTCGGAATGTCTTCAATGCCATGACGAAAAGTCCTTCGGCGCGGATGCCGGCCAGTGATTGTCCAGCGGCTATCCGGGCGTCAGATGCCTGAGCTGATGTCGATCGAATGCCCGGGTTCGAGCGTGACGATCGCCTTCTTGGTGTCGGACTGCAGTGCACGAATGCCGCGGAACGACTTCAGTTTGCCCTTGCGGACAATCGTGTTGACCGCCTTCACCTTGACCTTGAAGAGGTCTTCGACCGCCTTCTTGATCTCGGGCTTGGTGGCCTGCGGCGCCACTTTGAAGATCACCTGGTTGCCCTGTTCGAGCAGCAGAGTGGACTTCTCGGTGATGACCGGCGACAGGATGACGTCGTAGTTCGAATGCATACCCATGGCGGCCTCACTTGAACCGGACGTCGAGGGCTTCGACCGCGGCCTTGGTGAGCACCAGGCGCTTGCGGCGGAGCACGTCGTAGACGTTGATGCCCTGCACCGGCAGGACGTCGATGTTCGGCAGGTTGCGGGCGGCGCGGGCGAATGCCGGGTCGAGTTCGGCGCCATCGATGAACAGCGCGTTGGTCAGACCGAGCTTTTCGAACCGCTCACGCAGGGCCTGCGTCTTGCCGTCGGTCGAATGCGCCTTGTCGAGGACAAGGATCTCGCCAGCTTTGGCCTTGGCCGACAGTGCATGGCGCAGCGCCAGCGCGCGGAATTTCTTGGTCAGATCGATGGCGTGGCTGCGCGGCTTGGGGCCGAACGCCTTACCGCCGCCGCGCCATTGCGGCACCGACTTGTCGCCGTGACGGGCGCCGCCGGTGCCCTTCTGCTTGTACATCTTCTTGCCGGTCACGTTGACCTCGGACCGGTCCTGGGTCGAGTGCGTGCCGGCCATGCGCTTCAGTTGCTGCCAGCGCACCATGCGATGCAGGATATCCGGCCGCGGTTCGAGGCCGAAGATGGCATCGTTGAGATCGATTTCGCCGGCGGAACCGGCCTCGAGGGTTTGGACTTGAGCCTTCACGACGACGCCTCCGTCTTCTTCTTGTCGGCGCCGGATTTTTCAGGACGTGCCGGCATCTCGAACGGCTCGACCTTGCGGAACGCGCCGGGCTTCGGCGCGTCCTTCGACGCGGCCTTCTTGACGGCATCGCGCACGTAGACCCAACCACCCTTGGAGCCGGGAACAGCGCCGCGGATCAGGATCAGGCCCTTGTCGGTGTCGACAGCCGCGACCTGCAAATTGAGCGTGGTGACGCGCTCGTCACCCATATGGCCGGCCATCTTCTTGCCCTTGAACACCTTGCCGGGGTCCTGGCGTTGGCCGGTCGAGCCGTGGCTGCGGTGGCTGACGGAGACGCCGTGCGTGGCACGCAGGCCGCCGAAGTTCCAACGCTACATGGCGCCGGCGAAGCCCTTGCCCTGGCTGGTGCCCGTCACATCGACGAACTGGCCCTTGACGAAATGGTCGACCGTGATCTCGGCGCCGATTTCGATCAGGTTGTCGGGCGAGACGCGAAACTCAGCAAGCTTGCGCTTGGGCGCCACCTTCGCCTTGGCAAAGTGGCCGCGCTCGCCCTCGGTGACGCGGCTTACCTTGCGGCTGCCGACACCGAGCTGAAGCGCCGTATAGCCGTTCACGTCGCTCGTGCGGTGCGCGAGAACCTGCAGCTTGTCGACCTTCAAAACAGTGCAAGGCACATGTTCGCCGGCATCGGTGAAGATGCGGGTCATGCCGAGCTTCTGTGCAATCACTCCGGAACGCATCAGCGCATTCCTTCCTTGTCATTCGGTGGTCAGCGAGCGGCGCTCGTCAGGCAGCGCCAGCGGGGAAAATCATTACAGCTTGATCTGCACATCGACACCGGCGGCCAGATCCAGCTTCATCAGGGCTTCGACCGTCTGCGGGGTCGGATC
>JANNFE010000234.1:0-12133 GCA_031379415.1 Betaproteobacteria bacterium | reverse complement strand
GGTGCAGCTGCCCACGCCGCGTGGCGTGCGGCGCATCGACGTCAGCAGCGCGCAGCAGATGTTCGACGCCGTGCTGCCGCTGGCGCCGACGCACGGCATCTTCGTGGCCACCGCGGCGGTTGCCGACTGGCGGCCGGCGGCCGTCACCGAACACAAGATGAAGAAGGACGGCAGCGGCCATCCGCCGGCACTGGAACTGGTCGAGAACCCCGACATCCTGGCCAGCGTGGCGCGCCTGCCCGAGGACCAGCGCCCGTGGTGCGTGGGTTTCGCAGCCGAAAGCCACGACGTGCTGAAGCACGCGCGGGCCAAGCTGGCGAAGAAGGGCGTGCCGCTGATCGTGGCCAACCACGGCCCGGCCACCTTCGGGCAAGACGACAACAGCGTGGTGCTGGTGGATGCTGCCGGCGACCGCCCCTTGCCCGCGGGCGACAAGCTCATGCTGGCACGCCTGCTGGTGGCCGAGATCGCGGCGCGTGCGCCGGCGGTGCTGTCATGAGCGTGACCGTTGCCGTCAAGGTGCTGGACCCGCGCATGGCCGAGCAGCTGCCCGCCTACGCCACTGCCGGCAGCGCCGGGCTGGACCTGCGCGCCTGCCTCGACGCGCCGCTGGAACTGCAGCCCGGCGCCGCGGCGCTCATCCCCACCGGGCTGGCCGTGCACATCGCAGACCCCGGCCTGTGTGCCATGCTCTTGCCGCGTTCGGGCCTCGGCCACAAACACGGCATCGTGCTGGGCAATCTGGTCGGCCTGATCGACAGCGACTACCAGGGCCCGCTGATGGTGAGCTGCTGGAACCGCGGCAGCACGGCCTACACGGTGCAGCCACTGGAGCGCATCGCGCAGATGGTCATCGTGCCGGTGGTGCAGGCGCGTTTTGAGCGCGTGGAGAGCTTCGACGCCAGCACCCGTGGCGCGGCCGGCTTCGGGTCGACGGGAACGCGCTGATCAGTGCACGGTGCCCGGTGTCGCCGGGCCGCTGCCCAGCACCGTCACCGGCGCGCTGCCCACGGTGCGCGACGCCATCTCTTCGGCACTGGCCACGCGCACGTCGCGCACCTTCATGTCCAGGCGCAGCGACATGCCGGCCAGCGGATGGTTGCCATCCAGCACCACGTGCGAGGGGTAGATCTCGGTCACGATGTAGATGTTGTCGGGCGGCATGCCGGGGGTGGCAGCGCCAGCCGGCAGGCCTTCGAAGGCCATGCCGGTTTCCAGCTGCTCGGGGAAGAGTTTGCGGTCCTCGAAGCACACCAGTTCGGCGCGGTAGTCGCCGAAGGCGTGCTCGGGTTCCAGGTGCAGTTGCAGCTCGTCGCCGGTGGTGTGGCCGGTCAGCGCTTCTTCCACCTTGGCCAGCAAGTCATCGCCGCCAAAGAAGAACTCCACGGGCTGCGTCAGTTCGTCGATAGGCCGGTTCTGTCCGTCGGTGAGCGTCCAGGTCAGGCTCACCACGCAGGGGTCTTGGATCAGCATGCAGGAATGATGGCACAGCGCACCCATCGGCCAGAATCGCGCGATGGACATCGAGCTCGCGACACCGCTGCTGGGCGGGCTGTCGCCCACCGCCTTCATGCGCCGGCACTGGCAGAAGAAGCCGCTGCTGGTGCGGCAGGCCTGGCCCGGCGTGAGGCCGCCGCTGACACGCGCGGCGCTGTTCGACCTGGCCGGCCAGGCGGGTGTGGAGTCGCGTCTCGTGCAGCAGGCTGGCGGACAGTGGAAGGTGCGGCACGGGCCGCTGCCGCGCCGCGCCCTGCCGCCGGTGCAGCGGCCACACTGGTCGCTGCTGGTGCAGGGCCTGGACCTTCATGCCCCCGCAGCCGAGGCCATGCTGCAGCGCTTCCGCTTCGTGCCCGACGCACGGCTGGACGATCTGATGGTCTCGTGGGCCAGCCCGGGCGGCGGCGTGGGGCCGCACCTCGATTCCTACGATGTCTTCCTGCTGCAGGTGCAGGGCTGCAGACGCTGGCGCGTGTCGCCGCCGACGCGCGGCGCCGGGCCGGCCTGGGTGGAGGGCGCGCCGCTGAAGCTGCTGCGCGACTTTCGGCCGACCCTGGACTGGCTGCTCGAGCCCGGTGACATGCTCTATCTGCCGCCCGGTTGGGGCCACGACGGCACCGCCGAGGGCGGCGACTGCATGACCTGCTCGGTGGGCTTCCGCGCGCCCGCAGCGGGTGAACTGGCGCGCGAGCTGCTGCTGCGTCTGTCGGAAGAAGAGGCCGATGCGCGCCTGTACCGCGACCCGCAGCAGGGCGCCACGGCCCACCCCGGTGCGGTGCCGTCGGCGCTGCATGACTTTGCGCGCCGCGCGCTGGCGCGCCACATCGCCGACCCGCTGGCCTTGCCACGCGCCCTGGGCGAAGTGCTGACCGATCCCAAGCCCGGCATCTGGTTCGAAGGCCGCACCGGCGATGCAGCCGCTGACGGCACGCTGCGTCTGGACGCCCGCACCCGCATGCTCTACGACGACCGCCATGTCTTCATCAACGGCGAGTCCTTCGTCGCCGGTGGTCGCGACGCGCGGCTGCTGCGCGAACTGGCCGACCGCCGGGAGCTGCCGGCGGCGCGGTGCCGTCAACTCAGCGCAGGCGCGGCTGAGGTGCTGGACGAATGGGTGTCCGCCGGCTGGGCCCATGGAGGATCGACATGAGCGACACACCTCCCACCATCGCCACGCGGGCCGACTTCCGCACGGCCTTGATCTGGGGCTTTCAGAACGCCTTTGCCCAGGGTGCGCGGCGCATCGTGTGCTGTGACCCGAACTTCAGTGACTGGCCGCTGGATGACCCGGCCCTGCTGCAGGGGCTCACGACCTGGATGCAGCGTCCGCTGCGCCGGCTGGTGCTGTTGGCGCGCAGCTACGACGAGTTGCCGCGGCGCTGCCCGCGCTTCACTGCCTGGCGCACCGACTGGACCCACGCCATGGACGCCTGGCTCGCACCCGAGGAGTTGTCCCACAACCTGCCCATGGTGCTGGTGTCCGACGGTGCCGTGAGCGTGCACCTGATCGATGCGCTGCACTGGCGCGGCCGCGCCGAACTGGACGAGCGCCGCGCCCGCCACTGGTGCGAAGAACTTGACGTGGTTTTGCAACGTTCAGAGCGCGGTTTCAGCGTCAACACCCTCGGACTCTAGGGAATGCCCTAAGTCGGCTTATACTCATAGGCTAGACAAAGGGGGGAGACCTCCCGTGTCTTGTGAATTTCCTGAAGTGCTTCCTGAAATGGGTCTCTGAGCGTTGGCAAGGAGCGCCCTTGAGAAGGCTTTTAGTTTTCCGACCCATAACTCCTGAGGACACACGTGATGAACAAGTCGATCGTTTTGGCTTCCCTGGTTGCTGCCGTTGCCCTGGCGGCCTGCGGCAAGAAGGAAGAAGCTCCTGCTCCCGCCCCGGCGCCCGCCGCTGCTCCCGCGCCGGCCCCGTCGCCTGCCGTGGCTGATGCCGCTGCCAGTGCTGCCTCGGCCGTGACGGGCGCTGCCGAAGCCGCCGCCGTTGGTGCCGCTACTGCGGTGCAGGACGCCGCTGCCGCCGCTGCCAGCGCCGTCAAGAAGTGAGCTGAAGCGCCGCAAGGCGCTGCACACTACTGGAAGAAGCCGCCTGCGGGCGGCTCTTTTTTTGCCCGCTCGGACTCAGCCCGTCGGTACCGCGGCCCGCAGGCCATGCTCGAAGTGCGTCTTCGTCAGCCGCGCCGCGGCGCCGGCGTCGTGTGCTTCGATGGCCTTCATTAGCGCGCGGTGCTCCAGCAGCGACTCCGACAGCCGCCCTTGCTTGAAGAGCGAATGATGGCGGTTGAGCTTCATCACCTTGCGCAGGTCCAGCGCCGTCTGCAGCGCCCAGCGGTTGCCGGCCATCTGCAGCAGCGCCATGTGGAACTGCTCGTTGCTGGCGAAGAACTCGTCGCGCCGGCGCACCTGGGCTTCCAGGCGCGCGTGCAGCTGCGCCAGTTGCGCGCGCTGCGCGTCGGTGGCGTGGGCGGCCACGGTGGCCGCCGCGTCGCTCTCCAGCAGCGCCAGCAGGTGGTAGACCTGCGCCACGTCGTCGCGCGACATCTCGGTCACGTAGGCGCCGCGGCGCACCTTCATCGTCACCAGGCCCTCGACGGCCAGCACCTTCAGCGCCTCGCGCAGCGGCGTGCGGCTGATGCCGTATTCGGACGCGATCTTCATCTCGTCGATCCAGTTGCCGGGCTCCAGTTCGCGCGCATAAATCTGCTGGCGCAGGCGCTCGGCCACGTCCTGGTACAGGGCGCGGGGCGAGAGCGGGGTGGGGGTGGTGGAAACGGCGGCCAATGGGATGGTGCTGTCAGCTGGATGTGGGTTTTGAATTTATAATTATGCATAATGCCGGCCGACCGACAAGCCCACCGGCTGACCTAAGGTCGTGAGCCCAGGAGCGAACACATGAAAGAGCACAGCGGCGAAGCCGAGTTCGTCCCGGCCACGCTGGAGCAATGGCGCAAGGCGGCCGCCAAGTCGGCGCCCGGTGGCGATGTGGCTGCCCTGAACTGGGTGACACCGGAGGGCATCACGGTCAAGCCGCTGTACACGGCCGAGGACACCGCGGCGCTGCAACACGCCCACACGCTGCCTGGCTTCGAGCCCTATGTGCGCGGCCCGCAGGCCACCATGTACGCGGTGCGGCCGTGGACCATCCGCCAGTACGCCGGCTTTTCCACCGCCGAGGACAGCAACGCCTTCTACCGGCAAGCGCTGGCCGCCGGCGGCCAGGGCGTGAGCGTGGCCTTCGACCTGGCCACGCACCGCGGCTACGACAGCGACCACCCGCGCGTGACCGGCGATGTCGGCAAGGCCGGCGTGGCCATCGACAGCGTCGAGGACATGAAGATCCTCTTCGACGGTATCCCGCTCGACAAGGTCAGCGTGAGCATGACCATGAACGGTGCCGTGCTGCCGGTGCTGGCGGGCTACGTGGTGGCGGCCGAAGAGCAGGGGGTTGCCCAAGAGCAGCTGAGCGGCACGATCCAGAACGACATCCTCAAGGAGTTCATGGTCCGCAACACCTACATCTACCCGCCGGCGCCCAGCATGCGCATCGTGGCCGACATCATCGCGTACACGGCTCAGAAGATGCCGAAGTTCAACTCCATCAGCATCAGCGGCTATCACATGCAGGAGGCCGGCGCGAACCAGGCGCTGGAACTGGCCTTCACGCTGGCCGACGGCAAGGAATACGTGAAGACGGCCATCGCCAAGGGCCTGGATGTGGATGACTTCGCCGGGCGCCTGAGCTTCTTCTGGGCCATCGGGATGAACTTTTATCTCGAGATCGCCAAGATGCGCGCAGCGCGGCTCTTGTGGACACGCATCATGAAAGGCTTCCACGCGAAGAGCCCGAAGAGCCTGATGCTGCGCACGCATTGCCAGACCAGCGGCTGGAGCCTGACGGAGCAGGACCCGTACAACAACATCGTGCGCACCACCATCGAGGCCATGGCCGCGGTCTTCGGTGGCACGCAGAGCCTGCACACCAACAGCTTCGACGAAGCCATCGCACTGCCCACCGAGTTCAGTTCGCGCATCGCGCGCAACACGCAGCTCATCATCCAGGAAGAGACGCACATCACCAGCGTCGTCGACCCCTGGGCCGGCAGCTACCTGATGGAGAGCCTGACGCAGGAGATGGCCGACGCGGCCTGGGCCATCATCGAAGAAGTCGAGGCGCAGGGCGGCATGACCAAGGCCGTGGACAGCGGCTGGGCCAAGCTGAAGATCGAAGCGAGTGCGGCCGAGAAGCAGGCGCGCATCGACAGCGGCAAGGACGTGATCGTCGGTGTCAACAAGTACAAGCTGAAGACGCAGGACGCGGTGGACATCCGCGAGGTCGACAACGTGGCCGTGCGCGAAGGCCAGATCGAGCGATTGAAGGCGGTGCGCGCCCAGCGCGACGCGGCCCAGGTGCAGGCGGCGCTGGACGTGCTGACCGCATGCGCCACCACCGGGGAAGGCAACCTGCTGGCCCTGAGCATCGATGCGATGCGCCTGCGCGCCACGGTCGGAGAAGTCAGTGATGCACTCGAAAAAGTCTTCGGCCGCCACCGCGCCGACATCATGAAGGTGACCGGCGTGTACGCCGCCGAGTACGCCAAGGAATACGACAGCGCCGAGGGCTGGGACAAGCTGAAGGCCGAGATCGCCGCTTTCGGCGACGAACAAGGCCGCCGCCCGCGCGTGATGATCGCCAAGCTGGGCCAGGACGGCCACGACCGCGGTGCCAAGGTCGTGGCCACCGCCTTCGCCGACCTGGGCTACGACGTCGACATGGGCCCGCTGTTCCAGACGCCCGAGGAGTGCGCGCGCCAGGCCATCGAGAACGACGTGCACGCGGTGGGCGTCAGCACGCTGGCGGCCGGCCACAAGACGCTGGTGCCGGCCATCATCGACGAGCTCAAGAAGCAGGGCGCTGACGACATCATCGTCTTCGTCGGCGGCGTGATCCCGGCGCAGGACTACGGCTTCCTGTACGAGGCCGGCGTGAAGGGCATCTACGGCCCGGGCACGCCGATTCCGGTGAGTGCGAAGGACGTGCTGGAACACATCCGCACGGCAGTGGCATGAACGCGCCCGCCTACCTGGTCCGCGCCCTGTGGGCCGCCTTCCAGCGCCGCGACTGGGTGGCAGCGCGGGCCTTGCTGGCCGATGACCTGCAGGCCACGTGGTGGACCAGCGGTGAGCGCTTCTCGCAGGCCGATGGCTTCGTGCAGGCGCAGTCCACCTACCCCGAAGGCTGGACGATCAACCTGCTCGACCTGGCGCCGCTGCACGACGGCCGCGTGCTGACGCTGGTGCGCGTGGACCATCCACCGGGCGTGTTCTTCGCCACCTCGATCTCGCGCGTCGATGGTGGACACATCGTGGCCATTGACGAGTACTGGGGCACCTTCGAGCGGCCGCCGGCCTGGCGTGAGGCGGCGGGGCTGCCCGGCCGCACGCGTTTCGATGCGCTGGCCGACCCGCGCGCTCGCGAACCGTGAGCTTGAACCCGGCGCTGACGGCCGTCGACGAGGCCATGGCACGCGCCATCCTCGGCGGTGACGCCATGCGCCGGCGCCGCGCCGTGGCCAAGGCCATCACGCTGCTGGAATCCACGCGCGCCGATCACCGCCTGCGCGCCGACGCGCTGCTGAACACGCTGCTGCCGGCCAGCGGCAAGGCGCTGCGCCTGGGCATCAGCGGCGTGCCGGGTGTGGGCAAGAGCACCTTCATCGAAGCGCTGGGCCTTTTCCTGCTCGAACGCGGCCACCGCGTAGCCGTGCTGGCGGTGGACCCGAGCAGCAGCGTGAGCGGCGGCAGCATCCTGGGCGACAAGACACGCATGGAGCGCCTGTCGATGGACCCACGCGCCTACATCCGCCCCAGTCCCGCCAGCGGCACGCTGGGCGGCGTGGCCGAGAAGACCCGCGAAGCCATGTTGGTGTGCGAAGCGGCGGGCCACGACATCGTCATCGTCGAGACCGTGGGCGTGGGCCAGAGCGAAACCGCGGTCGCCGGCATGACCGACATGTTCGTGCTGCTGCAGCTGCCCAATGCCGGCGACGACCTGCAGGCCATCAAGAAGGGCGTGATGGAACTGGCCGACCTGGTGGTCATCAACAAGGCCGACCTCGACGAAGCCGCGGCCACGCGGGCGCGGGCGCAGATCACCAGCGCGCTGCGCTTCCTGGGCCCGCACACGACCACCAGCACGCAGGTGATGCAGCTCAGCGCGCTGAACGGCAGCGGGCTCGATGATTTCTGGCTGGCGGTGACCCGCTTCCGTGATGAACAAGCCGCGAGCGGGCGGCTGAGCCAGCGTCGCCATGCGCAGGACCAGGCGTGGATGTGGGAACACATCGAAGCCGGCCTGCGCCAGCGCTTCCGCTCGCATCCTGCGGTGCAAGGCGCGTTGCCTGCCATCACCGCCGAAGTGCGCGCCGGCCGCCTGGCCGCATCGGTGGCCGCGCGGCAGCTGCTGGACCTGATCAACTGACAGCCGAAGAACAAGGAAGCCACGCCATGCACGACATCATCCAGCAGCTGGAACGCAAGCGCGCCGCGGCGCGGCTGGGCGGCGGGCAGAGGCGCATCGACGCCCAGCACGGCAAGGGCAAGCTCACCGCGCGGGAGCGGCTGGAGCTGCTGCTGGACGAAGGCAGCTTCGAGGAATGGGACATGTTCGTCGAGCACCGCTGCAGCGACTTCGGCATGCAGGACAACAAGGTGCCGGGCGATGGCGTCGTCACCGGCTACGGCATGATCAACGGCCGCCTGGTCTTCGTCTTCAGCCAGGACTTCACCGTCTTCGGTGGTGCGCTCAGCGAGGCCCACGCCGAGAAGATCTGCAAGGTCATGGACCAGGCCATGAAGGTGGGCGCGCCGGTCATCGGCCTCAACGACAGCGGCGGCGCGCGCATCCAGGAAGGCGTGGCCTCGCTGGGCGGCTACGCCGAGGTCTTCCAGCGCAACGTCATGGCCAGCGGCGTGGTGCCGCAGATCAGCATGATCATGGGGCCGTGTGCCGGCGGCGCGGTGTACTCGCCGGCCATGACCGACTTCATCTTCATGGTGAAGGACTCTTCGTACATGTTCGTCACCGGCCCCGAAGTCGTGAAGACGGTGACGCATGAGGAAGTGACGGCCGAGGAGTTGGGCGGTGCCAGCAGCCACACCACCAAGAGCGGTGTCGCCGACCTCGCCTTCGAGAACGACGTGGAAGCGATTGCCATGCTGCGCCGCTTCTTCAACTACCTGCCGCTGAACAACCGCGAGAAGCCGCCGGTGCGCAAGAGCGGCGACCCCGCCGAGCGCCTGGACCCTTCGCTGGACACGCTGGTGCCCGACCACCCGAACAAGCCCTATGACATCAAGGAGCTGATCTACAAGGTGGTGGACGACGGCGACTTCTTCGAACTGCAGCGCGAACATGCGAAGAACATCGTCATCGGCTTCGGCCGGCTCGATGGCCAGAGCGTGGGCATCGTCGCCAACAACCCCATGGTGCTGGCCGGCTGCCTGGACATCAAGAGCAGCATCAAGGCGGCTCGTTTCGTGCGCTTCTGCGACGCTTTCAACATTCCCGTGGTGACTTTCGTCGACGTGCCGGGCTTCATGCCTGGCACGGCGCAGGAGTACGGCGGCATCATCAAGCACGGCGCCAAGCTGCTCTACGCCTATGCCGAATGCACGGTGCCGAAAGTCACCGTCATCACGCGCAAGGCCTATGGCGGCGCCTACGACGTGATGAGTTCCAAGCACCTGCGCGGCGACGTGAACTTCGCCTGGCCTAACGCCGAGATTGCGGTGATGGGTGCCAAGGGTGCGGTGGAGATCATCTTCCGTGAAGACAAGGGTGATCCGGTCAAGCTGGCCGCGCGCGAGGCCGAATACAAGGCCCGCTTCGCCAACCCCTTCGTCGCCGGCAGCCGCGGCTTCATCGACGACGTGATCCAGCCGCACGAGACGCGCCGGCGCATCTGCCGCTCACTGGCCATGCTCAAGGGCAAGAAGCTCGAGAACCCGTGGCGCAAGCACGGCAACATCCCGCTCTGACAGGACACGACATGTTCCAGAAGATCCTGATTGCCAACCGAGGTGAGATCGCCTGCCGCATCATCAAGACGGCGAAGAAGATGGGCATCGCCACCGTCGCCGTCTATTCCGAAGCCGACGCCGACGCGCGCCATGTCGAACTCGCCGACGAAGCCGTGCTGCTGGGCCCGGCGCCCTCGCGCGAGAGCTACCTTGTCGCCGACAAGATCATTGCCGCCTGCAAGAGCACGGGCGCCGAAGCCGTGCATCCCGGCTACGGCTTCCTGTCGGAGAACGAAGGCTTTGCGCGCCGCCTGGAAGAAGAAGGCATCGTCTTCATCGGCCCCAAGCACTACAGCATTGCGGCGATGGGCGACAAGATCGCGTCGAAGAAGCTGGCCAAGGAAGCGAACGTCAGCACCATCCCAGGCTGGAACGAGGCCATCGAGTCGCCCGAACGTGCGGTGGAGATTGCCAGGGACATCGGCTACCCCGTGATGATCAAGGCCAGCGCCGGCGGTGGTGGCAAGGGCTTGCGCGTGGCCTTCGACGACAAGTCGGCCTTCGAAGGCTTCAGCAGCTGCCGTAACGAAGCCCGCAACAGCTTCGGCGACGACCGCGTGTTCATCGAGAAGTACGTCGAGGAGCCGCGCCACATCGAAATCCAGGTGCTGGGCGACGCGCACGGCCACGTGGTCTACCTGCACGAACGCGAATGCAGCATCCAGCGCCGCCACCAGAAGGTCATCGAGGAAGCACCTTCGCCCTTCATCAGCGAGACCACGCGCAAGGCCATGGGCGCGCAGGCCGTGGCACTGGCCCAGGCGGTGAGGTACCAGAGCGCGGGCACGGTGGAGTTCGTGGTCGGCAAGGACCAGAGCTTCTATTTCCTGGAGATGAACACGCGGCTGCAGGTGGAGCACCCGGTGACGGAGAGCATCACCGGCATCGACATCGTCGAGCAGATGATCCGTGTGGCCGCTGGCGAGCCGCTGCCCTTCCAGCAGGACGACATTCCGCGCCGCGGCTGGGCCATGGAGTGCCGCATCAACGCCGAGGACCCCTTCCGGGGCTTCCTGCCGTCCACCGGCCGCCTGGTGCGCTACCTGCCGCCGGTGCAGACGATGGAAGCCGCGATGCCGATGCCGGCGACCGGTGGCGTGCGCGTGGACACCGGCGTCAGCGAAGGCGGCGAGATCCCGATGTATTACGACTCGATGATCGCCAAGCTCATCGTGCATGGGCATGACCGCAACGACGCCATCACGAAGATGCGCGACGCGCTCAACGCCTTCGTCATCCGCGGCGTCTCCAGCAACATCCCCTTCCAGGCGGCCTTGTTGGCGCACCCGAAGTTCGTCGCCGGTGACTTCAACACCGGTTTCATCGCCGAACACTACGGCCGAGGCTTCCGCGCCGAAGACGTGCCGCACGACGACCCCGACTTCCTGGTCGCGCTGGCCGCCGCCGCCTGGCGACGCTACCGCGAACGCGCCGCCGGCATCAGCGGCCAGCTTGCCGGCCACCACATGACCATCGGCGAGTACTTCGTCGTCGTCGTGAAGGGCGACAAGGGTCTGCACACCTACGTGCCGGTACGCATCGTGCCCGGCAGCGGCATCACCGTGCACGTGGGCAACAAGCCCTATGCCATCGTCAACGACTGGCAGTTCGGCGGCATCCGCGCCAGCGGCAGCTGCAACGGCAAACCCTTCCATGCCCAGGTGGAACGCCACGGCCTGTGGATCCGCGTGGAGCATGACGGCCTGCGCATCGAAGCGCAGGTGATGAGCGCACGCGCCGCCGAACTGCTGCGCGTGATGCCCTTCAAGGCACCGCCCGACCTGAGCAAGTTCCTGCTCTCGCCCATGCCGGGGCTGTTGGCCGACATCAGCGTGCAGCCCGGCCAGAAGGTCGTGGCCGGTGAACGGCTGGCGGTCATCGAGGCCATGAAGATGGAGAACATCCTCACCGCCACGCAGGACGCTATCGTTGGGGAATTGCTGGCGAAGAAGGGCGAGAGCCTGGCCGTCGACCAGCCCATCCTGAGCTTTGCCTGATTTCATCTTCACCACACCATGACGCAGACGATCACCGCAGCGCCCATCCAGATCCAGCGCCGTGCAGCGGCCACGCCACCGGCGGGCCCATGGACCACCGAGGCCGTGCTCGCCCTGCTGCAACAGCCCTTCATGACGCTGGTGCAGCAGGCCCACGCGGTGCATGTGCAGCACTTCCCGCAGGGCGATATCGAACTCGCCTCGCTGCTGTCGGTGAAGACCGGCGGCTGCCCCGAGGACTGTGCCTATTGCCCGCAGTCCATCCACTACGACACCGGCGTGAAAGCCGACAAGCTGATGGCGCCCGACGAGGTTCTGGCCGCGGCGCGAGCGGCACAGGCCGCCGGCGCCACGCGCTTCTGCATGGGCGCGGCCTGGCGCAGCCCCACCGACCGCGATGTCGATAAGGTGGCCGAGCTGGTGCGCGGCGTGCGCGCCCTGGGCCTGCAGACCTGCGCCACGCTGGGCATGCTGAGCCCGGGCCAGGCCGGCACGCTGGCCGATGCCGGCCTGGACTACTACAACCACAACCTCGACAGCGCGCCCGACTT
>JANNFE010000169.1:0-2434 GCA_031379415.1 Betaproteobacteria bacterium | reverse complement strand
AGCGCAGGATCTCCTTGCGGAACAGCGTCGAGGCACCTGCCAGATTCATTGCGGCACACCGTGCATGATTTCCAGGAACACGTCCTCCAGGTCGGCGCGCCCGATCTCCAGGTCTTCCACCTTCACGCCGCTGGCGCGCAGTGTGGCCAGCATGCTCTCCACTTCGGCCGCGTCGTGCGCCTTGGCCTGCACGACGCGCCCGGTCACGCGCGCGAGCGCCGCAATCGCGGGCGGCAAGACCTGGTCGGTCTTGAAGCGCAGCATGGTGCTGGCACGGCCGGCCAGCAATGCCGACGTGGCATCCAGCGCCACCAGCTTGCCCTGCTTCAACATGCCGATGCGGCCGCACAGCGCCTCGGCCTCTTCCAGGTAGTGGGTGGTCAGCAGCACGGTGTGGCCTTCGCGGTTCAGGCGGCTGACAAACTGCCACAGCGTCTGGCGCAATTCCACGTCCACACCGGCCGTGGGCTCGTCGAGCACGATCACCGGCGGCCGGTGCACCAGCGCCTGCGCCACCAGCACGCGCCGCTTCATGCCACCCGACAGTTGCCGCATGTTGGCGCCGGCCTTGTCGGTCAGGCCCAGGGCCGACAGCAGTTCGTCGATCCAGGCTTCGTTGTTCTTCACGCCGAAGTAGCCGCTCTGGATGCGCAGCGTCTCGCGCACGCTGAAGAAGGGGTCGAAGACCAGCTCCTGCGGCACGATGCCCAAGGTCTTGCGCGCGGCAGCGTAGTCACTCACCACGTCGTGGCCCAGCACCTTCACGTTGCCACTGCTGGCGCGCGCCAGGCCAGCCAGGATGCTGATCAGCGTGGTCTTGCCGGCGCCATTGGGGCCGAGCAGGCCGAAGAACTCGCCCTGCTGGATGTCGAAGGAAACATCGTCCAGCGCACGCAAGCTGCCACGGGCGCCCTGGTAGGTCTTGCTGACGTGCTGAAAGGAAACCGCGGGCATCTTGTTCCAGGGCAAAGCCGCGGGATTGTAGGCAGGCCGCTCGTCGCGCGTGGCCGGCAGAATCCCAGCCCATGCCGCCGCCGAAGAAACCCCGCCGCACCGCCGAACGCATCCTCGAGGTGTCGCTGGACCTCTTCAACCGTTTCGGTGAACCCAACGTCAGCACCACGCTCATCAGCGCCGAACTGAGCATCAGCCCGGGCAACCTGTACTACCACTACCCGGCCAAAGACGAGCTCATCAACGCGCTCTTCGACCGCTACGAGCGCAGCCTGGACGAGATCCTGCGCGCGGCCGACGGCGTGGAGAACGTGGAAGACGCCTGGCTCTTCTTCCACATGCTCTTCGAGCTGATCTGGAGCTACCGCTTCCTCTACCGCGACCTCAACGACCTGCTCAGCAAGAACCGCCGCCTGGAGACGCATTTCCAGTTCGTGCTGAAGAACAAGGCCAAGGCCATGCACGCCGTGCTCGACGGCTTGTCGCGCAGCGGCAGCTGCCACCTGAACGCCGCGGAGGCCGCACCCCTGGCCACCAGCATGGTGGTGGTGACCTACTGGCTGAGCTTCGAATACGTGCGCGAGCCGCGCCGCGCGCTGGAGCCCGAGAGCGCCGCCGCCGCCATGGGTCGCGGCGCCTGGCATGCGCTGGCCTTGCTGCTGCCGCACCTGGACGCGCCGTCTCGCGAGCACCTCACGCAGCTGGCCGCGGCCTACGTGCAGGGTTGAACAGGACACGCCGGCGCGGAAGCTGCCGCTATGCTTGCCCGGCACTCCCACAGAGCGGCAGACGGAGACAAGATGCAGCAGAAGTTCAAGACCCTGGCGGCGCTGTGCGTCAGCCTGGCAGCGCTGGCCACACCGGCCGCCGCGCAGACCGCTTTCCCCACCAAGCCGCTGCGCATGGTGGTCACCTTCCCGCCCGGCGGCGCGCCCGACATCCTGGCTCGCCTGTTCGCCGACAAGGCCCAGCTCGGCCAGCCCGTGGTGGTGGACAACAAGCCCGGCGCTGGCGGCAACATCGGTGCCGAAATGGTGGCCAGGTCGCCGGCCGACGGCTACACGCTGGTGATGGGCACGGTGGGCACGCATTCGATCAACGGCGCGCTCTACAGCAAGATGCCCTACGACATGGTGAAGGACTTCACCCCCGTCGCGCACGTGGCTTCGGCGCCCAACCTGCTGGTGGTGACGAATGACCTGCCGGTGAAGAGCGTGGCCGAGCTGATCACCTACATGAAGGCCAACCCGAACAAGCTGAGCTTCGGCTCGCCGGGCATCGGCACCAGCGTGCATGTCTCGGGCGAACTGTTCAAGTCGCTCACCGGCACGCAGATGCAGCACGTGCCCTACAAGGGCCGCCAGTTCGCCATTCCTGATCTGGTGGGCGGGCAGATCCAGGTCATGTTCGACAACATGCCCTCGGCCCTGCCCATGGCCAAGGAAGGCAAGATCCGCGCGCTGGCGCAGACCACCGCCAC
>JANNFE010000167.1:0-11849 GCA_031379415.1 Betaproteobacteria bacterium | reverse complement strand
GGCGCGCTCCGGGCTGAACAGGAAGTCGGTGAGGTAGCTCATCACATGCTTGCGCGACGTGCCGGTCTCTATCCACTCGCTGCCGGGGCTGATGGTGTCGACCAGGCTGGCGTCGAGGTCCAGGCCGGCGCGCATCTGGTCGAAGTAGGCCACCTGCAGCCGCGTGCCCTGGCGCACGCTGCCGCTGGTGGGCTGCAGCTCGCCCAGGATGAGCTTGAGCAGCGTCGTCTTGCCGACGCCGTTGGGGCCGATGAGGCCGACCTTGTCGCCGCGCAGGATGGTGGCGCTGAAGTCTTCGATGAGCAGCTTGTCGTCGTACTGCATGCCCACGCGCTTCAGTTCCGCCACGATCTTGCCGGGCGGCAGCCCGGCGTCCAGCTCCAGCTTCACGCGGCCCAGCTGTTCGCGCCGTGCCACGCGCTGCTCGCGCAGCTTCACCAGGCGCTGCACGCGGCCCACGCTGCGCGTGCGGCGCGCTTCCACGCCCTTCCTCACCCACACCTCTTCCTGGGCCAGCAGCTTGTCGGCGCGCGCGCGTTCCAGCGCCTCGTCTTCCAGCTCGCGCGCCTTGGTCTTCTCGAAGGTGGCAAAACTTCCCGGGTAGCTGCGCAGCACGCCGCGGTCGAGCTCGACGATGCGCGTGGCCACGGCGTCGATGAAGGCGCGGTCATGCGACACCAGCACCAGCGCGCCGCGGCGCGCCACCAGCAGGTCCTGCAGCCATTCGATGGCGTCGATGTCCAGGTGGTTGGTGGGCTCGTCCAGCAGCAGCAGGTCGGGCGCGGCGGCCAGCGCCTGGCCCAGGGCGACGCGCTTCTTGGTGCCGCCCGACAGGTCCTGCACCAGCGCCGCGCCGTCCAGCCGCAGGCGCTGCAGCACCTCGTCGACACGTTGCTCCCAGTTCCAGCCGCTGACATGTTCCAGCTGCGACATCAGCGCGTCCAGGTCGTCGGCCGGGTCGTGCCTTTCGAACTGTTCGCGCAGCGCGCGCGCTTCGGCCACGCCCAGGCTCACGGCGTCGAACACCGTGACGCCCGCTTCGAACAGCGGCTCCTGCGCGACGTAGACGCGCGACAGGCCGGTCTGCAGCTGCAGGATGCCGTCGTCGGGCTTGTCCAGCCCGGCCAGGATCTTCAGCAGGCTCGACTTGCCGGCGCCGTTACGGCCAATGAGCGCAATGCGTTCGCCGGACTCCAGCGACAGCCCGGCGCCGTCGAGCAAGGGGACATGGCCGAAGGCGAGATGGGCGTTGGAAAGGGTGAGCAGGGCCATGCGGGCATTGTCGCCGGCACGGCCCCCCGACCCCCGTTCACCCCGCAGCGACGGCGCGGCTGGCCGCGCGCTGCCAGACATCGCCCCCGGCCAGGGCCTGGTGCTGCTCGCGGCAGCTGTCGACGAGCTTGATGAGGTGGTCGTCATCGCTGGCCAGCGCGCGCGCCACGATGCGCGGCCAGGGCAGCCGCGGCACTGGCGGGCACGGCGCGGCGCCGCTGGCTGCCCAGGCGGCGGCGCAGGCACGCCAATGGCTGCGCACGGCGGCCTCGGGCTCTTCGATGAAGGGCAGCAGCACGCGCAGTGCGTGCGCGCTCGTCACCAGGTGCAGCACGGTGAAGTTGCCGCTCGCGGCGTAGAGCTCGGCGGCGCCGCGCGCCAGGCTCGGCAAGGTCGCTTCATCGATGCGCAGCCGCGCCACCGCAAGGCCGAAGCCCGGCACGGCGGCCACCGCCTGCATGCGCTGGAAGATCAGCTTGCCCGGCAGCGCGCCGCGTGGCACGGGGATGCGCCGCAGCACGGAAGCGGGGTCGGTCTCTCGCGCGCCAAGGTCCGCGTCGCGTCCCAGGTCCAGCCAGCGGCAAGCCCAGTAGGCCAGCGCATCGGCCAGTTCCTGCGCGTGCTGGGCCTGCACGGCGTAGGCGGTGCGAATGAGGCCGTGGAAGGCCGCCGCGCCGCAGCCGGCCATCAGCACGGGCAGCGTCTGCGCCAGCACGTCGCCGGCCGCTTCGCTGCCCAGCCACTGCGCGAAGAGGTCGCGATAGGCCGGCCAGGCATCCAGCTCGCCCAGGCGCGAGCGCCAGGCGTCACCGGCCGGCCAGGTCTGGGCTGGCGGCGCCGGCCGCAGCTTGCGTTGATAGTGAGCGGCAAAGGTGGCCAGGCGCGCCTCGTCGGCTCCCAGGCGCTGCAACGCCAGCAGGGCCATGGGGCGGTGGTTGCTGAGGCCGTCGCCGTACTCGGCGTCGAAGGCCGCACCGGCATCCAGCAGATCAACGAGGCTCATGCCAGAGCGGCCTCGAGCGCGTCGATGAAGGTCCTGGCCACCGGGAAACCCGTCTGCCCGGTGATCTCGGCAAAGCCGGTCGGGCTGGTGACGTTGATCTCGGTGAGGCTGTCGCCGATGACATCCAGGCCCACCAGCAGCAGGCCGCGCGCCGCCAGGATGGGGCCGAGTGTTTCGGCGATCTCGCGGTCACGCGCGCTCAGCGGCTGCGCCACGCCCTTGCCGCCGACGGCCAGGTTGCCACGGATCTCCGTGCCCTGGGGTATGCGCGCCAGCGCAAACGGCACCGGCTTGCCGCCGATGACGAGGATGCGCTTGTCGCCCCGCACGATCTCCGGCAGGTACTTCTGCACCATCAGCGTCTGCGCGCCGCCGAGGTTGAGCGTCTCGATGATGCTGCCCAGGTTCAGCCCGTCGGGCCCGACGCGGAAGATGCCCATGCCGCCCATGCCGTCCAGCGGCTTCAGGATGATGTCATGGTGCTCGGCGTGGAAGCGCTTCACGTCGGCCGCGTCACGCGTCACCAGCGTGGGGCCGATGAACTGCGGGAACTCCAGGATGGCCAGCTTCTCGGGGTGGTCGCGCAGCGCCGCGGGCTTGTTGAAGATGCGCGCGCCTTCACGTTCGGCCTGGCCCAGCAGGTGCGTGGCGTAGAAGAATTCGGGGTCGAAGGGCGGGTCCTTGCGCATCAGCACGGCGTCCACGTCCTTCAAGGGCTGCGGGCGCTCGTGCGGTGCTTCCTGCGCAGCGGTGAACCAGCGCTGCGCGTCGCCGGTGAGGGTGATGTCGCGCACGAAGGCGGTGACCGGCTCGCCGCGCTGCCAGCGCAGGTCTTTCGGCTCGCAAGCCATCAGCATGTGGCCGCGCGCGGCGGCCTCGCGCATCATGGTGTAGGTGCTGTCCTTGTAGGTCTTGAAGGCCTCCAGCGGGTCGGCCACGAAAAGCAGTTTCACGTCGGTCTCCTGGTACAGGGCGAACTCTGGCACATCGCCGAGCGGCACGCCGCGTCAGCCCTGTCGCCAGCGCTGCACGGCCAGCGCGAGCGCGCCAGCCACCACCCCCCAGAAGGCCGCGCCCACGCCCCACAGGCTCAGGCCGCTGGCGCTGACGAGGAAGGTGATGAGCGCGGCCTCGCGCTGGCGCTCGTCCCTCATCGCCGTGGCCAGGCCGCCGCCGATGGTGCCCAGCAAGGCGAAGCCGGCCACCGCCAGCACCAGTTCTTTCGGAAAGGCGGCGATCAGCCCCACCACGGCACCACCGAGCAGGCCGACCACGATGTAGATCAGCCCCGCGGCGGCACTGGCCGTCCAGCGCCGTGCCGGGTCTTCGTGGACTTCGCGGCCCATGCAGATGGCGGCGGTGATGGCCGCCAGGTTGAGTGCATAGCCGCCGAAGGGCGCCAGCAGCAGCGTTGCAATGCCGGTGGTGGCGACCACGGGCGACACCGGCACGTCATAACCCGCCGCGCGCTGCGCCGCCACGCCGGGCAGGTTCTGCGAGGCCATGGTCACCACGAAGAGTGGCAACGCGATGCCGATCGCGGCAGACAGGCTGAACGTGGGCAGGGTGAACACCGGCGCGGCCCAGGCCCAGCGCACGTCGCCCAGGTGCAGCTGGCCCTTGAACGCGGCCACCGTCACGCCCGCCGCCAGCACCGCAGGCACGGCATAACGCGGCCACCAGCGGCGGCCCAGCAGGTAGATCACGAACATCACGAAGACCAGCACGAACTGGCGCTGCAGCGAGGCAAAGGCGTCGAAGGCGAAACGCGCCAGCACGCCGGCCAGCAGCGCCGCGGCCAGGGCCTGCGGGATGCGGTCCATGACCCGCGCGAACCAGCCCGTCAGGCCGGCCGCGGTGATGAGCAGGGCGCAGACCACGAAAGCGCCGATGGCGTCGCTCATGGGCACGCCGGCACCGGCACCGACCAGCAGCGCCGCGCCGGGCGTGCTCCAGGCGGTGAGCACCGGCATGCGGTACCACCAGCTCAGGCCCAGGCTGGTGAGGCCCATGCCCAGGCCCAAGGCCCAGATCCACGAGGTGGCCTGGGCCTCGGTGGCGCCGAAGACCGCAGCCGCCTGGAAGACGATGACCACCGAACTGGTGAAACCCACGAGCACGGCGACGAAGCCGGCGACGACGGCCGGGAGCGAGAAGTCCCTCAGCGCGGACTTCATCACGGGCCACCCCCCAGCAGTTCCAGGTAGGCGTGCTCCAGCGTCACCGGGCCGACGCTCACGGCACTGATGTCAAGACCGTCCAAGGCGGCCACGACCTCGCGCACGGTGGCGGCGGTGGGCAGCAGGAAGGCCGCCTGCCCGCCCCAGTCGCGCACGCCCCAGCCGAGCTGCTGCGCCCGCGCGCGCGCCGCCGCGGGGTCTGGCGCCTTGATGCTGGCCACGGCCATCGCGGGCACACGCGCCAGCAGCTGCGCCAGCGTGCCTTCGGCAGCGATGCGCCCGCCCTGCATCAGGCCCACACGCGTGCACAGGCGCTCGGCCTCGGCCATGTGGTGGGTGCTCAGCAGGATGCTCATGCCACCGGCGCGCAGGCCGTCGATCAGCGACCACAGGGCATGGCGCGCCTGCACGTCCACCGCCGAGCTGGGCTCGTCCAGGATCAGCAGCTCGGGCCCGTGCACCAGCGCCACGGCCAGGTTCAGGCGCTGCTGCCAGCCGCCCGACAGCTGGCCGGCCGGCGTGCCGGCGTGGGCCTGCAGGTCGAAGCGCTGCATCAGCTCGTCCACGCGCTGCTTGCGTTGTGCCGCGGGCAGGCCGTGCAGGCGCGCGTAGAAGTCCAGGTTCTCGGCCGGCTTCAGCTCGCGGTACAGCGCCACCTGCTGCGGGCACAGCCCGATGCGGCGCTGCGTCTGCGCATCCACCGGCCGGCCGTCGAAGAGCACGCGGCCGGCGTCGGCCTGCAGCAGCCCGGCCAGGATGTTCAGCGCCGTGGACTTGCCGCAGCCGTTGGGGCCCAGCAGGCCGTAGACCTCGCCGCGCGCCAGGCTGAAGCTGAATCCCTGCAGCACGGCGTGGCCGCCGCGGCGCCGCACGACGGCGTCGAACTCGACCAGCGGCGGCGTCATGCGCCGCGCCGTTCGTCGGCCAGCATGCGGCGGTAGGACAGCGCGCCCAGCGCCAGCGCGACGGCGCCGAAGAGCGTCAGGAAGACCAGGTCAGCGGCAATCTCGGCGGCGCCGGCACCGCGTGCGCCCACGGCCTTCAGCGCCTCGGTCATGTGCAGCACCGGGTTCCAGCGCACCACCGGCAGCATGAAGTCGGGGATCAACTGCATCGGGAAGAAGGTGCCGCCCAGCACCAGCAGCGGCACGCCGAAGGCCGACAGCGGGCCGCTGATGTCGTCGGCGCATCGCACCCAGCGCGCGCCGAACACGAAACCCAGCCCCACGTAGCCCAGCACGCACAGCAGCAGCACCCCGGCACCCAGCCCCAGGCTGCCGTGGAAGCGCGCGCCCAGCGGCCAGGCGACGGCATAGACGACCACGGTCTGCATGGCCGCCACCACCACCAGCGCCAGCACGATGCCCATGAAGTAGGCCGCCGGCTGCAGCGGCGACACCAGCAGGCGGCGCAGCGTGCCGCGCTCGCGTTCGGTGGCCAGGATGGCCATGGTGCCGCCCAGGCCGCTGAAGAAGAGCGCGCCGCCGATCAGGATGCCGGCGGCGCTGGCGTCCAGGCCGGCGCGCATCATGGCGTTGTGGCGGTAGATGAGGCCGAAGATCAGCATCATCAGCGCCGGGAACAGGGCCCAGAAGAAGAGCGTGCGCCGCTGCCGCGCCTGTTCGACGAGGATGCGGCGGGCCACGGCCAGGGTCTGTTGCAGCATGGGGCGCGCATGGTAACGGTCCACCCCGGAGCGGCCTGCGGCGCTCGCAGCGGTGAACAGTCCCCCGGACTGTTCACCGTCACTCTCGCTCAAGGGGCAACGCCGGCGGCCCGGCTAAGCCGGTTCCGCGGCGTTTGCTTGGAACGGGTGGCGCTACAACTTGCCGTAGAAGACGACGGGGCCCGTCGGCTGGCCGGTGGGCGAACCGCCGGGCGGTTCCACGCTGACGGCCATGTGGTCGATGCCGCTGCCTTGCAGGCCACCGGGCAGCTGCCCGCGCGACAGCACCGTGCTGCCATCGGCGCGGATGAGGCCCAGCGACGTCGGCTTGCCCACCGCCGGCGCCCACCAGAGTTCCAGCGCGCGGTCGCTCTTCACCGACACCGGCGTGAGCGGGCGCGCCGTGAGGGCGCGGCCATCGGCGCTGAAGCTGGCGACGATGTTGCCGCCCACCGCCGGGTCATTGCCGGTGGACTGCAGCACCACCACCACCGGCGCCTGCGCCGGCGGCGGGCTGGCCACCAGCACCGCCAGGCTGATCACGGCCATCAGCGCGAAGCCGCTGAAAGCGCGCCAGAGGTCCAGCCGCTGCCACCAGTGCACGGGCGCCGGCGTGGGCCAGAGCTGCTGTTCGATGCGCCGCCACAGCCGCGGCGGCGGCGCCTGTTCGGGCAGCACGCCGGTCAGCGGCAGCAGGCGGTCCTGCCAGTCGCGCACGGCGCGCTGCAGCGCGGGGTGGCTGGGCAGCAGGGCTTCGAAGCGCGCGCGGGCACGGCCGCGCAAGGTGCCGGCCACGTATTGCGCGGCCAGTGCGTCGGCGAGTTGGGGGCGTCCGTAGTCCATGTCAGCGTACCCCTTCGGCGTCGGCGCTCGTGTCTCGCGTGGCCGCCTTTTCCAGGCAGCCCTTCAGCGTCTGCAAGGCGCGGCGCACCCAGCTCTTCACGGTGCCCAGCGGTTCGCGCAGCTGTTCGGCGACCTCGGCATGCGACAGGCCGTCGAAGAACGCCAGGGCCACGCTCTGGCGCTGCGGCGCGCTCAGGTGTTCCATGCAGTGGCTGAGCTGGCGCTTGTCGCTGGCCTGGCCCAGCAGGTCCAGCGGGCCGGGGTCTTCGCTGGCCAGCGCTTCGTGCGGATCGGGGCGGTCGTCGTCATCGGCGGCGCTCAGGCTTTCGGTGCGCGGCTGCGCGCTGGCGCGGCGCAGGCTGTCGATGGCGCGGTTGCGCGCGATGTGCGTGAGCCAGGTCAGCGGCTGGCTGCGCGCGGCGTCGAAGCTGGCCGCCGCCTTCCACACCGAGACGTAGATCTCCTGCAGCAGGTCTTCGGCCTGGCCGCGGTCACGCTGGATGCGCAGCACCACCGCGAACAGGTGGCCACTGCTGCGCTCGTACAGCCGCGCGAAGGCCGCGCGGTCGCCCAGCCCCGTACGCGCCAGCAGTTGCGACAGTTCGCGGCTGCGTTCTGGCCAATCTCGTTCATCCACGGGTTTCATGCTCGCTCCCTACAATCTGGCCGATGCCGCTCGACCAACAGTTCGTTCTCACGCTGGCCTGCCGCGACACCAAGGGCATCGTGCACGCCGTCTCGGGCCTGCTCTACCAGGCCGGCTGCAACATCATCGACTCGCAACAGTTCGGCGACCTCGAAGGCGAGGATGCCACCGGGCTGTTTTTCATGCGCGTGCATTTCCAGGCACCGCCGCAACTGGCCAGTGCCAGTACGCTCAACACGCTGTTCGAACACATCCGCCAGCAGTTCGGCATGGACGTGCGCTTCCACGCCCTGGGGGCGCGCCCGCGCGTGCTGCTGATGGTCAGCCAGCATGGCCATTGCCTGAACGACCTGCTGTTCCGCTGGAAGAGCGGTTCGCTGGCGGTGGACATCCCGGCCATCGTCTCCAACCACCCCACCTTCGAGTCGCTGGCCGCCAGCTACGGCATCCCGTTTCACCACCTGCCGCTGGCCGCTGGCACGGATGGCAAGGTCTCGCCCGAGACCAAGCGCGCGCAGGAACAGCAGGTCGAAGCGCTGATCGACCGCGAGCGCATCGATCTGGTGGTGCTGGCGCGCTACATGCAGATCCTGAGCGAGCCCTTCTGCGGGGCGCTGGCCGGCCGTGCCATCAACATCCATCACAGCTTCCTGCCCAGCTTCAAGGGCGCGCGGCCCTACTTCCAGGCCCATGCGCGCGGCGTCAAGCTCATCGGTGCCACGGCGCATTACGTCACCGCCGACCTGGACGAAGGCCCGATCATCGAGCAGGATGTGCAGCGCGTGGACCACAGCCTGTCGGCCGAGGATTTCACCGCCGCGGGCCGCGACATCGAAAGCATGGTGCTGGCACGCGCCGTGCGCTGGCATGTGGAACACCGCGTGCTGATCAACGGCCACAAGTGCGTGGTCTTCCGCTGACACCGAGGTGCCCCGATGAAGTTCACCCACATGGCCGTTTCCGCGGCCCTGGCCGCCACGTTGGGCGCCGCGGCGCTGCCGGCCCTGGCCATCGTCGGCGGCCAGCCGACCAACAGCTTCAAGGCCGTGGGCATCGGCGTGCAGGTGGCGCCCGACTGGGTGATGACGGTGCGCCATACGGGCTTCACGGCCGGCACCACCTACGAAAACGGCTACGGCATGCGCACCGTGGCCGCGGTCTTCGTGCCCAACGCAGCCGAGTTCCCGGCCGACGACTTCATGCTGCTGCGCCTGGTGCCGACTGAAGGCACTGGCGGGCTGGCCTACCCGCAGGTGTCCAGCCACCTCTACCTGCCCGACAGCTTCCGGCCGCTGGGCGTGACCATCGTGAGCCCGGCCAACCACAGCCCGCGCGGCCTGGGCCTCACGCTCGTGCAGGAAGCAGCCCTGACCTACGACGACGACGGCCCCGGCCCGCTGGGGCCGGTCAGCGTGAACTGGCTGATCAGCTACGACACCCAGGTGCGGCTGGAAAGCGGCGACAGCGGCGGTGGCCTGTTCCGCGATCATGTGCGCGACGCCGGTGTGTTGATCGGCCTGGCCTCGGCCTCGCTCACCGACGAGAGCGGCACTACCATCGGTTCGGCTTTCGTGCAGCCGGCGGCGTACCGGGCCTGGATCGAAAGCGTGATGGCTACCGACCTGAGCGACGACCAGCAGCTGCTGTGGGCCAGCGCCGTGCCCGAGCCCGCCACCGCCCTGCTGTGGGCGGCCGGCCTGGCCTTGCTGGGCATGCGCCGCCGGCCATGACACGACGCCGGCCGCTGCCGTCCGTCATGGGTTCGCCCGACGACGTGGAAGCGCAGTTCTACGAGGCGCTGCAACGCGGCGACCTCGAAGGCCTGATGGCGCTGTGGGCCGACGACGACGAGGTTGTCTGCGTGCACCCCGGCGGCGGCCGCGTCATCGGCGCGGCGGCCATCCGCGCCAGCTTCGAGGCCATCTTCAGCAGCGGCGGCGGCGTGCCGGCGGTGCCCGGGCAGGTGCACCGGCTGCAGCAGATCGGCAGCGCCCTGCACCACCTGGTGGAGCGCATCACGCTGCCCGGCCAGGGAGAACGAGGCAGCCCGCAGGAAGCCTGGGTGCTGACGAGCAACTTCTACGTCAAGACGGCGCAGGGCTGGCGCCTGGCCGCACACCACGCCAGCCCCGGCCTGCCGCACGAGGTGCCGCACGCGCTGCACCGGGCCGCCGACGACGCGCCGTCCACGCTGCACTAGTGCTGCCGCTGCACTACAAAGCCCCGCGCTGGTTGCCGGGCGGCAACCTGCAGACCCTCTGGGCGGCCACGCTGTCACGCCGCCACCTCGGCGCGCCGCCGCAGTTCACGCGCGAACGCTGGGCCACGCCGGACGGCGACTTCATCGACGTCGACCACCAGCCGGTGGCCGGCACGGCGCGTCACCTGGTGCTGTTCCACGGCCTGGAAGGCAGCAGCGCCAGCCAGTACGCGCAGGCCTTCGCCAGCGTGGCGCGGCAGCGCGGCTGGCGCTATTCGGTGCCGCACTTCCGCGGCTGCTCGGGCGAGCTGAACCTGGCGCCGCGCGCCTACCACTCCGGCGACCATCAGGAGATCGCCTGGATCCTGCAGCGCCTGCGCGCCACGGCACCCGGGCCGCTGTTCGTGGTGGGCATCTCGCTGGGCGGCAACGCGCTGCTGCGCTGGGTGCAGGAAAGCGGCAGCAGCGCCGCGGCCACCGCCGCCGCGGTGGCCGCGGTGTGTTCGCCCATCGACCTGGCCGCCGCTGGCCGCGCCATCGACAGTGGCTTCAACTGGCTGGTCTACTCGCGCATGTTCCTGCGCAGCATGAAACCGCGCGCGCTGGCCAAATGGCAGCAGCACCCGGGCCTGTTCGACCGCGAAAGGCTGGCGCGCGCACGCACGCTCTACGAATTCGACGACGTCTTCACGGCGCCGCTGCACGGCTACAAGGACACGCCCGACTACTGGGCCCGCGCCTCGGCCAAGCCGCATCTGGCGCGCATCCGCATCCCGGCGCTGGTGCTGAACGCGCGCAATGACCCCTTCGTGCCGGCCGTGTCGCTGCCCGCGCAGCGCCATGTCGGCCAGCACGTCACGCTGTGGCAACCGGCGCAGGGCGGGCATGTCGGCTTTCCGCGCGGCCGGCCACCCGGCCATGTCTTCACCATGCCCGAAGCGGTGGCCGACTGGCTGGCCGCACACGGCTGAGCACCTCGGACCATGGACGCCATCGTCGAAGCCGCGTTGCGCAAGTGGCCCCAGGTACCGCACTGCCACGGCTGGCTGGCGCTGGACGCCCGTGGCAGCTGGTACATGCGCGACGACCGCATCCAGGCCGCCGGGCCCTTTCCGCGCATCAAGGGCAGCCGCATCGACCACGCCAGGCTCATCGCCTTCATCGAACGCAACTACAGCTGCGACGCCGCAGGCGCCTGGTTCTTCCAGAACGGCCCGCAGCGCGTCTACGTGCAGCTGGAAGCCGCGCCTTTCGTGTGGCGGGTGGATGCGGCGCCCGGCTGGCCGGTGCACAGCCACACCGGCCTGGCAGCCGGCGCCGTGCAGGGCGCGTGGCTGGACGAGCAGGGCCGGCTCTTCCTGCACACCGAAGTGGGCTACGGCCTCGTGCACACGCTGGACATGGGCATCGCCGCGCTGGCCGTGGAGGCTGGTGACTGGCTGCCGCAGGAGCTGGTCTTCGCAGCCATGCCGGCGCGCTTCGGCTACGTGCTGCAGCCGCTGCCGGCGGCGCGCTAGGAATTTGCTCATCCCGGCTGTTACGGGCGGCTGGCGGGCCTGGATGCAGCGAACCATGGAAAACGGCCCCTCGGGGCCGTTTTTCACGATGGGCGGGGTGCTGCGCCTTTCAGGCTGCGCCCAGGTCCAGCCGCTTGGGCGACTCGTGATGGTGGTCCTGCAGGCGGTCCTTGTGGCGCACGACCTGGCGGTCTAGCTTGTCCATCAGCTGGTCGATGGCGGCGTAGAGGTCTTCGTTCGCCTGCTCGCAGAAGATGTCGCGGCCCTTGACGTGCAAAGTCACCTCGGCCTTCTGCCTTCGTTCCTTCTCCTTCATCTTCTCCACGGTCAGCAAGACGGTGACGTCCACCACTTGGTCGAAATGCCGGGTCACGCGGTCCAGCTTGGTGAGTACGTACTCTCGTAGCGCGGGGGTGACTTCCAGGTGATGGCCGCTGATCGTCAAGTTCATCAGAACCTCCTTTGCGAGGGTGGAACGACACGCCGACGGGTTGTCCGCCGGCAGGGGAAGGAAGGGGGAGG
>JANNFE010000159.1:0-13296 GCA_031379415.1 Betaproteobacteria bacterium | reverse complement strand
CAGCTTCGCGAAGTGGCTCGACGTCCAGGGCATCGTCGACCCACACCTGCGCTGGTATCTCGACTACTGCTGCCGTGATGACTACGGCGCCGACGCGCAGGTGGTCTCGGCCTGGGCCGGCGTGCACTACTTCGCCAGCCGCCACGGCTTCCACGCACCGGGTGAAGCCGAGTCGGAACGCGAAGGCGTCTTCACCTGGCCCGAAGGCAATGCCTGGCTGGTGCAGCGGCTGGCCGCGCCCTTCACGCAGCGCCTGCACGGCGGCCGCACGGTACTGCGCGTCACCGAGGCCCGGCACGATGTGCAGGTGCTGGCCTGGGATGAAGCCGCCGGTCACGTCGAAGCCTGGACTGCGCCGCAGGTGGTGCTGGCGCTGCCGCTGTTCATCGCCGCGCGCATCGTGGACAACCCGCCGCAGGCCTTACGCGACGCCGCCGCGCTGCTGACCTACGCGCCCTGGCTGGTGGCCAACCTGCACCTGGCCGAGCCGCTGCTGCAGCGCAGCGGCGCGCCGCCGGCGTGGGACAGCGTCATCTACGGCAGTCGCGGCCTGGGTTATGTCGACGCCATGCACCAGAGCCTGCGCGCGGCGCCCGGCGCCACTGTGCTCACGGCCTACCACGCGCTGCCACGCAGCGAACGCCCGGCACTGCTGGCGGCCGACACCGCGCCCTGGGCCGAACGCGTGCTGCTGGACATCGAGCCCGCGCACCCCGACATCCGCCGCCGCGTGCAGCGCATCGACCTCATGCGCTGGGGCCACGCCATGGCCATACCGGCGCCGGGCGTGCAGCGCCATGCGGCGCTCGTCGCGTTGCGCGCGATGCGCGGTCGCGTGCGTTACGCGCACGGCGACCTGGCCGGCTGCTCGGTGTTCGAAGAGGCTTTCACGGTGGGCTGTGAAGTGGCGCTGTCGACGGGGGCTGCCATGCGGAAATGATCAGGCGCGCTGCGCCATCCGGGTGGTCGATCATCTACAGGCCAACACGCCTTCGATGTTCCTGCAAATATGCGGTCGAAGGCGCCAGGTGCACAGCTGGCCGAAACGGCCCAGTGCAGAGTTCGGCCCAGGTTCGAATCGCCGCGCTGGTGATCGTCGGTCGCCACAACACAGCCAGCTCGTCCGATAGTGCGAAGTAGCCCAGCTCGAACAGCGGGTCGTGCACCCTGCACAGACAGATCACGTTTGCCAGCCGACCTCGCGCGTCGGGTCGGTCAGCCCAGCGGGCGATATGGCTCGCCACCAGCAGTTGTGCATCGGCAATGTCGCACAGTGCGCAACGACCGCGGTAGTTCGACAGCGTCGCACGGCGCACGGCAGCCATGCCTCGCCGCATGCGCGACTGGCCGATCGCATCTGAGGTGGCAAGGTCCGACAGCACGAGGGTGCCGGACAGCGCAGCGTGATCGAGCACGTCGTCTGCGAAGTCCTCCTTGACGGCGTCGATCGCAGCACCGTTGATAACGTAGATGCCGGCCGCAGAGAAAAAGAGCCGGCCTTCGTCGCGCAGCTCCTGCAGCACGCGGCTGACAGTTTGTGCCGGTGTGCGGCCGGCGCTCTTGGCCTCGACGGTCATGGTGGCAAGCTCTTCGCCGAGAAAGGCGGCACGTTCGATCTGAAGGCTGCCATGACGCCGGCTGTAGCGTTGCAGGGCCGAGACCACGGCAGTTTTCCAGCTTGCATTCATGAACTGGCTCCCCAGCATGCCGGCCTGAATCCTGGCCGCGAGCCCGGGTTTTGCGCGCTACGCTGTGGGCTCCTCCACTCGACCGCCCATTTCACCATGCAATACCGCCGTCTCGGCCGCAGCGGCCTGCGGATCAGCAGCCTGTCGCTCGGCTCCTGGGTCACGTACCACAACCAGGTCGACACCGGCCAGGCCGCCGAGATGATGGCGGTGGCCTACGACGCTGGCATCAACTTCTTCGACAACGCGGAGGTCTACGCCGCCGGCCGCAGCGAAGAGATCATGGGCGCGGCGCTGAAGCAGCTGGCCTGGCCGCGCCTGAACTACATCGTCAGCACCAAGTTCTTCTGGGGCCTGGACCGCGCGGGCGACGCGATCAACCGCAAGGACACGCTGAACCGCAAGTACCTCATGCAGGCCATCGACGGCAGCCTGCAGCGCATGGGCCTGGCGCACATCGACCTCGTCTACTGCCACCGCCCCGACCCGCACACGCCGATCGAGGAAACGGTGCACGCCATGAGCGACATCATCACGCAGGGCAAGGCGCTGTACTGGGGCACCAGCGAGTGGAGCGCGGGCGACATCCGCGCCGCCTGGGACCTTGCCGACCGCTACGGCTGGCACAAGCCGGTGATGGAGCAGCCGCAGTACCACCTCTTCCACCGCCGCCGTGTGGAGGAGGAGTACGCCCGCCTGTACGACGACACCGGCCTGGGCCTGACGACCTGGAGCCCGCTGGCCTGTGGCCTGCTCACCGGCAAGTACCGCGACGGCGTGCCCGCAGGCAGCCGCGGCGCGCTGGAGAACATGGCCTTCCTGCGCGAAGGACTCACCGACGCGGCCAAGAACGCGGCGGTGGCGCAGCTGGCGCCCATCGCGGCCGAGCTCGGCGGCACGCTGGCGCAGCTGGCCATCGCCTGGGTGGCGAAGAACCCGCGCGTCAGCACCGTCATCACGGGCGCGTCGAAGGTGGCGCAGCTGCAGGCCAACCTGGGCGCACTGGCGCTGGTCGACAAGCTAACGCCCGACGTGATGCAGCGCATCGACGCCGCCACCGCTCACCTGGCGCAGTAGGGCAGGCGCGCCGGCGCTTCGTGCGCTGGCGCACAGACCCCGTGTGCAGCGCAGCACACCATGGCTGCAAACGCGGCAGGCGCACCCCCGGGACATGGGAGCAGTGCTGACGCTCAAGCGCCCTCTGCGCCAACAGGGGGCACACCCTCCGCACTGCACCCGGGATGTCCGCATGAAACTGCCGCACCGCGCGCTGGCTCTGGCCTGCGCCCTGTCTCTTTCCGCCCTCACCGCTGCCCACGCCAACACCACCCACTGGGGCGTGCACGACACGCTGGAAGTGGCAGCCACCATCACCCCCATCGGCGCCTACACCGACACCTATCTGTTCAGTCTGGGCGCGCCGACCAGCCTGTTCAGCACCGCGGTGGTCAACAGCCTCACGCAGGTGCTGGGCATCAGCGACTTCATGGTCACGCTGTATGGCGGTGCCGGCGCTGTCGACAGCTTCAGCCTGGCCGACGCCAGCGTCGGCACCTATGCCTTCGGCGCCCTGGCGGCCGGTGACTACTACTACCAGGTCACGGGCAGCGGCACGGGGTCGCTGGGCGGCTTCTACAGCTTGAGCTCGACCGTCGCCTCGGTGGACGAGCCGCAGACGCTGGCCTTGCTGTTCGGTGGCATGGGCGCGCTGGGCTTCATGGTCTGGCGCCGCCAGAGCTGAAGCGCAGCCGCGGCGGGCGCATAAGCACATGCCCTGATGATCGTTGCCAGCATGGCGGTGGGCGGCTAGCCTCTTGCGCTCTCCGTCTGCGCGAAGGATCCCCGCCATGCCCGGCTACTACGACGACAACTCGCTGTCCATCGGCCGCACGCCGCTCGTGCGCCTGAACCGCGTCACCGACGGCGCCCGGGCCACGGTGCTGGCCAAGATCGAAGGGCGCAACCCGGCCTACAGCGTGAAGTGCCGCATCGGCGCGGCCATGATCTGGGACGCCGAGAAGCGCGGTCTGCTCGGCCCCGGCAGGGAAATCGTCGAGCCTACCAGCGGCAACACCGGCATCGCGCTGGCCTTCGTGGCCGCGGCGCGCGGCATCCCCATCACGCTGACCATGCCCGAGACCATGAGCATCGAGCGCCGCAAGCTGCTGCTGGCCTACGGCGCGAAGCTGGTGCTCACCGAAGGTGCCAAGGGCATGAAGGGCGCCATCGCCAAGGCCGAGGAGATTGCCGCCAGCGACCCCAAGTACGTGCTGCTGCAGCAGTTCAACAACCCCGCCAACCCGGCCATCCACGAAGCCACCACCGGCCCCGAGATCTGGGACGACACCGAAGGCAAGGTCGACATCTTCGTCGCCGGGGTGGGCACGGGCGGCACCATCACCGGGGTCACGCGCTACCTGAAGAAGACCAAGGGCAAGGCCATCGTCTCGGTGGCGGTGGAGCCGACCGCGAGCCCGGTGCTGACGCAGACGCGCGCCGGCCAGGAACTCAAGCCCGGGCCGCACAAGATCCAGGGCATCGGCGCCGGCTTCGTGCCTGGCGTGCTCGACCTGAGCCTGGTCGACGCCATCGAACAGGTCAGCAACGAAGACGCCGTGGCCTTCGCACGGCGCCTGGCGCGCGAGGAAGGCATCCTGGCCGGCATCTCCTGCGGCGCCGCCGCGGCGGTGGCGGTGCGCTGGGCGCACAAGCCGGAAAACGCAGGCAAGACCATCGTGGTGGTGCTGCCCGACTCGGGCGAGCGCTACCTCAGCAGCGTGCTCTTCGAAGGCGTGTTCGACGCCAGCGGGCAGGCGCCGGCAGCGGCCTGATGCCCGCCTGATTCGGGCCTGCGCTGTGTAGCGTGCTACATAGCGAGTCGGCTAGACTTCCGGCATCGCGCCGCAGGCGCAAGCAGGGGCCGCGGCCGACCATGTTTCGTGCCTTGATTCTCGGCGGGTGCCTGGGCCTGCTGGCGGCGGCCGGTGCAGGCGCCGAAGAGGCGCTGGTGGCCGTGGCCGCCAACTTCGCCGCGCCCATGGCGCGCATCGCCACTGCCTTCACTGCCGCCACCGGCCACGCGGTAAGGCTGTCGTTGGGTGCCACCGGCAAGTTCCACGCGCAGATCGTGAGTGGCGCGCCTTTCGACGTGCTGCTCGCCGCCGACGACGAGACACCGCGCAAGCTGCTGGCCGCCGGCCATGCCGTGGCCGGCAGCAGCTTCACGTACGCCATCGGCCGCCTGGTGCTGTGGAGTGCGCAGCCGGGCCTGGTGGACGACCAGGGCGCCGTGCTGGCCGGCCCGCGCTGGCGCCATCTGGCCATCGCCAACCCCAAGGTGGCGCCCTATGGCGCGGCGGCCATGGAGGTGCTGCGCGCGCGCGGGCTGGAAGCGGCCACGGCTGGCCGCATCGTTACAGGCGAGAGCATCGCGCAGGCCTACCAGTTCGTGGCCACCGGCAATGCCGAACTGGGCTTCGTCGCGCTGTCGCAGGTGCTGATGCCCGACCGGCCCGACCGGCCGGCAACAGGCTCGATGTGGCGCGTGCCGCCGGAACTGCACAGGCCCATCCGGCAGGACGCCGTGCTGCTGAAGGCGGGCGAGAAGAACCCCGCCGCCGTGGCGCTGCTGGCCTTCCTGAAAGGGCCGCAGGCGCGTGCGCTCATCGCGGCCTACGGCTACGGCCTCTGAGTGAACGCCGCCGACTGGGCCGCCGTGCGCCTGACGGCGCAATTGGCCGCCACCGCCACGCTGCTGCTGCTGGCCCTGGGCCTGCCGCTGGCCTGGTGGCTGGCGCGCACGCGTTCGCGGCTCAAGCCGCTGGTGGCCTCGCTGGTGGCGCTGCCGCTGGTGCTGCCGCCCACGGTGATCGGCTTCTACCTGCTGCTGCTGCTGGGCCCGCAGGGCGCGGTGGGCCAGGCCATGCAGGCGCTGGGCCTGGCGCGCCTGCCCTTCACCTTCGGCGGCCTGGTGCTGGCTTCGGTGCTGTATTCGCTGCCCTTCGTCGTGCAGCCGCTGCAGCAGGCCTTCGAGGCCATCGCCGAACGCACGCTGGAAGCCGCGGCCACGCTGCGCGCCGGGCCCTGGGACCGCTTCTTCACGGTGGCACTGCCGCTGGCGCGGCCGGGGCTGCTCACGGCCACGGTGCTGGGCTTCGCACACACCGTGGGCGAGTTCGGCGTGGTGCTGATGATCGGCGGCAACATCCCGGGCCAGACGCGCGTGCTCTCGGTGGCGCTGTACGACCATGTCGAAGCCGGCGAATACGCCGACGCGCACCGCCTGGCCGGCGGCCTGCTGGTCTTCGCGCTGCTGGTGCTGCTGGCGCTCTACCGCCTGAACCGCACGGCACGCGAAGACAGGGCGTCGGCATGATCGACCTGGGTCTGCGGCTGCCGCGCGCCGGTTTCACGCTCGACCTGGCTCTGCAGCTGCCTTCGCGCGGCGTCAGCGCGCTCTTCGGCCCCAGCGGCTGCGGCAAGACCACGGTGCTGCGCGCACTGGCCGGCCTGGTACGCGCTGCCGGCCACGTGCGCGTGAACGGCGAAGCCTGGCAGGACGATGCGGCCGCCCGCTTCGTGCCCACGCACCGCCGGCCGCTGGGTTACGTGATCCAGGAAGCGGCGCTGTTCCCGCACCTGGACGTGCAGCGCAATGTCACTTATGGCCTGCTGCGCACGCCCGTCGCATCACGCCGCATTCCGCTCGACCAGGTGGTGCAACTGCTCGACATCGGCCCGCTGATGATGCGCCGGCCGGCCACGCTGTCGGGCGGCGAGCGCCAGCGCGTGGCCATCGCACGCGCCCTCGCCACCAGTCCGCAGCTGCTGCTGATGGACGAACCCCTGGCCGCGCTGGACGCGCCGCGCAAGGCCGAGGTGCTGCCCTACCTGCAGCGCCTGCAGGCCGAACTGGCGCTGCCCATCGTCTACGTCAGCCATGCGCTGGACGAAGTGGCGCAGCTGGCCGACCACCTGGTGCTGCTGCAGGCCGGCCGCGTGACGGCCGCCGGGCCGCTGCAGGAGCTGCTGTCGCGCATCGACCTGCCACTGGCCCAGGGCGAAGGCGCCGGGGTGGTGCTGGAAGGCGTGGTCGCCGAGCGCGACGCGCAGTGGCAGCTGGCGCGGCTGGACGTGGCCGCCGGCCCCTGCCAGCTGTGGGCGCGCGACACCGGGCTGCCGCTGGGCCGCCGCGTGCGACTGCGCGTGCTGGCGCGTGATGTGAGTGTCACGCGCGAAGCGCAAAGCGCCACCAGCATCGGCAACCAGCTGCCCGGCGTGGTCGAGGCCATCGCCGACGACGCCCACCCGGCGCTCGCGCTGGTGCAGGTGCGCGTGGGCGGGGTCTCGATCACGGCACGGCTGACGCGGCGTTCCGCGCACGCATTGGCCCTGGCGCCCGGCCTGCCCGTGTGGGCGCAGGTCAAGACCGTGGCCCTGCTCGAATGAGCGGGCCGCGCGACGGCGCCTTGCTCAGCGGCGAACTCAAGCTCGCCGGCCGCCTGGACGCGCGCTTCTTCTTGCTGCTGCAGGCGCTGGCCGACACCGGCAGCATCACGCGCGCCGCGCGCACCGCGGGCCTCAGCTACAGGGGCGCCTGGCTGCTGCTGGAAGCGGCCAACAACCTGGCGCAACAGCCGCTGCTGGAAACCGCTGCGGGCGGCAGCGGTGGTGGCGGCACGCGCCTGACGCCGGCCGCGCTGGCCTTGCTGGAGGCCTGGCGCGAGCTGCAGGCCCGTCATCGCAACTTCCTGCTGGCGCAGGAAGCCCAACTGGCCCAGCTGCCCGCGCTGGCCGGGCTGCTCAGGAGGATGTCCATGAAGACCACCGCACGCAACCAGTTCGCGGGCACCGTGAGCGCTGTCGATCAGGGCCCGGTGTCGACCAGCGTGGCCATCACGCTGGCTTCGGGCGCCGAGATCAGCGCCACCCTGACGACCACCGCGGCCAAGCGCCTGAAGCTGAAGAAGGGCCAGGAGGCGCTGGCGCTGGTGAAGGCCAGCGCCGTGGTGCTGGTGACCGACTTCGCCGGCTGGCAGCTGTCGGCCCGCAATCAGCTTGCAGGCACGGTGTCGCGCATCGAAAAGGGCGCCGTGTCCTCGCTGGTGATCCTGACCTTGCCGGGCGGTGCCGTCATCACCGCCAGCGTCACGAATGAAGGCGTGGCGGCGCTGGCGCTGAAGGTGGGCATGCCGGCCACCGCGGTCTTCAAGGCCTACGCCGTGATGGTGGCGACGCAGCCCTGAGCACGGCTACAGCGGCGCCTTGCCCGGCCCGTCGCGCAGCGTGAAGAAGCGGCGGCCCAGAGCGACCAGCTGCTTGTCGCTGAGGTGGTCCACCACCTCGTAGCCGGCCACGCGCGCTGCGCTCTGCGGGCGGTGCTTGTCGGCGTAGTGGCGGAAGTCGGCCAGCGCGGTGTGCGAGCCGGTCACCAGCGCCTCGGGCGTGCTGTCGAGCGCGTCGCACAGCTCGCCGAAGAACTCGTGTTCGGCGCGCACCGCACTGCCATGCTGGCCGGTGGGGTGCTGGTGGGCGTGCAGCTTGTGTGTCTGCACGTCGTCGCTGTCGAACTGCAGGACCAGGGCGCTGTGGTGGTCGGTCCAGATCACGGCATGGGTGGGTGTCATGTGAGTTTCGCTTTCTCGTGCAGGGTCTCGCAGGCCACGCAACGCTGGGCCTGCGGTTCAATGTGCAGCCGGCCATACGGGATCACCTTGCCGCAGCTGGTGCACAGGCCGTAGTCCTCTTCGTGCACGCGGCGCAAGGCGGCGCTGAGCGCGAGCATCTCGCGCTCCTCGATGTCGGTGAGCGTGGCCTCCACCTCGCGGTCACTGGCCATCTGCACGGCGTCGTTGCCGCCCTGCTCGCGCGTGGCCAGTGCCTGTTCGGCAGCGCTCAGGCCCTGCTGGCGGGCCCGCAGTTGTTGTTCGATCTCGTGCAGCCGCGCCTGCAGGGCGGCAGCCAGGGCCTGGCGTTGCTCGGCGGTCAGGGCAAGTTTCATGACGGTCTCCTTGAAGGCCATCATCTTCCCGGACAGCCGCCGGTTCACTGACCGGGATCAACTGACGGCCAGTGCTGCGCCTGCGCTCAATCGCGAGCGGGCGCGCCGAGCGGGAAGAAGCGACGGTAGGGCCGCGCTTCGTCCACCGCACGGGCAAACGAGGGCCGCTGCAGCAGGCGCTGCCGGTAGGCACTGACATGCGGATGCGCCTTGCCGATGGCATGGGTCCAGTTGGCATAGAAGAGGAAGGGCGCGGCCGCGCAGTCGGCCAGGCTGAAGGTCTCGCCCACCGCCCAGCTGCGCCGGGCCATGCGCTGGTTCAGCCAGGCGTAGGCGGTATCCAGCATCTCGCGCGCCTGCGCCACGCCATGGGCGTCGCGCAGGCCTTCGGGGCGGATAGCGTCGAACACGATCTTCTGCTGCGGCGTGGCGACGTAGTTGTCGAAGAAGCGGTCGAGCATGCGCACTTCCAGCGCAGCGGCGGGGTCGGCCGGGATCAGCGGCACCGGGCCTGGGTGCTGCAGGCCGAGGTATTCGACGATGCAGCTGGCCTCCAGGATGGTGTGTTCGCCATCCACCAGCACCGGAAAGCGCTTGATCGGCCACAGCCGGGCCAGTTCCTGCGTGGCCGCGCTGTCAGGCCCTTCGAGCCGGCGGCCTTCGAAGGGCACATCGTTTTCGTACAGCGCCACCAGCACCTTCTGGCAGTAAGACGAAAAGGGATGGAAGTAGAGCTGCAGGGCCATGCGGGTCCTCTCAATCGGTGGCTGTCAGACCGGGCAGGCGCTGGGCGCCGCTGCCACGCTGCGCGCAGCTGTCGCCCGGGTTGTACAACGCGCAACTGCGCAGGCTCAGGCAACCGCAGCCGATGCAGCCGTCGAGCCGGTCACGCAAGGCCTGCAGCGCGGCGATGCGCGCGTCGAGCTGCGCGCGCCACTGTGACGACAGGCGCGCCCAGTCGGCCTTGGTTGGCGTGCGCTGCTGCGGCAGCTGCGCCAGCGCGTCGGCGATCTCGGCCAGGCCGATGCCCAGCTGCTGCGCCGCGCGGATGAATGCCACGCGCCGCAGCGTGGCACGCGGGTAGCGGCGCTGGTTGCCGGCGCTGCGCTCGGCGTGGATGAGCCCGCGCGACTCGTAGTAGTGCAGCGCCGACACCGCCACGCCGCCACGCGCCGCCAGTTCGCCCACGGTCAGCAGCACGGTCGACGTCGGCATCGCTTGACCTCAAGTTCGCTTGAGGTCCTATTCTGCGATCATCACCGCCCCATCGCAAGCCATGATCAGCATCGGCACGACCACCGCCCCCACCACGCCGCCCCCGCCGGCCGACACGCTGTTCAGCCGCGGCCTCGCGGGCGCCAGCGTGGGCGCCGTGGCGCTGGTCTCGCTGCTGGCTTTCGAGGCCATGGCCGTGGCCGCCGCCATGCCGGCCATTGCCGGCGCGCTGGACGGCGTGGCCCTGTACGCGCTGGCCTTCGGCGGCATGCTGGCCAGTTCGGTGCTGGGCATGGTGCTGGCCGGCCGTTCGTGTGACCGCCACGGCGCCTGGCGCGCCACGGTGGCCGGCCTGGTGATCTTCACGGCCGGGCTGCTGCTGGCCGGCTTCGCGCCCGGCATGGGCTGGGTGGTGGCCGGGCGTGTGGTGCAGGGCCTGGGCAGCGGGATGCTCGGCGTGGCCTTGTACGTGGGCATGGGGCAGCTGGTGCCGGCGGCCCTGCACCCGCGCCTCTTCGCGCTGCTCGCCGCGGCCTGGGTGGTGCCTGGGCTGGTGGGCCCGGCGCTGGCCGCGCTGCTGGTAGAGCACCTGGGCTGGCGCGCGGTGTTCCTGGTCGTCGCCGCGGCTGTGCCGCTGGCTGCGCTGCTCTTGCTGCCGGCTTTCGCCCGCGTGCCGGCACCAGCGGCCCACGCGTCGGCCCAGCCCGCGGCGCGCGTGGGCTGGGCCTTGCTCGCTGCCGTGGGTGCGCTGCTGCTGCATGGCGCCAGCCAGACTGGCGCCGGTTGGTGGCTGCCGGCCTCCCTGGTGTTGGGTTTGGTGGGCGCCGGCACGGCTGCACGCCGCCTGTTGCCCCGCGGCAGCCTGAGCGCCGCGCCGGGTTTGTCCGCCGTCATCGCGCTGCGCGGCCTGCTGGCCGCCGCCTTCGCCACGGCCGAGGTCTTCGTGCCGCTGTACCTGACGCGTGAACAAGGCTTCAGCCTCACCCAGGCCGGCCTGGCGCTGAGCGCCGGTGCGGTGATGTGGAGCTGCGGCAGCGCGCTGCAGGCCCGCATCCAGCAGCCGCGCCAGCGGCGGCGCGGGCTGCAGGCAGGCTTCCTGGCCGTGACGGCGGGGCTGGGCGCGCTGCTGGTGCAGATGCTGCTGGGGCACTCGCCCTGGTTGTTGCTGGCGGGCTGGACGGTGGCCGGCTTCGGCATCGGCCTGAGCTTTCCGATGCTGTCGGTGCTGACACTGAGCTTGTCGGCGCCGGCCGAACAAGGCCACAACGCGTCGGCCCTGCAACTGGGCGACGCGCTCGGCTGCAGCGCGCTGCTGGCCGTGGCTGGGGCGCTGTTCGGGCTGGCGGGCAGCACCGGGCGCTGGGGCTTCGTGCTGGTGATGGGGCTGTCGATGTCGGTGGCGTTTGCCGGGGCGCTGCTGGCGCGGCGCGCGTTTGCGCGGGCCGATTGAAGCGCGTTCAGGCGCCGGCCGCGGCGGCGAACAGTTCGGTCCAGTCGCGGCTTTCCGGCAGCACGTAGACCACGCCGCGCTGGCGGCCGAGCAGCGGCGCCACGACGCTGTCGTAGAACGCCTCGCTGACCACGATGCAACCCAGCGAGAGGCGCTTGTCGTCCGCCGAATCGGAGGCCAGCCGCTGCGCCCGCTGGGCCCTGGCAGGCGACGGGCGCAGGCGGTGGATGGCCACGGCCGTTTCGTAGTCGACCCAGACGATGGCTTCGCCCAGGTGGTTGCGGCCAGGCTGCGAGGCGAAGCGCCCGGCCGGTGTCGTGCGCTCCTGCGGCGCAATGCCGCTCAGCACGCGCGTGCCGACCCCGGGGGCCGACTCGTCGCCGCGCGCCTGACCCAGCAGCACCGGCGTGCTGCCGGCCAGGCGGCCGTCGGCCGAGAAGACGAAGATGCGCGCCCGCTGCTTGTCGACCACCGCGAAGGGCTGGCCAGCCGCGTCGCCGCCGCTGAACGCCCAGCGCGCCAGCGCCTGCACCGAAGGCGCGGCGGGCTGGCCCAGGAAGTCAGGCGCCGCGGTTCCGGCGTCGGCCGCTGCCGCACGGGCGACAGCCCACAGCCCCGCAACCGCCCACGCTGCCATGCCCACCCGCCAAGCACCCATGTCCACCGCCACTCCGCGTCTGCCATGAAAGACGCGCCGGGTGTTGCCCGGCTTGACCTGTGCAGAGGCTAGCGCCGTGGCTGGCCGGTGATGGTCAGGCGAAGGCCTGCAAAGCGGGCGATTCGGTGCTTAGTCGCGGCCACCGGCACTGGCTGTCGCGGCAGGTGTTGCGAGGGCCGGAAAGGTCTGCTCCAGCGACTTCACTTCTGGCAACACGTACACGACGCCCTGGCCACTGCGCAGGTTCGGCCACAGCACCTGCTCGAAGAAGGGCACCGGCATGTTGATGCAGCCGTAGCTGATGCGGTTGTCGGCGGCGGTGGGCGTGGCCAGCCGTTCGGCGCGGCGTTCAGCCGGGTCCGTGAGCCTGATGCGGTGCATCGAGACGGCAGCGCCGTAGTCGACCCAGAGCACGTCTTCGTCAAGCGTGTTGCGCCCCGGCACGGAAAGAAAACGGCCCGCCGGCGTGGTGCGCTCTTCGGGAAGCACCGCCTCGATGGGCCGGCTGCCGATGCCCGGCACGCTGTCATCGCCGCGGGCGTAGCCCAGCAGCACCGGCGTGGCACCCAGCAGGCGGCCACTGGCCGCAAAGACGAAGACGCGGGCGTCCTGCTTGTCGAGGATGACGAACGGCCGCGTGCCGTTGTCGGCGCTGGCGACGACCCATTGCGCGAGCCGTCGTGCGTCGGCGGTGGCCGGCTCGTCGGCGAAATCGAGCTCGCGCTGCGCCGGCTGCGGCCCCGCCGCAGGCAGCGCGCCGCTGCGCAGCGGCAGCACGACGGCCAGCACCGCAGCGCCCGCCAGCAAGCCGCAGCACAGACCCTGGATCAGGTCCTTGTCGAAGTAGCGCGTCAGCCGCATGGGGCCTTGGTGGTCTGAAAGGAAAAGAGCCCCGGCGCCACGATGATCGCGGTGCCGGGGCTCGCTCAGTCGCGCGGCGGTATCAGTTGCGGTCCGCTTGCGGCGCGGGCTCGGTGACGGTGCCGTTCAGCGCGTCGTTGGGGTTCGTCGACGACGTGCTGCTCGGGGTTGCGGCGGGGGCGGCCTGCATCGGGCCGGGCGTGGTGGTCGTCGAGGGGGTGTCGCTCGCGGCCGGCGGCATGGTCGTGGTCTGGGCGTAGGCCAGGCCGATCGCGCTCACGAGGGCGGCCGCGGCAACGCCGCTCGTCAGGGACTTGAGGTTCAGCATGTCGATCTCCTTCGATTCCGACCCCGGAAGGGCCGTCGGTTGGGCAGTGGGCCAGCGATCACTGACTGTCATCCAGCTTAGGCCGGCGCGAGGGCG
>JANNFE010000107.1:0-1921 GCA_031379415.1 Betaproteobacteria bacterium | reverse complement strand
GGACGTGGGCGAGTTCGGCTTCGGGCTGCTGTCGTCGCCGCTCACACCCGGGCTGGACGTGCCGGAGAACGCCGTGCTGCTGGACGCCGTGGTCGCCGCCGCCCTGCCCGACCCCACGGTGCCGGTGGTGCCGCTGCCGCTGGTGCGCGTGCTGGGCGTGTTCGAACGCCTCACGGGTGCCCCCATCTGGCGCCACTTCGAGCAGCTGTCCAACGGCGCCTATGAAGGCCGCGCCGAGGTCGAACTGGTGGTGCGCAGCATCGCGCAGGTGGGCAACTACGACTATCTGCTGGACTGGGTGTTCACGCAGAACGGCAGCATCCGCGCCGAGGTCGGGCTCACCGGCATCGTGGCACCCAAGGCCGTGCCGGCTTACGGTGGCGCCGACGAGCGCGCCACGTCCACACCCGTCGCGCCGCAGCTGCTGGCGCCCTTCCACAGCCACTTCTTCAACTTCAGGCTCGATGTCGATGTCGACGGCCCGGCCAATTCCTTCGTGCTGGGCGAACTGGAGACGAAGCGCGTGGCCGGCCCGCGGCGCAGCGGCTGGCGGCTGGAAGAGCGGGTCATCGGCTCTGAACGCGATGGCATGCTCGACCATGGTCACACGCAGTGGCGCGTCATCAACCCCAACCGGCGCAACGCCTGGGGCCAGCACACGGCCTATGTGCTGGAGACGCACGACGCCGTGGAGCCGCTGCTCGACCCCGCCGACTACCGCCGTGCCGGCTTCATCGGCCACAACCTGTGGGTCACGGCCTACGACCCCGAGCAGCGCTACGCCGCCGGCGACACGCCCAACCAGAACCCCGGCCAGCCGGGCCTGCCGCAGTTCGTGCGCGACAACCGCAGCCTGGTCAACCGCGACCTGGTGCTGTGGCTGACGCTCGGCCACCACCACGTCACGCAGGCCGAGGACTGGCCGGTGATGTCGCGCAGCAAGCTCAGCTTCGAGTTGAAGCCGTCGAACTTCTTCGACCGCAACCCGGCGCTGGATCTGCGGCGGGCGCCGTTCGAGGTGGTGCGTTAGCGAGAACTGCGCTGTTCAGTGCGCCTGGTCCCAGTTCGGCCCCACCCCCACCTCGGCCAGCAGCGGCACCTTCAGCTGCGCCACGCCGGCCATCAGGCGCGGGATGGCTTCCTTCGCCCAGTCGAGCTCGGCTTGCGGCACCTCGAGCACCAGTTCGTCATGCACCTGCATCACCATGCGCGTGGCGCGGCGCTCATCGTCCAGCGCCTTTTGCACCGCGATCATGGCCAGTTTGATGAGGTCGGCCGCCGTGCCCTGCATCGGCGCGTTGATGGCCTGGCGTTCCGCTCCCGCCTTGCGCGGGCCGTTGCCGCTGTTGATCTCGGGCAGCCACAGCCGGCGGCCGAACACCGTCTCGACATAACCCTTGGCCTTGGCTGACACCCGCGTCTCGTCCATGTAGCGCTTGACGCCGGCAAAACGCGCGAAGTACTTGTCGATGTAGTCCTTGGCCGCCTTTTGTTCAATACCCAAATTGCTGGCCAGCCCGAAGGCGCCCATGCCGTAGATGAGCCCGAAGTTGATGACCTTGGCGTAGCGGCGCTGTTCGCTGCTGACATCGCCCACCGGCACGCCGAACACCTCGCTGGCGGTGGCGCGGTGCACGTCGATGCCTTCGGCGAAGGCGCGCAGCAGGCTCGGGTCTTCGCTGATGTGGGCCATGATGCGCAGCTCGATCTGGCTGTAGTCGGCGCTCATCAGCACATGGCCCGGCGGCGCGATGAAGGCCTCGCGCACGCGGCGGCCTTCGGGCGTGCGGATGGGGATGTTCTGCAGGTTGGGGTCGTTGCTGGCCAGGCGGCCCGTCACCGCCACGGCCTGGGCGTAGTTGGTGTGCACGCGGCCGGTCTGCGGGTTCACCATCAGCGGCAGCTTGTCGGTGTAGGTGCC
>JANNFE010000100.1:0-18728 GCA_031379415.1 Betaproteobacteria bacterium | reverse complement strand
CTGGGCCGGCTGGTGCCTGAAGCACCGCGTGCTGACGATGGCGGCCACCGCGGTGTTCTTCGTCGGCTCCTTCATGCTGGTGCCGCTGCTGCCCACCGGCTTCATCCCGCCCGACGACCTGAGCCAGACCCAGGTGACGGTGACGCTGCCGCCCGGCAGCAGCTACGCGCAGACGCTGGCAGCCGCCGAGCAGGCGCGCCAGCTCATCGAGAAGAACCCGCACGTCAAGCTGATCTACACCGCCGTGGGTGGCGGTAGCACCGGCAGCAACAGCTTCGACCCTGGCGGCGCGCTGCCCGATGTGCGCAAGGCCACGCTGACCATCAACATGACGCCGCGCGGCGAACGCAGCGGCCTCAGCAAGCAGGCCATCGAGGCGCAGTTCCGCGAGGCGCTGGCGGTGTTGCCGGGTGCGCGTGTCAACGTCGGCTTCGGCCAGAGCGCCGAGAAGTACGTGCTGGTGCTGGCCGGTGAAGACGGCGCCGCGCTGGCGGCCCATGCCGCGGTGGTGGAACGGGAACTGCGCGGCATACCCGGCATCGGCGCCGTGACCAGCAGTTCCAGCCTGGTGCGGCCCGAACTCATCGTGCGGCCCGACTCAGCGCGCGCCGCCGATCTGGGCGACAGCACCGCGGCCATCGCCGACACGCTGCGCATTGCCACCGCCGGCGACTACGACCAGAGCCTGCCCAAGCTGAACCTCAGCCAGCGCCAGATACCCATCGTCGTGCGCCTGCCGGCCGATGCGCGCACCGACCTCAACCTGCTGGCCCGCCTGCCGGTGCCGGGCAAGGCCGGGCCGGTACCCCTGGGCAACGTGGCCACGCTCACCATCGACAGCGGGCCGGCACAGATCGACCGCTACAACCGGCTGCGCAACGTCAACTTCGACATCGAGCTCAACGGCCAGGCGCTCGGCGAGGTGAAGGAGCGCGCGCTCGCGCTGCCCAGCCTGAAGTCGCTGCCGCCGGGTGTCATCCAGACCGAGGTCGGCGACGCCGAAGCCATGGCCGAACTCTTCAGCAGCTTCGGCCTGGCCATGCTCACGGGCGTGATGTGCATCTACATCGTGCTCGTGCTGCTGTTCAAGGACTTCGTGCAGCCGGTGACGATTCTGGGTGCGCTGGTGCTGTCGATCCCGGGCGCCTTCCTGGCGCTGTTCATCACGCACACCGCGATCAGCATGCCGAGCATGATCGGCCTGATCATGCTGATGGGCATTGCCACCAAGAACTCCATCCTGCTGGTGGACTACGTGATCCTGGCGCGGCGCGACCATGGCCTCAAGCGCCTGGAAGCCGTGATCGACGCCTGCCACAAGCGCGCGCGGCCGATCATCATGACCACCATCGCCATGGCCGCGGGCATGGTGCCCATCGCTTTGGGCATCGGCACCGACCCGAGCTTTCGCGCGCCGATGGCCATCGTCGTCATCGGCGGGCTCATCACCAGCACCTTCCTGAGCCTGCTGGTGATTCCGGTGCTCTTCACCTATGTCGACGACTTCATCCGGGGCATGGGCCGGATGTGGCGCCGCGGCCGCGCGTCTTCCACGAAGGACGCCGCCAAGGAGGCCACGGCATGAGCTTCAACCGACGTGACTGCCTGCGCCTCTCCGCCGCCGCGCTGGCCGCCGCGGCCTGGCCGGCCTGGGCGCAGGAAGCGCCGCTGACCTGGGACTACGAGTGGCAGGACGCCACCCGCCAGCGCCCGGTGCCCGTGCGCCTGTATCTGCCGCAGAGCCCGCAGCCGGTGCCGCTGGTGGTGTTCTCGCACGGCATCGGCGGCTCGCGCTTCGGCTACAGCTGGTTCGGCCGCCACATGGCCGCGCACGGCATCGCCAGCCTGCACCTGCAGCACGTGGGCAGCGACCGTTCGCTGTGGACGGGCAGCGTCTTCAACCTGGTGGGGCGACTGCAAGGCGCGGCGCAGGACAAGGAAGCCATCCACCGCGTGCAGGATCTGCGCTTTGCACTCGACACGCTGCTGACGGGCGAACTGGCGCCGCGTGTCGACGCGCAGCGCATCGTCGCCGCCGGCCACAGCTACGGCGCCAACACCACGCTGCTGGCCAGCGGCGCACGCGTGGCGCGCGAAGGCCAGGTGATCGACCTGCACGACGCGCGCGTGCGTGCCGCCGTGGTCATCTCAGCGCCGCCTTTTTATGGTGAACCCGAGCCGCGGCGCATCCTCGCCAGCGTGGCCGTGCCCAGCCTGCACGTCACGGCCACCGAGGACATCATCCGCATCCCCGGCTACTACAGCGGCGCCGAAGACCGCGTGAAAGTGTTCGACGCCACCGGCAGCCCGCGCAAGTGGCTGGCCGTCTACGAAGGCGGCTCGCACAGCATGTTCACCGACCGCAGCACCACTGGCGGCGCGACATTGAACCCACAGGTGAAGGCGGCCACACAGGCGCTGGTGCTGGCCTTCGTGAGGACCGTGTTCGACGGCGACGGCAGCGCCATGGCCGCATGGCCGCAACGGCATGCCGATCTGTTGGCGCGCTTCACCTCAGCCGCTGCGTGAACACCGTGCGCCGCCGCTTCATGCTGGCGGCGCCGGTGCTGCGCCGGCCGGTGGCGCACGACGCCACGGTGCGGCCGCCCGTGCCCGAAGACGCCGACGCCCTGGGCGCGCTGATGCTCGACGCCTACCGAGGCACGCTCGACGACGAAGGCGAAACGCTCGACGATGCCCGGGCCATCGCGCGCGATCTCTTTGCCGGCGGCTCGGGCGCCTTCCTCTGGGCGGTGTCGGAAGTCACCGAACGCGACGCCCGTCTGGTGGCCGCGACGATGGTGACGCTGTGGCAGGACCTGCCTTTCATCGCCTTCATGGTCACCGCACCCAGCCACCAGCGCCAGGGCCTGGCGCGTGCCGGCCTGGTGCGCGCCATCAACCGGCTGGCCGCGGGCGACGAGACGGTGGTGCGGCTGGTGGTGACCCAGGGCAACAGCAGGGCCGAAGCCTTGTACGAGAGCCTGGGCTTTGTTCCCGAGGCGCGGCCACCGTTCACGTCGCCTGCTTGACCACGGCATAGCGCGCCAAGGTCTTCTCGCGCGCCGCGGCGTGGTCCACCACCGGCAGCGGGTAGTCCTTGCCCAGCTCCACACCGCAGGCCGCCAGCTCCACCGGCCGCAGCGTCCACGGCGCGTGGATGAACTTGTCGGGCAGCTTGGCCAGCTGCGGCAGGTAGCGGCGGATGAACTTGCCCTCGGGGTCGAACTTCTCGCTCTGCGTCACCGGGTTGAAGATGCGGAAGTAGGGCTGCGCGTCGCAACCGGAAGAGGCCGCCCACTGCCAGCCGCCGTTGTTGGCGGCGAGGTCGAAGTCGTTGAGGTGCAGCGCAAAGTAGGCCTCGCCGCGCCGCCAGTGAATGCCCAGATCCTTGGTCAGGAAGCTGGCCACCACCATGCGCAGGCGGTTGTGCATGTAGCCGGTCTGGTTGATCTGGTGCATGGCGGCGTCGATCAGCGGGTAGCCGGTGCGGCCTTCGCACCAGGCGGCGAAAAGTTCATCGGCATGTTTGCCGTGTTCCCACTTGATGCGCTCGTACTCCGGCTTGAAGGCGTGGCCCACCACGCGCGGGTGGTGGTGCAAGACCTGGTGGTAGAAGTCGCGCCAGATCAGTTCCGACAACCAGACCTCGGCGCCGCGTGAGCCACCTTCTCGTCGCTGCATGGCCGCCCGCGCCAGCTGGCGGATGGACACGGTGCCGAAGCGCAGGTGCGTGCTGAGGTAGCTCGGCCCCTTCACGGCGGGGAAGTCGCGCGTGTCGTGGTAGCGGTCGATGCGCTCGATGAAGTCGGCCAGCAGCTCCTGCGCGCCGGCCGGGCCGCTGGGCAAACGCAGCTGGTGCAGGTTGGTGCGCGCAAAGCCGATGTCTTCCAGCGCCGGCACGCCGGGCTCATCCGCTGGCCGCGGTGCCAGCGCGCTGGCGTGGTGCGCCACCGGGTAGCTGCTCAGGAAATAGGGCTCGCACTTCTTCAACCAGGCGTTTTTGTAGGGCGTGAAGACGGAGAAGGCACCGCCGCCGAGCGTCATCACCTCGCTGCGTTCGAAGACCACGTGGTCCTTGCTCGTGTGCAGCGCCACGCCGGCTTCGGCCAGCCGGCCGCGCACGTGCGCGTCGCGCTCCAGCGCCGCGGGCTCGTCGTCGTGGTTGGCGTAGACCGCCTGCACGCCCAGGCGCGCGGCCAGCGCCGGGATCTCTTCCGTCGCCCAGCCGTGGCGCACGATGAGCCCGACGCCTTCGCCGCCGTGCGATGCGGCAAGCGCCCGCAGCTCGGCATCCACGCCGAGCAGGCTGTCGCGGATGAACTCGACGCGCCGGTCGCTGCGCGGCAGCACGTCGAGGATCTCGCGGTCGAAGACGAAGACGCACCAGACCAGGCGCGCCGAGCGCAGGGCGTGGTACAGCGCTGCGTGGTCGTCGGCGCGCAGGTCACGGCGCAGCCAGACGAGGGCGCGGTCCAAGGGTTTGGAGGGGGCGGTGCTAGGGGCTTTGGGCATGGGGCGCCAGTGTGACCGGGGAATAGAATCGTTGCATGCCCAGCGGCGACCGCATCGACCTCACCAACCAGTTCCTGATCGCCATGCCCGGCATGGCCGACGAGACCTTTGCCGGCACCGTGGTCTACCTGTGCGAGCACAACGAGAAGGGTGCCCTGGGCCTGGTCATCAACAAGCCCATCGACATCAAGCTCAGGAACCTGTTCGAGAAGGTCGAACTGGCACTCGACCGGGAAGAACTGGCCGAGCAGCCCGTGTTCTTCGGCGGCCCGGTGCAGACCGAACGCGGCTTCGTGCTGCACGAAAAGCTGGGCGAAGGCCGCGGCCACTACAACAGCACGCTGTCGGTGCCCGGCGGCCTGGAGATGACCACCAGCAAGGACGTGCTGGAAGCCATGGCCGAAGGCGCCGGCCCGACCAAGGTGCTGGTGACCTTGGGCTACAGCGGCTGGCAGGCGGGCCAGCTGGAAGACGAGATCGGCCGCAACGGCTGGCTGACGGTTGGCGCTGACCCGAAGGTCATCTTCGACACGCCGGTGGACAAGCGCTACGACCGCGCCGTGTCGCTGCTGGGCATCGACCCGCGCATGCTGTCGCAAGAGGCAGGGCATGCTTGAATTGAATCCCCCCCGATGCGCCTTCGGCGCCTCCCCCCCGGGGGGGCACCGCCAGCGGCCCGGCGGAGCCGGTTCCGCGGCGGTCGCTTGGTGGCCGTGGATTCGTACGTCGAGGGTGCCGCTTGGCACCATGGAAAACTGAGATGGCGGTGCGCCCGGATGCGCGCCCTTTGAGCTTTCTGGCTTTCGATTTCGGCACCCGCCGCACTGGCGTGGCTTGCGGCAACACGCTGCTGGGCCAGGCGCGCGCGCTGACCACCGTCGCCGCCGAGGGCGACGCGCGCTTCACGGCGATTGCCAAGCTGATCGCCGAATGGCAGCCCGACGCGCTGGTGGTCGGCATCCCCTTCCACCCCGACGGCGCGCCGCACGACAATACGCGTAAGGCACAGCGCTTCGCCCGCCAGCTGCATGGCCGCTACGGCCTGCCGGTGCACGAGGTGGACGAGCGCTACACCACCACCGAAGCGCTTGCGTCCGGTGCCGCTGATGCCGACGCAGCGGCGGCGGCCATCATCCTGAATCAGTACCTCGGCAGCCTGCCGGAAGCCCATCACGATGCTGCAGCTTGACGCCGAAAGCCTGTACGCCGAACTGCGCCACGGCGTGGCCACGTTGCTGCAACCGGAATCGGTGCTCGTCGGCATCTGGAGCGGCGGCGCCTGGCTGGCCGAAAGGCTGCACCGCGACCTGGGCCGGCCGGGCACGCACGGTGTCATCAGCAGCACGCTGCACCGCGACGATTTCTCGGCGCGTGGACTGGCGTCCGGAACCGACGCCACGAACCTGCCCTTCGCCATCGACGGCAGCCACATCGTGCTCATCGACGACGTGCTCTACACCGGCCGCACCATTCGCGCCGTGGTCAACGAACTCTTCGACTTCGGCCGCCCGGCCAGCGTCGCGCTCGCCGTGCTGGTGGACCGTGGCGGCCGCGAGCTGCCGGTGGCTGCGGCCTTCTCGGCCGCCAAGATCGTGCTGCCGCCGGCGCAGAAGCTCTCGCTGGTGCGCGACGATCACGGCCGCTTTCAATTCACGGTCCAGGAGCAGGGCTAAGTGCTGTCGCGCCGCAACCCGCAGCTCAACCCGCATGGTGAGCTGATCCACCTGCTGTCCATCGAAGGTCTGCCGAAGGCCGTGCTGACGCAAATCCTCGATACCGCCGGCACCTTTCTGAGCGTCAATGACCGCGACGTGAAGAAGGTGCCCTTGCTGCGCGGCAAGAGCGTGTTCAACCTGTTCTTCGAGAACAGCACGCGCACGCGCACCACCTTCGAGATCGCGGCCAAACGCCTGAGTGCCGACGTCATCAACCTCGACATTGCGAGAAGCAGCACGGCCAAGGGCGAGAGCCTGCTCGACACCATCGCCAATCTGTCCGCGATGCACGCCGACATGTTCATCGTGCGCCATGCCGAAAGCGGCGCGCCGTATCTCATCGCCCAGCATGTGGCACCGCACGTGCACGTGATCAATGCCGGCGACGGCCGTCATGCCCACCCCACGCAGGGGCTGCTGGACATGTACACCATCCGCCACTTCAAGAAGGACTTCACGCAGCTCACGGTGGCCATCGTCGGCGACATCGTGCATTCGCGCGTGGCGCGCAGCGACATCCATGCGCTGACCACGCTGGGCGTGCCCGAGATCCGCGCCGTGGGGCCGAAGACGCTGGTGCCGGGCGATCTGTCGGCGATGGGCGTGCGCGTCTGCCACGACATGGCCGAAGGCATCCGCGGTGCCGACGTGATCATCATGCTGCGTCTGCAGAACGAACGCATGAGCGGCGCCATGCTGCCGAGCGCGGGTGAGTTCTTCAAGACCTACGGCCTCACGGCCGAGAAGCTGGCGCTGGCCAAGCCCGACTGCATCGTCATGCACCCCGGGCCCATCAACCGCGGCGTGGAGATCGACTCCAGCGTGGCCGACGGCAGCCACAGCGTGATCCTGCCGCAGGTGACCTTCGGCATCGCCGTGCGCATGGCCGTGATGAGCACCATTGCGGGGAACGCCGCATGAAGATTGCCATTCGCAACGGCCGTGTGGTCGACCCCGCTTCAGGCCGCGACGAGGTGGCCGATGTCGCCATCGCCTCGGGCCGCATCGTCGGCATCGGGTCGCTGCCTGACTTCGGCGCTGACCGCGAGATCGACGCCACGGGTCTGATCGTCGCGCCAGGTCTGGTCGACCTCGCCGCGCGCCTGCGCGAGCCCGGACAGGAACACGAAGGCATGCTGGAAAGCGAGCTCGCCGCGGCGGCGGCCGGTGGCGTGACCAGCCTGGTCTGCCCGCCCGACACCGACCCCGTGCTCGACGAGCCCGGCCTGGTGGAGATGCTGAAGTTCCGCGCCCGCAAGTTGAGCCGCTGCCGCGTCTTCCCGCTGGGTGCGCTGACGCGCAAGCTCGAAGGCAGCGTGCTCACCGAGATGGCCGAGCTGACGGAAGCCGGCTGCATCGGCTTCGCGCAGGCCGACCGGCCCGTCACCGACACGCTGGTGCTGCTGCGCGCGCTGCAGTACGCCGCCACCTTCGGCTACACGGTGTGGCTGCGCCCGCTCGACGCCTGGCTGGGCAACGGCATGGCGGCGCAGGGCGCGATGGCCACGCGCCTGGGCCTGTCGGGCGTGCCCGTGGTGGCCGAGACGGTGGCGCTGCACACGCTGTTCGAACTGGTGCGCGCCACCCAGGCGCGTGTGCACCTGTGCCGGCTGTCCAGCGCCGCCGGCGTGGCGCTGCTGCGCGCCGCCAAGGCGGAGGGTCTGCCGGTGACGGCCGACGTGAGCATCAACTCGCTGCACCTCACCGATGTCGACATCGGCTACTTCAACCCCGACATGCGCCTGACACCGCCTTTGCGCCAAGGCGGCGACCGCGACGCGCTGCGTGCCGCACTCGCCGACGGCACGCTGGACGCGCTGGTCTCCGACCACAACCCGGTGGCCGACGACATGAAGAATCTGCCCTTCGGCGAGGCCGAACCCGGCGCCACGGGGCTGGAACTGCTGCTCAGCCTGGCGCTGCGCTGGGGGCAGGACAGCGGCCTGCCGCTGACGCAGACCCTGGCGCGCGTGACGCAGGGCCCGGTGCGCGTGCTGGGCGACGCCTTGGGTTCGCTGGCCAGCAGCGCCGGGCGTTTGGTCGAAGGCGGCGTGGCCGACATCTGTCTCTTCGACCCCGCCGCCGAATGGATGGTCACCCCGGGCGTGCTGGCCAGCCAGGGCAAGCACACGCCCTTCTCGTTCGCATCCACCGGCATGGCCTTGCCGGGCCGCGTGCGGGCCACGCTGGTGGCGGGCACCATCGCCTACGAGGCGCCTGGCGGCGCCGGGGCTTGCGAAGCGCCGGCCAGCACCACGTGATGCGCCACCTCATGCGGCCCTTGCTGGCCGTCTGGCGGCTGCTCCGCGCCACGCTGCACGTGCTGCACGGCATGCTGGTGATGACACGCTTCCCGGCGCTGGACAAGGCCGGGCGCCACGAGCGCATCCGCTGGTGGTCGGCGGGCTTGCTGCGCGCCATGGGGCTGTCGCTGGAAGTGAGCGGCACGCCGCGGCCGGGTGCCACACTGCTCATCGCCAACCACATCTCGTGGCTGGACATCGCGGCCATCCACGCCGCGGCGCCGCATGCACGTTTCGTCAGCAAGGCCGACGTGCTGCAGTGGCCGCTGCTGGGCTGGTTGATCCGCAATGCCGGCACCCTGTTCATCGAGCGCGAACGCAAGCGCGACGCCGTGCGCGTGGTGCACGCCATGGCCAGCGCGCTGCAGGCTGGCGATACGGTGGCGGTGTTCCCCGAAGGCACCACCGGCACCGGGCCCGCGCCGCTGCCCTTCCACGCCAACCTGCTGCAGGCCGCGGTGGCCACGGCCACGCCCGTGCAGCCGGTGGTGCTGCGCTTTGCCGACGCGGCACAGGCTTACAGTCCTTCCGTGGTTTACATCGGCGACACGACCCTCCTGCAGAGCCTGTGGCGCGTGGCCTCGGCACGCGGGCTGCGTGCGCATGTGCACTTGCTGCCCGCCGTGGCCACGGCGCATGCCGACCGCCGCGCGCTGGCAGAACACCTGCGCGAACTGGTCGCCGCGGAGCTGCCCGCATGACGAGCACCGTGCTGCTGGCCTTTGACGATGAAGAGCGCCTGGCCCAGCGTCTGGCAGCGGCGCTGGGCTGCCCGCTGGCACTGATCGGCCGCCACCGCTTTCCGGATGGCGAGACGCGCCTGCGCCTGCCGCACACCCTGCCGCCGCGTGTGGTGGTGCTGCGCGGCCTGCAGGACCCGAACGCCAAGCTGACGGAACTGCTGCTCGCCGCCGGCGGCGCGCGCGAACTGGGCGCGGGGCAGTTGCTGCTGACGGCGCCCTATCTGGCCTACATGCGCCAGGACATGGCCTTCACACCCGGCGAGGTGGTCAGCCAGCGCCTGCTGGGCCGTCTGCTGGCCGGCGCCTTCGACGCCGTGATCACGGTCGACCCGCACCTGCACCGCGTGGCCACCATGGACGAGGTGGTGCCGGGCCGCCGCGGCGTGGCGCTGTCGGCCGCCGTGCTGCTGGGCGAACACGTGGCGCGCGAAGTGCCGGGCGCGCTGCTGCTGGCGCCGGATGAGGAAGCCGGCCAGTGGGTGCGCGCCGCCGCGCTGGCGCATGGCCTGGACCACGCCGTCTGCCACAAGCAGCGCCATGGCGACCGCGATGTCGACGTGGCCCTGCCCGTGGTGGACGTGGCCGGCCGCGCCGTGGTGCTGCTGGACGACATGGCCAGCACCGGCCGCACGCTGGTGGCCGCGGCACGCGGCGCGCTGGCGCAGGGTGCGGCCAGCGTGGACGTGGCGGTGACGCATGCGCTCTTCATCGGCGACGCACTGCAGCAGGTGCGCGCGGCCGGCGTGCGGCATGTCTGGAGCAGCGACTGCGTGGCCCATGCCACCAACGCGGTCAGCGTCGTGCCGCTGCTCGCCGCGGCGCTGCGCGAGCTGGCGTGACGGCGATTCAGCCCTTGCGTTGCCCCTGCGCCGCCACCGCGGCGGCGGCCTTCGCGGCCGCTTCGGCGTCACCCAGGTAGTAACTGCGCATGGGCTTCAGATCGGCGTCGAGTTCGTAGACCAGCGGAATGCCGTTCGGGATGTTGACGCCGACGATCTCGCTGTCGCCGATGCCGTCGAGGTACTTCACCAGCGCGCGGATGCTGTTGCCATGCGCTGCGATGACGATGCGCTGGCCACTGCGGATGGCCGGTGCCAGGCGCTCGTTCCAGCACGGCAGCACGCGCGCCACGGTGTCCTTCAGGCATTCGGTCAGCGGCACCTGGCCGCGGTCCAGCCGGGCGTAACGCGGGTCGCTGCGTTCGCTGCGCGGGTCGGCGGCGTCCAGCACCGGCGGCGGCGTGTCGTAGCTGCGGCGCCAGATCAGTACCTGCTCGTCGCCATACTGCCTGGCCATGTCGGCCTTGTTCAGGCCCTGCAGCGCGCCGTAGTGGCGCTCGTTCAGGCGCCAGTCGTGTTGCACCGGCAGCCAGGTGCGGTCCAGCTCGTCCAGCGCGTGCCAGAGCGTCCACACCGCGCGCTTGAGCACCGAGGTATAGGCCACGTCGAAATCGTAGCCCGCCTCCTTCAGCAGGCGCCCGGCCTGGCGCGCCTGCGCCACGCCGGTGTCGGTGAGCGGCACGTCGGTCCAGCCGGTGAAGCGGTTCTCCAGGTTCCAGGTCGATTCGCCGTGACGGATGAGGACGAGCTTGTGCATAAGGCCGGATTCTATAATTCGTGGTTTTGCATGTTTGCACTGGCGGCCGCTTGAAATTCTTTCTCGACAACTGGGTTCTGATGGCGATGGCGCTGACCTCGGGCGGTTTGCTGTTGTGGCCGATGCTCAAGGGCGCCTCGGCCGGCAGCGGCGCGGTGAGCACGGCCGAAGCCGTGCGCCTGATCAACCGCGAGAAGGGCGTACTCATCGACGTGAGCGAACCGGGCGAGTTCGCGGCGTCCCATGCGGCGGGTGCGCGCAACGTGCCGCTGGGCCAGCTGGAAGCGGCCAAGGCCCTGCCCACCAACAAGACCTTGCCGCTGCTGCTGATGTGCCCCACGGGCGCCCGCGCCGGCAAGGCGGCCACGCAGCTGCGCAAGGCCGGCTACGAGAAGGCCGTGGCGGTGGCCGGCGGCACGGCCGGCTGGCGCGACGCCGCGCTGCCCGTCGAGAAGAGCGCGGAAAAGACCACCGAGAAGACGGCCTGAACCTGCCGCGGGACAATCGCTGCTCCGTCATTTCAGGATTCCCGCATGTCGCTGGTCAAGATGTACACCACCGAGGTGTGCCCGTTCTGCGTGCGCGCCAAGGCGCTGCTCAAGCAGCGTGGCGTGCATGCCATCGAGGAAATCCGCGTCGACCTGCACCCGGAAGAGCGGCGCCAGATGATGGAGCTCACCGGCCGCCGCACGGTGCCGCAGATCTTCATCGGCCAGACGCATGTCGGCGGCTGCGACGACCTGCTGGCGCTGGACCAGCGCGGCGGCCTGCTGCCCTTGCTGGGCGCGGCCTGACCTGGGCCCGGCTGTCGCAGGCGGGCGCGACACATCGCTCCGCCATAATCAGGGGCTGCGGCTCGGCGCCATCCGGCGCCGGGCTTTGTCAATTCTTGGAACACACCATGGCCGACGAGACCCCCGTTTTCCAGATCCAGCGCATGTACCTCAAGGACCTGTCGCTGGAGCAGCCCAATTCGCCGGCGATCCTGCTCGAACAGTCGCAACCGCAGGTCGACATCAACCTGGGCATGGCTGCTGCACCGGTGAGCGACGGCATCTTCGAAGTCACCGTCACCGCCACCGTCACCACCAAGGTCAAGGACAAGGTCCTGTTCCTGGTGGAGGCCAAGCAGGCCGGCATCTTCGAGATCCGCAACGTGCCCGAAGAACAGATGCAAGGCATCATCAGCATCGTCTGCCCGCAGATGATCTACCCCTACCTGCGCGCCATCGTGTCCGATGTCTGCACGCGCGCCGGCTTCCCGCCCATTCTGCTGACGGAAGTTAACTTCCAGGCCATGTTCGAAGCGCAGCAGGCGCAGGCCGCAGCGGCCCAGGGCAACGGCGGTTCGCGCATCATCACCGGTGTGAATTGAGCTCCCCCCCGATGCGCCTTCGGCGCCTCCCCCCCGGGGGGGCGCCGCCAGCGGCCCGGCGGAGCCGGTTCCGCGGCGGCTGCTTGATCGGGTTGTCCTCGTCGTGAACATAGCCGTGCTCGGCGCTGGTGCCTGGGGCACTGCGTTGGCACTGGCTGCTGTGGGGCGTCATGACACCCTGTTGTGGGCGCGCGATGCAGCGCAAGCACAGGCCATGGCCGACGCGCAGTGCAACCAGCGCTATCTGCCCGAAGTGGCGCTGCCGCCCACGCTGCGCATCACCGCCGACCACGGCAAAGCGCTGGCCCATGGCCGCGACGGACTGACCATCATCGCCACGCCGATGTCGGGCCTGCGTGAACAGCTGGCAGCGCTGCCCGACGGGCGCGGCGTGCTCTGGCTCTGCAAGGGTTTCGAAGCCGGCACCGGCCTGCTGGGCCATGAGGTCGCAATGGCCGTGCGCCCGGGCACGCCAGGCGGCGTGCTCTCCGGCCCTAGCTTCGCGCAGGAAGTGGCGCGCGGCCAGGCCACGGCGCTGGTAGCGGCCAGTGCCGACGCGGCGTTGGTGGCGTTGGCCGTCGAGGCCTTTCATGGCGATGGCCTGCGCGTCTACTCCAGCGACGACATCGTCGGCGTCGAAGTGGGCGGCGCGGTGAAAAACGTGCTGGCGATCGCCACCGGCATCCTGGATGGCCTGGCGCAGCGCGGCGACGCGCAGTCGCCCGGCCTCAATGCGCGCGCCGCGCTGATCACGCGCGGCCTGGCCGAGATGAGCCGCCTGGGCCTGGCCTTGGGCGCACGCGCCGACACCTTCATGGGCCTGTCGGGCCTGGGCGACTTGGTGCTCACGGCCACCGGCGAACTGTCACGCAACCGGCGTGTCGGCCTGCTGCTGGCAGCTGGCCAGCCCCTGGCGCAGGTGGTGGCCACGCTGGGCCATGTCGCCGAAGGTGTACTGACAGCGCCGACCGTGCTGGCGCGCGCGCAGGCGCTGGGCGTGGAGATGCCCATCACGCAGGCCGTGGTGGGTGTGCTGCAGGGCCGCATCACGCCGGACGAGGCGATGGCCAGGCTGATGTCGCGCAACGCCCGCGCCGAAGGCGCCTGAATCAGCTCCCGCCGGCGTAGCCGTTCTGGCGCCAGGCCTCGAACACCGCCACCGCCACGGCATTGCTGAGGTTCAGGCTGCGCTGGCCGGCGCGCATGGGCAGGCGTACGCGTTGCGTGGGCGGGAAGCTGTCGCGCAATTCGGCGGGCAGGCCGGCGGTTTCGCTGCCAAAGATCAGCCAGTCACCGGCTTGCCAGACCACTTCACCGAAGGGCCGTGAACCGCGCGTCGTGAAGGCGTGGCAACGCGCCAGCTCGGGCTGTTCGCTGGCCAGCAGTGCGGCCCACGACGCATGCCGGCGCACCGCAGCGGTCTCGTGGTAATCCAGTCCGGCGCGGCGCAGCAGCTTGTGATCCATCGAAAAACCCAGCGGCTCCACCAGATGCAGCGTGCAGCCGGTGTTGGCCGTCAGGCGGATGACGTTGCCGGTGTTGGGCGGGATCTCCGGCGCGATGAGCACGATGTGGAACATGCGCTGTCAGTCGTCAGGCGTGCGCGCCAGCACCCAGATGTCGACCTGGGCGGCGCCAGCTCGCAGCAGCGTGGTGCTGACCTCGCGGGCCGTGGCGCCCGTGGTCATGACGTCGTCCACCAGCGCCACGTGCGCGCCGCGCAGGCGCTCGCGGCGGCGCGGGTCGACCATGAAGGTGGCGGCCAGGTTGCGCTGGCGCTCGGCGCGGCCGAGCTGGGCCTGGTGGGCGGCGGTGTCCACCGGCCGCTGCAGCAGCGTGGCGTCGGCTGCGATGCCGAAGCGGCGGCCCAGCCGCCGCGCCAGTTCCCAGGCCTGGTTGTAGCCCCGCTCGGCCAGGCGCGTGGCCGACAGCGGCACGGGCAGCAGCAGCGTGGGCAGCGGCTGGCCGGCTGCGCGCACCGCGACAGCCAGGCGCAGGGCCAGCACGCCGGCCAGTTCAGCACGGCCGTGGAACTTGAAGGCGGCGATCAGCGCGTCCCAGGGGTGGCCGTAGTCGGCGGCGCAGGCCGTGTGGGTAAAGGGCGGCGGGTCGCGCAGGCAGTCGCCGCAGGCCGGCGCGGGCAGGCCCAGGCGCAGGCCGCAGCGGGCACAGCGCGGGCGCGGCGCGGCGTAGCGGGCCACGCAGTCGCCACACAGCGCCTGCAGGCCCCATTGCCGGCAGACCTCGCACTGGCTGGCCAGGCGCGGCAGGGCTGGGGCAAGGGCGGGCATCGGCTCAATATACTGCCCACCATGCCCCCGCTCGAGCCCGGCACCAGCCCGTCTTCCCGGCCGCTGGATGTGGCGGCCCTGGCGCGCGTGGCGCGCCGCCTGCACGCCGCACCCGAGGCACCCTGGCTGCATGGTGAAGTAGCACGGCGCATGGCCGAGCGCCTGCCCATCATCAAGCTGCAGCCCCAGGTGCTGGCCGACTGGAACGCCTTCCTGGGCGCGGGCGGCGCGCTGCTGGCGCAGACCTACCCGCAGGCCCGGCGCGTGGCGGTCGAAGATGGGCAGCGGCTCGTGGCGCCGCCGGCAGCGGCCTCACCCTGGTGGTCGCCTCGCCGCTGGCGTGGTGGCGAACCGGCGCCTGCGCGGGCACCCGCCGAGCTCACCGCAGGTCAGGTGCAGCTGTTGTGGTCGAACATGGGCCTGCACTTCGCGCCCGACCCCGCGGCGCTGATGCGCCAGTGGCACCGTGTGCTGGCGGTCGACGGCTTCCTGATGTTCTCCACCCTCGGCCCTGGCACGCTGACGCGCCTGCAGGCGCTGTACGCTGCCCAGGGCTGGGCGCCGCCCTTCGCGCCCTTCGTGGACATGCACGACCTGGGCGACATGCTGATCGAGGCCGGTTTCGCCGACCCTGTGATGGACCAGGAGATCGTCACGCTCACCTGGCCCACGCCCGAGGCGCTGCTGGCCGAATTGCGCCAGCTGGGCGGCAACGCCTCGCCGCGCCGTCACGCCGGCCTGCGCACGCCGCGCTGGCGCCAGCGCCTGCTGGCTTTGCTGGGTGCGCAGGCCGGTGCACAGGGCCGCATTGCGCTTGATTTCGAGCTCGTCTACGGCCACGCCTTCCGCCCACCGCCGCGGCCGCGCGTGGCCGCCCGCACCGAGGTGCCGCTGGACGACCTGCGCAGCATGGCGCGCGCCGGGCGCCGCCCGGGCTGAGCCCGTGCTGCTGCGCAGCAAGGAATGGCGACCCTGCGATAGAATTTGCAGCTCCAGCCCCGAGCAGGGCCACGGGTGTCAACCCCGTCGCGATCTGTGCTGCTCGTGCGTCACTGTCGGAACCGCGCTGCAACAGCCGCCTCTTTTTGCATGTCAGTCACCCTTGCCTCCCGCCCCTGGCCTGCGCCGTCGGGCTCTCTGCGTGTCGCGCCCTGGGTGTTCGGTCGGGAAGTGGTGTTGGAAGGCGGTGCGCGTGCGCTGCAGTGGCTGCAGAAGCGCAATTGCTCACTCACGCCGCGTCAGTTGGGCTGGTTCTATGTGTCGCTGTGCGGCTTTTCCTTGCTCATCGGCATCGTTTGCCTCGTGCAGGGTGCACCGGTGGTGCTGGCCTTCACCGGCCTGGAACTGCTGGCCGTCGGCCTGGCCCTGCTGTTCTTCGCCCGCCACGCTGGCGACCGCGAGGTCATCACGCTGGTGGGCCGCTCGCTGCAGGTGGAACAACGCATCGGCACGCGCGTGCAGCGCACGGACTTCCCCGCCGAGTGGCTGGCCGTCGAGCCCGCGGCAGGGCAGGGCTCGCTGGTCGAGCTCAGCGCGCGCGGCCAGCAGGTGCGCGTCGGCCGTTTCCTGCGCCCTGAACTGAGGGGCGCCTTCGCGCGCGAGCTGCGCCACGCCTTGCGCCGCCCGGCCTTGCCGGACGACTCCGAGAACGATAGGAACTGAAGCACCCATGATGACGATGTCGCCTCTGTCACCTTCCCGCCTGTTCCAGAGCCTGTCTCGGGGCCTGCTCGGCCTGGGCCTGATGCTGAGCTGCGGCCTGGCCTGCGCCGTGAACGACCTGCCCGGCGGGCCCAAGGTCAACCAGCTCGACCTGCACGCCCCGGTCACGAAGATCGGCGAGCAACAGGTCTGGCTGCACGACTTCATGCTCATCGTCTGCCTCGTGATCTTTCTCGCCGTCTTCGGCGTGATGTTCTATTCCATCCTCAAGCACCGCAAGTCGGTCGGCCACAAGGCCGCCAACTTCCACGAGAGCGTGGCGGTCGAGATCGCCTGGACCATCGTGCCTTTCATCATCGTCATCGCCATGGGTGCGATGGCCACGCGCACCGTGGTGGCCATGAAGGACACCACCAACGCCGACCTCACCATCAAGGCCACCGGCTACCAGTGGAAGTGGGGCTACGACTACATCAAGGGCGAAGGCGAGGGCATTAACTTCCTGCAGACGCTGGACAACGCGCAACGCGTCATGTCCAGCAGCGGCAAGCCCAGCGGCGACGACTATCTGCTCAAGGTCGACAACCCGCTGGTGGTGCCGGTGGACAAGAAGGTGCGCATCATCACCACCGCCGACGACGTGATCCACGCCTGGATGGTGCCCAGCCTGGGCGTCAAGCAGGACGCCATTCCCGGCTTCGTGCGCGACACCTGGTTCCGGGCCCAGAAGACCGGTGACTTCTACGGCCAATGCGCCGAGCTGTGCGGCAAGGAGCACGCCTACATGCCCATCCACGTGAAGGTGGTGAGCCAGGCCGACTATGCCAAGTGGGTGGGCGTGAAGAAGCAGGAACTGGCCGCGCTGGCCGACGACCCGGGCAAGGTGTGGACGCTGGCCGACCTGGTGGCCCGCGGCGAGAAGGTCTACAACGCCAACTGTGCGGCCTGCCACAAGCCCGACGGCAAGGGTGCCGGCCCCATCAAGGCACTGGATGGCAGCGCCATCGTGCTCAACGACCCTGCGGCGCAGTTGAACATCCTGCTCAACGGTGCCAACAACGGCGCCATGCCGTCGTGGAAGACGCTGTCCGACACCGAACTGGCAGCCGTCATGACCTACACGAAGAATTCGTGGAGCAACCAGACCGGCAAGCTCGTCCAGCCGGCCGAGGTTGTGGCTGCGCGCAAGTAAACCGTCGTCGTTTCAAGGAAGCCTCATGAGCGCAGTTCTCGACCCCCATGGCCATGCTGGCGGCCACGCCGACGACCACGATCACGGCCACCCGCATGGCTGGCGCCGCTGGCTGTATGCCACCAACCACAAGGACATCGGCACGATGTACCTGCTGTTCAGCTTCACGATGCTGATGGTGGGTGGTGTGCTGGCGCTGGGCATCCGTGCCGAGCTGTTCCAGCCCGGGCTGCAATACGTGAACCCCGAGCTGTTCAACCAGCTGACCACGATGCACGGCCTGATCATGGTCTTTGGCGCCATCATGCCGGCCTTCGTGGGCTTCGCGAACTGGATGATCCCGCTGCAGATCGGCGCCGCGGACATGGCCTTCGCGCGCATGAACAACTTGAGCTTCTGGCTGCTGATTCCGGCGGCGCTGATGCTGGTGGGCAGCTTCTTCTTGCCCGGCGGCGCTCCTGCCGCGGGCTGGACGCTCTACGCGCCGCTCACCCTGCAGATGGGCCCGAGCATGGACGCCGGCATCTTTGCCATGCACATCATGGGCGCCAGCTCCATCATGGGCAGCATCAACATCATCGTCACCATCCTGAACATGCGCGCGCCGGGCATGACGCTGATGAAGATGCCCCTCTTCTGCTGGACCTGGCTGATCACGGCCTACCTGCTGATCGCGGTGATGCCGGTGCTGGCCGGTGCCATCACCATGACGCTGACCGACCGCCACTTCGGCACCAGCTTCTTCAACCCCGCCGGCGGCGGTGACCCGGTGATGTACCAGCACATCTTCTGGTTCTTCGGCCACCCCGAGGTCTACATCATGATCCTGCCGGCCTTCGGCATCGTGAGCGCCATCATCCCCACCTTCGCCCGCAAGCGCCTGTTCGGCTACACGTCGATGGTCTATGCCACGTCGTCGATCGCCATCCTGAGCTTTATCGTCTGGGCCCACCACATGTACACCACCGGCATGCCGGTGACGGGGCAGCTCTTCTTCATGTACGCGACCATGCTGATTGCCGTGCCCACGGGCGTGAAGATCTTCAACTGGATCGCCACCATGTGGAAGGGCTCGATGACCTTCGAGACGCCCATGTTGTGGGCCGTGGGCTTCCTTTTCGTGTTCACGATGGGCGGCTTCACCGGCCTGATCCTGGCCATGGCGCCGATCGACATTCAGCTGCAGGACACCTACTACGTGGTGGCGCACTTCCACTACGTGCTGGTGGCCGGCTCGCTGTTCGGCCTGTTCGGCGGCGTCTACTTCTGGGGGCCGAAGTGGACCGGCGTGATGTACTCCGAAACACGCGGCAAGATCCACTTCTGGGGCTCGTTG
>JANNFE010000088.1:0-2991 GCA_031379415.1 Betaproteobacteria bacterium | reverse complement strand
GCGCATGCAACTTGAACTGCTGAAGCCCGAACTGGTGCAGCAGGAACTGGGCATCGAGTCGACCATCGTCATCTTCGGCAGTGCCCGCGTGCTGCCGCCCGAACAGGCGCTGCAGCGCCTGGAAGCCGCGCGCGCCAGCGGTGACGCCGCGGCCCTGCAGCGCGCCGAGTACGCCGCTGCGATGAGCCGCTACTACGAGGAAGCGCGGCGCTTCGCCAGCATCGTCACCGAGCGTTCACGCGAGCATGCCTCGCCGATCTACGTCGTCACCGGCGGCGGCCCCGGCATCATGGAAGCGGGCAACCGCGGCGCGCACGACGTGGGCGGCAAGAGCATCGGCCTGAACATCGTGCTGCCGCACGAGCAGGCGCCCAACCCTTACATCACGCCGGAGCTGTGTTTCCAGTTCCACTACTTCGCGCTGCGCAAGATGCACTTCCTGATGCGCAGCATCGCGCTGGTGTGCTTCCCGGGTGGCTTCGGCACGCTGGACGAACTCTTCGAGACCATGACGCTGGTGCAGACCGGCAAGAGCCGCGCGCGCCCCATCCTGCTGTTCGGGCGCGAGTTCTGGCAGCGCCTGATCGACTGGGACTACCTTGTCGAAACCGGCATGGTCAGCCCCGGTGACCTGAGTCTGTTCCGCTTCGTCGAGACGGCCGAGGAAGCCTGGGACATCCTGGCGGCGCATTACGGTTTCGATCTCCCGCCCACCGTGACCGGCGAGTTCGCCGACGATGTCTGAACCCGAGCTTCGCAGCATGAACAAGCAGATCAGCCTCATCGGCGCCCCCACCGACATCGGCGCCGGCGCGCGCGGCGCCAGCATGGGGCCCGAGGCCTTGCGTGTGGCCGGCATCAAGACCACGCTCGAAGGCCATGGCCTGGAGGTGCTGGACCGCGGCAACGTCAGCGGGCCTGCCAACCCCTGGCTGCCGCCGGTGGACGGCTACCGCCACCTGCACGAGGTGGTGGCCTGGAACCAGGCCGTGCACGAGGCCATGTATGCCGAACTGCAGGCCGGCCGCCTGCCCATCCTGCTGGGCGGCGACCATTGCCTGGGCATCGGCAGCATCAGCGCGGTGGCGCGCCATTGCCGCGACAACGGCAAGAAGCTGCGCGTGCTGTGGCTGGACGCCCATGCCGACTTCAACACCAGCATGCTCACGCCCAGCGGCAACGTGCACGGCATGCCGGTGGCCTGCCTGTGCGGGCATGGGCCGCAGGAACTCATCCAGATCGGCGGCACGGTGCCCGCGATCAGCCCGAAGTCGGTGCGGCAGATCGGCATCCGCAGCGTCGACCCGGGCGAGAAGCGCCTGGTGCACCAGGTCGGCCTGGAAGTCTTCGACATGCGCTACATCGACGAGATGGGCATGCGCCACACCATGGAGCTGGCGCTGGCCACGCTGGACGACAAGACGCACCTGCACGTCAGCTTCGACGTCGACTTCCTCGACCCGCCCATCGCCCCCGGCGTCGGTACCACCGTGCCCGGCGGCCCCACCTACCGCGAAGCGCAGCTGTGCATGGAGATGATCGCCGACACCCGGCGCCTGGCCAGCCTGGACGTGATGGAACTCAACCCGGCGCTGGACGTGCGCAACCAGACGGCCGAGCTGGCTGTGGACCTCATCGAGAGCCTGTTCGGCAAGAGCACGCTGATGCGGGCCTGAGCCAGGGTCACGCCGCGCCCGGCTGCTGCGCGCACTCCTCGAACACACGCAGCCGGCACTGCGCGCAGATGGCGCCATCCAGTCGCGGCACGATGGCGGCGATGGCGCTGCGCTTGTCGGCGTAGAGGTGTTCCGGCCCCAGGCGTTCGACGAAGCCGCTGCGGCCCCAGGTCTCCAGCACTTCGGGCCGCGGGCGGTGGAAGTACAGACCACCACCCAGGGCCAGCCGGCGCTGGCGTTCGCGTTCCCACAACGCCGCGCCGGCGGGGTCGATGAAGTTCATGCTCTTGCCCATCACCAGCAGGTGGCGCTGTGGTTGCGCCTGCTCGCGCAGGGCCTGCAGGGCGTCAGCCACATGGGCCTCGGCACCGAACCACACCGGCCCTTCCATGCGCAGCAGCTTGAGCTGCGGGCACTCGGGTGCACCGGGCTGCAAGACCACGAAAGGCCGCAACACACCAGGCTGCGGCGGGCTCGCAAAACCCATGCTGCGCAGCGCCGGGTGCGCCGTGCGGTGGATGTAGACGACAAGCGATGCCGCCACGCCGGCCAGCACCGCCACCTGCATGGGCAGCAGCAGCATCGCCAGCAGGGTGCCGGCGGCGACCATCGCCTCGCGGCGGTCCAGCCGCACCAGTTCGCGCCACTGCGCGCGGTCCAGCAGGGTCCAGGCCACCACCAGCAGCAGCGCATCGATGGCGGCCATCGGCACCCAGGCCAGCAGCGGGCCGGCCAGCGCCACGAGCAGCACCACGCCGAGCGCCGCGAACACGCCCGACAGCGGCGTGCGTGCGCCCGCTTCCAGGTGCGGCACCGAGCGGTTGAGGGAGCCGCAGCCGACAAAACCGCTGAACAGCCCGCCGGCCAGGTTGGCCAGGCCCTGGCCCAGGCATTCGCGGTTGACGTCCAGCACCTGGCCGCTGCGCGCCGCCAGCGCCTTGGCCACGGCCACGGTCTGGCCCAGCGCGACGATGGTCAGCGCCAGCGCCACCGTGGCCAAGCGCGGCAGGTCGGCCCATTCCAGGGCTGGCGGCGCCCAGTGCGGCCAGGCCTGGGGCAGGCTGCCGATGCGCGCCACAGGCCAGGCCATCCCGGCGCTCAGCGCCGTACCGCAGATCAAGGCGATGAGCAAGACGGGCCCACGCGGCCAGCGCCAACGCAGCAGTGCGGCCATGGCCAAGGTGAGGGCCGCCACCGCCAGCGTGGGGCCGCGCTGCGTGCTGTCTTCGGCCAGCGAACGCAGTGCATGCCAGGCGATGAGCAATGCGGCGCCGCCCGTGAAGCCCAACAGCACCGAAGGGGAGATGAAGTTCGT
>JANNFE010000077.1:0-3540 GCA_031379415.1 Betaproteobacteria bacterium | reverse complement strand
GGCGCTGATGGTGATCTACGTGATCTCGCCGGTGGACTTCATCCCCGACGTGATCCCGCTGCTGGGCGTGGTCGACGACGTGGTGCTGGTGCCGCTGGCCATGCGCTTCCTGCTGCGCCGGCTGCCGGCGGCGGTGCGCGCTGACATCGGCAGCCGCAGCGTTTGAGTCAGGGGGGCAGGCGGCGTTCGCGCCAGGCCTGCGTCAGCCCGTAGGCAAAGCGGCGCAGTTCGTTGCCCAGCCGGTAGGCATAGGTGGGGAAACGCCGCGACCAGTGGAACTTGCGCGGCGGTGCCCCGGGCGTTGCGGTGATGGTGGTGGCGATCTGGTCGTCGTGGCCGCAGGGCGTGGGCGTGACGAGGCGGAACTTCAGGCCGAAGCGCCAGCCCTGGTCGAAGACATGGTCGTAGGGCAGGCTCATGGGCAGCAGACCGCCGGGTTCACGCAACCAGGCCTCGGCAGCGCGCCGGTTCATGAGGTAGGCGCTGCTGCCGGTGCAGCGGCTGAGCATCACCGCCAGGTGATGGCCAGGCGCCACCTCCAGCACGCGCACCGGCGTGCCGCGGTGCACGGCCGACAGCTTCACGGCGTCCCAGCGCCCGGCATGCGCCATCAGCCCGCGCAGCACGGCGGGCAGGCTGTGGTGCAGCAGCACGTCGTCCTCGAGCACCAGCGCGAACTCGGCGGGGCCGGCCAGGAAGGCGCGCATCACCTCCACATGCGACAGGTAACATCCCAGCTCGCCCAGCACCGGTGTCATGCCGTGCTTGCGGCGGTAGGCCGGCTCGTCGAGCAGGGCGCGTTGTTCGGGGCTCATCGAACGCGCGTCCACCGCGGGCAGTCGTGTGTAGGGCAGCTGCAGGCCTTGCAGCTGTTCGTGGATGCGGGCCAGCCGCTCAGGCGCCCGGTCGAGGTTGATCACCCATGTCTGCAAGCCGTTCATCGACGAGATTCTGCGCGAAGGTGCATGCATGAACGCCGGGCTGGGCTGGGCGCTGGCCGTGGCGGCGGTCGCCGCGGGCTATCTCGGCTACGGTTGGCGCGGTGTGGCGCTGGCCGCCTCGGTCATCGCCTTCTGGCTCTTGCTGCAGTTCAGCCGTGCCTTGCGCGTGCTGCGCCAGGCGGCTTCCCGGCCCGTCGGTCACGTCGCCAACGCGGTGATGCTGCAGGCCCGGCTGCAGCACGGCATGCGCCTGCCCCACGTGCTGAAGATCACCGGCAGCCTGGGCCGCCAGGTCAGCGAGGACCCCGAGATCTGGGCCTGGGCCGACGCGGGCGGCGACGAGGTGCAGGTGGTGCTGCAGGCCGGCCGCGTCACGGCCTGGGATCTGAAGCGGGCCGGTGCCTAGAATCTGCCCCTCCCTGCACGAACCCGAGGAAGAACCATGTCGATGTCCGATCGCGACGGCAAGATCTGGATGGACGGCCAGCTCGTCGAATGGCGCGACGCCAAGATCCATGTCCTGAGCCACACGCTGCACTACGGCTGCGGCGCCTTCGAGGGCGTGCGCGCCTACAAGACCGACAAGGGCACGGCGATCTTCCGCCTGAAGGAGCACACCGAGCGCCTCTTCAACAGCGCCAAGATCCTGCGCATGAAGATCCCCTTCACGCACGAGCAGATCTTCGAAGCCCAGCGCGAGGTCGTGCGGGTGAACCAGCTGGAGAGCTGCTACCTGCGCCCGTTGACCTGGATCGGCGACAAGAAGCTGGGTGTCAGCCCCAAGGGCAACACCATCCACCTGATGGTGGCGGCCTGGGCCTGGGGTGCCTACCTCGGCGAAGAAGGCCTGCAGCGCGGCATCCGCGTGAAGACCAGCAGCTACACGCGCCACCACGTCAACATCACCATGACGCAGGCCAAGGCGGTGAGCAACTACACCAACAGCATCCTGGCCAACCTGGAAGCCACGGAAGACGGCTACGACGAGGCCATGCTGCTCGACGCCTCGGGCTTCGTCAGCGAAGGCGCGGGCGAGAACCTGTTCGTCATCAAGGGCGGCGTGGTCTACACGCCCGACCTTTCCGCCGGTGCGCTGAACGGCATCACGCGCAACACCATCTTCCACATCTGTCAGGACCTCGGCCTGAAGCTGGTGGAAAAGCGCATCACGCGCGACGAGGTCTACATCTGCGACGAGGCCTTCTTCACCGGCACCGCCGCGGAAGTGACGCCGATTCGTGAACTGGACCGCATCGAGCTCGGCCATGGCTCGCGCGGCCCCATCACCGAGAAGATCCAGACCGCCTTCTTCGACATCGTGAACGGCCGCAATCCGAAGTACGCCGAGTGGCTGACGCCGGTATGAGCATCATGAGCGACCCGAAAGCCGTCGTCGAGTTGTCGTCGGCCGATCTGGTAGGCCACGGCGCCACCTTCTGCCCCAACCCGCGCATGACGCTGTGGAACCAGCACCCCAAGGTGTTCATCGACGTGGGCACCACGGGCGAAGGGCGCTGCCCTTACTGCGGCACGGTGTACCGCCTGAAGGCCGGCGAACAGGCGCACGCGGGCCACTGAGTCGGGCTCAGCCCGGCGGCAGCGCCGGCGCGCTGCGCGCCGCCATCGCGTCGCGCAACTTCCTCAGCCGCTCGCGCGGATCTTCCTTGGCCACCTGGTCCGACAGCTTCATCTCCGCAATGAAGCGGCTGGGCACGGCCTGCACGGTGTCGCGCCCCTTCTTGCGCCGGCGCAACGTGCTCACCACCAGCGTACTGCGCGCGCGCGTGATGCCCACGTACATGAGGCGGCGTTCTTCTTCCAGACGCTCGGGTGTCATCGGCTCGGCGCTCTCAGCGCCGCTCTGAAAGGGCAGCAGCCCTTCGTTGATGCCCGCCAGCACCACGTGCGGCCACTCCAGGCCCTTGGCGGCGTGCAAGGTGCTCAGCGTCACCACATCTTGCTCGTCAGCACGTTCGGCCAGGCTGATGATGACGGCAATGGTCTGCGCCACCTGCAGCACGGTCTGGCCTTCGGCGTCACCTTCGCCGCCGCAGCGCTTGCTGATCCAGTCGACGAAATCGAGCACATTGCCCCAGCGTGCGGCGGCGAGTTTCTCGCTGTCCTCGCCATCGTGCAGATGCTGTTCGTAGCCGATGTCCTTCAGCCAGCCCAGCAGCAGCGCCTTGGCTTCCACGGCGCCGGTGGTGAGCCCGGCGCGGTGCTGCAGGTCGTTGACCTCGCGGCCGAATTCGTGAAGCGCATCGATGGCCTTGCCTTTCAGCGCGCCTGACAGGCTGGGCGAGAACAACGCTTCGAAGAGACTGATCTTCCACGGGCTCGCGAATTCACCCAACGAGGCCAGCGTCTGGTGCCCGATGCCACGCTTGGGCGTGGTGGCGGCACGCAGGAAAGCCGGGTCGTCGTCGGTGTTGACGAGCAGGCGCAGCCAGGCGCACAGGTCCTTGATCTCGGCACGGTCGAAGTAGCTCTGCCCGCCCGAGACCTTGTAGGGAATCTGCGCCGCGCGCAGCTTCTGCTCGAAGACACGCGCCTGGTGGTTGGCGCGGTAGAGCACGGCGAAGTCGCCGAGCTTGTTGCG
>JANNFE010000002.1:0-11418 GCA_031379415.1 Betaproteobacteria bacterium | reverse complement strand
TCACTTCTGCGGCGTCAGCCCGTGGTCGAAGCCGTCGTCCACCCAGCGCCCTTCGCGCTGGATCTGGCGCACGCCGCCACTGCCGTCGTTGCGGATGAGGTAACGGAAGGGCTGGCAACCGGACAGCGTCGGCGTCACCGTGACGGTCAGCACCTCAGCGCCGCGCTGCACCTCGGCCGGCAGATCGCCCTGGCTGAAGCAGGGGTCGCCGCGGCCCGGCGTGACCATGCGGAAGACCGCCTTGCCGTCCTTCTCTTCGACCGACACGGTCGACGTGACGAAGCGCGCCTTGTCGTACTGGCCGCTGTTCGGGTCCTTGCGATAGGACTTGTAGTCCCAGCTCTGCTTCTGGGCGTAGGCGCTGCTGCTGGCCAGCACCGCCAGGGCGATGCAAAAGACGGGAGTGACGTGCTTCATGGACGGGCCTCGGGTGGTGATGTGCCGCCACTGTGGCCGCCCACCGTTAGGCGAACGCTAGACACCCGGGCCCCGCATCCGTGGGGTGGCGGCGGGCGCCCTTTCCGCAAACCAGCCCACAATCCAGGCACCGGCCTCACGAGGGCCACCCACTCTGCACGAGAGCCCCTGCCATGACGTTTTCATCCCTCAAGCCCGCCGCGGTGGCGGCTCTGCTGGCGGCCTGCGGCAGCGCGCTGGCCGCCCCCACCTGGATCACCATCGGCGACAAGGCCCACGCCCTGCTGCCCAAGGTGGCGCCTGCCGCCAGAACCCTGGCCAGCCGCCAGGTGCCGGTGACCGTGCCGCAGGCCCGCGGCAGCGCGACGCTGGTGCAGACCAAGGAGGGTGTCTACGCGGTGGAGATCGACGACGAGATGCTGCCCACCTTGTCGCTGGCCGTGCACCGCAGCCTGCGCAAGTGCGGCGGCTATGCGCGCCACGAGTCGCTGGCCGAGGCGCTGGCCGTGCTGCACCGGCTGGAAACACCGCCGCCCGAGCTGCTGGCACCCAGCTACGCCATCGACAACGTGGCCAGCGTCAACGGCATGCTGCCGCAACTGCAGGACAGCAACCTGCTGTCGACCATCAGCCAGCTGGCGAGCTTCCAGAACCGGCGCTACAACAGCACGCACGGCGTGGCGGCGTCGAACTGGCTGTTCAACGCCTGGAGCCAGCTCAACCCGGGCAACCGGCGCGACGTGAAGGTGCGCCAGATCACGCACACCTGGGCGCAGAAGTCGGTGGAGTTCGAGATCCTCGGCAGCGGCAACTCCGGCGAAACCGTGATCCTGGGTGCGCACCTGGACAGCATCTCCAGCGGTGGCATCGAAACCGCCCGCGCCCCGGGTGCCGACGACGACGCCAGCGGCGTGGCCGGCCTCACCGAGGTCATCCGCGTGCTGATGGCCAACAACTACGTGCCCAAGCGCAACATCCGCTTCATCGCCTACGCGGCCGAAGAAGCGGGCCTGCTGGGCTCGGCCAACATCGCCGCGGGGCAGGCGGCGCGGCGCGACCAGGTGGTGGGCGTGATGCAGCTGGACATGACGGCCTTCCAGGGCGACAGCACCGACATCTGGATCTACACCGACTACACCAATGCGGCGCAGAACCAGTTCGTGGCCAGCCTGGTGAGCGCCTACCTGCCCACGCTGTCGGTGGGCTACGACGCCTGCGGCTACGGCTGCAGCGACCACGCCTCGTGGCACAACCGCGGTTATGTCGCGTCCTTCCCCTTCGAGGCCAGCGACAACACCTACAACTTCCAGCTCCACACGCCCAACGACACCATCGCCACCTTCGGCAACCAGGCCCTGCATGCGCTGAAGTTCACCAAGCTGGCATTGGCCTGGATGGTGGAGCTGGCCAGCGACGGACCGGTGACCCGCCCCGTGGCCGAGGCGTCGAAGAGCGCTGCGGCGCGGCGCTGATTAGCGCGCGGCCTTCGACAGCGCGACGCCGGGCTGCCCGGCGTCGCGCGCCGGGTTGAAGTGCGGGTTGTCGGTGAGCAGGTAGCTGCCGTCGCGCAGCTGCCAGGCGTGGGCGTAATGGCCGGGCAGTTCGAGCACGGCATGGCCGCCACGTGGGTCGCGGTAGGCCTCCACTTCGCGAATGGTGCGCACGGCTTCGGTGTGGCGGCGGTCCTGGCTGGCCTGGCCGGCCTGCCAGCTGCCGTTGTTGATGGCCGCGATCTCGGCACGCGATTGCGTGGCCAGTTCACCACGGCGCGCCGTCTCGGCCAGCGTCTGGCGCGAGGTCTCGGCGTGGACCTGGCCGATCTGCACCTGCGTGGCCTGGTTCTCGGCCGCCATCTGGCCATAAGCGCGGTCGATGCGCGCCTTCCAGGCCGGGTCGCTGCGGTAGGAAGCCCACACGGCGTCGAACTGGCGGAAGTCGACCTGCCCTTCAGGCGCTCTCCAGGCCAGCACGCCATGCGCCTGGCCGTGCAGCGAGTTCACCACGCCGCCCTGCAGGCCGGCCATTTGCGACTGCACGATGGTCACCACGGCGCCCAGGGTCTCGCGCATCTCGCGGCCATCGACCTTGTAGGCGATCAGCGCCTGGCCGGCTTCGACACGCCGTCGTGAAGTGAAGCCCGGCACGGCCTGCTGCGTCTCGGCCTGCGAACGCTCGGGGCGCGGCCGGAAGTCCAGCCAGCGCGCGCCGGGGCGTTGGCGCTGCACCCAGGCCATCAGGTAGGACTTGACGTCGCGGTAGTTGCCGGGCGGACAATCGCCCGCCGGGCCGCCCATGTCGGTGGCGGCCCACATCTCGCCGGGTTGCAACTGGATGGCGGCGCTGCCGTCGGGCGCCTGCGCCTGGGCCTGCAGCTGGTGCGACGGGCCGCAGCGCTGGCCGGGGGTCCAGGCCACCTGCGCCTTGCCGGCCCAGCCCGCGGGCACCATGAGGGTGGCGGCGAGCAGCGGCTTGTCGAAGCCCTGGCGGTCGATGATCTCCAGCCGCTGCACGTGCAGCGCGCCGGCCGGCGCCGTCTGCGCGCACGCGGCACTTGAAATCAAACAAGCTGCCAGGGCGCGGGGCAGGTGCTTCATGGCGCTGACTTTAGTGGCCGGGTCAGCGGCAGCGTCAGTGGCCGGGTCAGCGGCCGGGTCAGCGGCCGGCGAGGGGGTACCACCAGCCGTTGGCGGCCAGCACGAAATAGCGACCGCTGCCGTCGACGTGGTAGGTGCCGCCCTGATGCTGGTAGGTGGTGTTGCGCTGCCAGGTGTGCGGCAGCACCAGCGGCTGGCCGTTGGGCGCCACGTAGGTGCTGCTGCCCTGCAGCTGGCGGCCGGCTTCCTGCTGGTTGGCGAAGTAGCCGTCGCGCTGGCCCTGCTGGGCCTGGCCGCGCTGCGCTTCGGCCTGGCGCAGGCGCTGCGCCGCGGCCATCTCCAGGCCCTGGTTGCGCTGCTCGTTGGCGCGTGCGTGGGCGATGCCCGATGCGCTGAAGCCGTTGGTGTAGATGTAGTTGTAGGTGTAGGTGCGGTAGTCCATGGCCAGGCGGCCGCCGGTCTGCTGCAGGTAGCGCTGCCAGGACTGCTGCACCGCCGGGTCCTGCATGCGTTGCGTGACGTTGTTCTGCACCATCTGCTCGCCACGCGCGATGTTGGCGGCCATCAGCTGCTGCTGCTGTTGCAGCATGAGCTCGAAGTTCTGCGCGCCAGCCAGCAGCGGCAGGGCAAGGCCGATGACGGCCATCAGGCGGGCAGCGAGGGTGCGAGCGGTCATCGGGTGCTCCTGTTCGGGTGAGCCATGCGCGGCTCGTGGCGTGCAGGATGCGCCCGCGCCGTTAGGCAAGCGCTAGCCGCACCGCCGCGGCCAGGTCCAGCGCCTGGCCTTCGTGCCACAGCGCCTCGGTGCGTGCCGCGCCCAGTTGCGCCCGCACCAGGCCGCGCACGCGGCGCACATAGCGTTGATCGTCGGGCCGCAGCGGGCCGAAACCCTGGGTCCAGAACTGCACCGTGAAGCCCAGCAGCTGCATCGCCGCTTCGGGCCGGCGCAGATGGGCCAGCAGCCGGGGCGCGTTCCACAGGCCGTAGGCCAGGCCGTGGCGGTGCCAGCGCCCCCAGGCCAGGGTGATGGCAATGCGGCAGGCCTGCAGCGCCGCCGGCCAGTGCCGTGGCACGGCCTGCAGCGAGCTCAGCGAAATCTGGCAATCCATCTGGCCGACCCAGTCGCCGTCCTCGCGGGCCGCCTGCTCGCACTGCTCGAAGATCGCGCGCGCCTCGGCACGACGGCCCAGCGCCACCCAGCACTGCGCGCGGTTGCGCAGCCGGGCCTGGGCCTGGCGGCGGTCACCCAGCGCCTGCCACAGCGCCTGTGACTGCGCGAACAAGGCCTCCGACCGCGCCGGCTCTGCGCTGGCGCTGTCGAAATGCACGGGGCCGCTCATGATGGCCAGCTGCTGCAGCGCGCGCGCCTGCGCTTCGAGATCGCCGCTGCTGCGGGCCAGCGCCAGCGCCTCCTGCAGATCGGCCTGCAGCTCGGTGAAGCGCGCGCTGCGCCGGTCTTCCACCCACCCCGCCGCGATGTCCACCCAGGCGCGGCGCACCAGCGTGCGCGCGCGGCGCACGGGGTCATTGCCCGCAGCGGCCACCGCGGCCACGGCGTGGGCGCGCGCCAGCTCGACCTGGCCGCTGCCGAAGCACAGGTAGGCCAGCAGCTCGCGGGCGTCGGCCAGCAGGGCCGGGTCGGGTGCGGGCTCGCGCTCGATGGTGTCCAGCGCCGCTTGCAGCGCCGCCAGCACATGGCCGGGCAGGCTGTCGGTTTCCCAGTAGCGGCGCAAGGCCAGCGCCAGGTCCAGCGCGGGCCGGGGCGCGCGCATGGCCGCTGCCAGCCGGGCATGCACCAGCGGCAGCTCGGCGGCCACGGCCGCCGGCAGGGTCTGCGCGTCGCACCCGCGCGCCCAGGCCAGCAACCAGGTGGACTGCCGGGCGGCCATCACCGCCGCCTCGTCGGCCGCCAGGCCTTCGGCCACGAACTCGCGCACCGGCTCCAGCAGGCCGAAGCGCGGCGCGCCGTCGGCTGGCGCCTCCACGCGCACCAGGGTGTGGGCGACGAGGTCGTCCAGCAGCGCCGCCGTGGCCGCCACGCCGTCGCCCAGGGTGGCGGCCATGGCGGCGCTGCCGGCGTCGACGGGGAACAGCGTCAACGCCTGCATCACGCGCCGTGCCGGGGCATCGAGCAGCCGCCAGCTCCAGGCGATGACCTGGGCCATCGAGGCATGCCGCGCATCGTGCCCTGCCCTCGGGCCACCGCGCGACAGCAGTTCGAGGTGGGCGCGGCCTTCACCGGCGGCCAACAGGGCCACCATCTCGGCCGGCGGAAAGCTGCGCACGCGCGACGCCGCCAGCTCGATGGCCAGCGGCAACCCCTGCAGCGCGCGCACCAGCGCCACGATGGCGGCGTGGTTGCGTTCGCCGAGGTGGAAGTCGGTGCGCGCGGCGCGCGCGCGGTCGACGAACAGCGCCACCGCCGGGTTGGCCGCGGCGGCGGCCAGCGTGGCGTCGGGCGCCGGCAGCGGCAGCGGGTCGGCCGCCACGTGCTGTTCGCCGTCCAGGCCCAGCGCACGGCGCGATGTCACCAGCACATGCAGCGCCGGCAGCTGCGACAGCAGCTCGGCCACCGCGCCTTCGGCCCGGCCGACCAGCTGCTCGAAGTTGTCCAGCACCAGCAGCACGCGGCGGCCCGCCAGCCAGGGCACCAGCGCGGCCACGCTGGCACCGGCGCCCGGCGGCAGCTGCAGCGCGCGGGCGGTGGCGTCCAGCAGCTGCGGCGCGTCGTTGCAGCTCACCAGGGAGACGAAAGTGATGCGCTCGAAGGGCGCCGCCACCTCGCCTTCACCGGCCCAGGGCAGCGGCTCGCGCAGCGCGTGGGCCACCTCGACCACCAGCCGCGTCTTGCCACTGCCGCCCGGGCCCAGCAGCGTGACGAGGCGGCGCGCCAGCAGCAGCGCGCGCAGCCGCGCTGCCGCCATGTCGATGCCGAACAGGCGTGTCAGGTAGGTGGGCAGCGGCGCGGTGACCGACACCGGCGTGAAGGGCGCGTTGGGGACGGCCATCGCCGCTGCGGACGCCGCCGCGGATGGCGCCGCGGACAGCGCCGCGACAGGATCGCCCAGCCGCTCCTGCAGGGCCAGCAGCCGCTGCCTTTCGTCGTCTATCCACTCGTCGTAGTAGCCGGGCATGAACTCGCCGCCGTAGTGTGCGCGTGCTTCGTCGCGGCGGCCAGCCTGCAGCGCACGTTCAAAGTCCACCGCATCGCAGCCCAGGGCGCCGCGCACCACGCGCACGGCCAGGCGGTCGGCCTGCAGCACCGCGGCGCCGGGCGTGCCTGGGGGTTCGAGCAGGCTCTTCAGCGTGGACAGCGCCTGGCGCAGGCGGTTGCGGCCGACGTCCAGCGCCACGCCCGGCCACAGCAGCTCGACCAGTTCCTCGCGCGCATGGGCGCGCTGCGGCGCCAGCGCCAGGCGTGCCAGCAGCGCGGCCACCGCGCGCGAGGGGAAGCGGGCGATGCGCTGCGTGCCGTCGTGCGCTTCCACCGCGCCCAGCAGCCGCACCTGCCAGCGCGGCTCGCCCACCGGCGCTGCAGGTGGCGCGGCGGCACGGGCAGGGCTCGTCGGCGCGGGAGCGTTCATCGCGCGCGCAGTCTAGAGGCTTCGCGGCCCCGGCTTCCGCAGGCCAGGTGCCGGCGGCCGTGCAGGAATCGCTATCGAATCCCCTGATGACCCTGCGCCGGGCCGGCGCACAGAATGACCCGGACACGCTCACGGGGACCTGATGCAGAAGATCTGGCTCAAGCACTACCCCGCCGGGGTGCCGGCCGAAGTGCGCACGGATCTCTACCCCACGCTGGCCGCGCTGCTCGACGCCAGCTTCCGCAAGCACCAGCCCCGGCCGGCCTGCCGCTGCCTGGGGCGCGACGTGAGCTATGGCGAGATCGACGACGCCTCGCGCGCCCTGGCCGCGTGGCTGCAGAGCCTGGGCCTGGCGCGCGGCGAGCGCGTGGCGGTGATGCTGCCCAACCTGCCGCAGTACCTGGTGGCCGTGGCCGCCATCGTGCGCGCCGGGCTGGTGGTGGTGAACGTCAACCCGCAGTCCACCGCGCGTGAACTCGAACACCAGCTCAAGGACGCCGGCGCGCGCGCCATCGTGGCCATCGAACAGGCCGCGGCCACGCTGCAGCCGCTGCTGGGCCAGGGGCCGACACAGCAGGTGCTGCTGACCGCCGTGGGCGACATGCTGGGGCCGCTGCGCGGCGCCTGGGCCAACCAGCGCGCGCGGCGCGGGCACGCTGCACCGCCGCGGCTGCCCGGAGCGGTGCGCTTGCGCGATGCGCTTGCGCGCGGCCGGCGCATGACGCTGGCGCCGGTGGCGCTGGCGCCCGACGACATCGCCGTGCTGCAGTACACCGGTGGCACCACCGGGGTGAGCAAGGGCGCGGTGCTGCTGCACCGCCACCTGGTGGCCAACCTGCTGCAGGCCGAAGCCTGGTACCGGCCGGCGCTGGCCCGCGTGCCGGCCGGCGAACAGCTGCTGACCGCGGGCGCACTGCCGCTGCACCACATCTTCGGCTTCAACCTCATCATGCTGCTGGGCCTGCACCTGGGCGGCTGCACCCTGCTCTTTCCCGACCCCACCGACCTCGATGCCATGCTCAAGGCGCTGGCGCGCCAGCGCTGCCACAGCTTCCCGGCGGTGGATTCACTCTATGCCGAACTGCTGGCCCACCCGGCCATGGACGGCGTGGACTGGAGCGCACTGAAGCTCTGCGTCGGCGGCGCCATGCCGATGCAGGCGGCCACCGCGCGGCTGTGGCAGCAGAAGACCGGCTGCGCCGTGTGCGAAGGCTACGGCCTCACCGAGACCAGCCCGTCGGTGACCTGCAACCCGGTGGACAGCGCCCGCTTCAGCGGCCACATCGGCCTGCCGCTGCCGGGCACCGAGGTGGCGCTGCTCGACGACGCCGGCCATGAAGTTCCGCCAGGCACACCGGGCGAACTGTGCGTGCGCGGCCCGCAGGTCATGGCCGGCTACTGGCAACGCCCCGACGAGACGGCCAAGGTCATGGCGCCCGGCGGCTGGCTGCGCAGCGGCGACATCGCGACCATGGACGAACACGGCAACTTCCGCCTCGTCGACCGCAAGAAGGACATGATCCTGGTCAGCGGTTTCAACGTCTATCCGAACGAGGTCGAAGACGTGGTGACGCAGATGCCCGGCGTGCGCGCCTGCGCCGCCGTGGGCGTGCCCGACGCGCGGGCCGGCGAAGCGGTGAAGGTGGTGGTGGTGCGGCAGCAGCCCGGCAGCGCCAGCCCGACCGAGGGCGATGTGCGCGCCTGGTGCGAAGCCAACCTCACCGGCTACAAGCGGCCGCGCGTGGTGGAGTTCCGCGCCGAGCTGCCGCGCACGCCGGTGGGCAAGGTGCTGCGGCGCGCGCTGCGGGACGCCGGCTGAGGAGGGCTTGTACACAAGGGCTTGCGCACAAGGCCTCGGGCACCAAGCCCGTTAAGCTCGGCGGCCATGCTGCCTCCCATCGCTGAACTGCAGGCCACGCTCACCACGCCCGGCAGCCATGCCGCGCTGCTGCAACGCGTGCTGGCCGAAGCCACCGGGCCCGCCGCCGACGCGGTCTACACCGCGCTCCTTGCGGACGCAGCGCTGGCCGCGGCGCAAGCTGCCGATGCGCTGCAGGCCCGCGGCGCGCCGCTGCCACCGCTGGCCGGCCTGCCGGTCAGCGTCAAGGACCTCTACGACATTGCCGGAAGGACGACCGGGGCCGGCTCGGTGCTGCGCCAGGGCGCGCCCGCGGCCACGCACGATGCAGCAGCCGTGGCGCGGCTGCGCGCCGCGGGCGCGGCCATCACCGGCCTCACGAACATGAGCGAGTTCGCCTTCTCGGGCGTCGGCATCAACCCGCACTTCGGCACGCCGCGCAACCCGGCCGACGCCGCGGTGGCGCGCATCCCGGGCGGTTCGTCGTCGGGGGCTGCGGTGTCCGTGGCGCTGGGCCAGGCGGTGGCCGGGCTGGGCTCGGACACGGGTGGCTCCATCCGCATCCCGGCCGCGCTGTGCGGGCTGGTGGGCTACAAGAACACGCAGTCGCGCACGCCGCTGGACGGCGCCTTCCCGCTGTCCTTCACGCTCGACACCGTCTGCGCCCTGGCACGCTGTGTCGACGACTGTCTGCTGATCGACGGTGTGCTCAGCGGCGCGCCGCTGCAGGTGCCGGCACGCAGCGTGAGCAGCCTGCGCCTGGCGCTGCCGCAGACGCTGCTGCTCGACGCGCTGGAGCCCGCCGTGGCCGCGGCCTTCGAGACTGCGCTGAGGCGCCTGTCGATGGCCGGCGCCGTGATCGTGCCGCTGGCGCTGAAGGAGCTGGCCGAGATCGCGCAGATCAACGTGCCGGGCGGCCTGTCGGCCATCGAGGCCTGGGCCACGCACCGCGCGGCCATGGGCGCGCAGCGCGGGCGCTTCGACCCCCGCGTGGCGCAGCGCATCGCGCTCGGTGAAGGCGTGAGCGCGGCCGACTACATCACGCTGCAGCAGCGCCGTCGCGGCTGGATCGTGCGCACCACTGCAGCGCTGCAAGGCTTCGATGCCGTGATCTGCCCCACGGTGCCCATCACCGCGCCACCCATCGCCGACCTGCTGGCCAGCGGTCCCGAAAGTGACCAGGCCTTCTTCAAGGCCAACGGCCTGCTGCTGCGCAACACCTTCGCCTTCAACTTCCTCGACGGCTGCGCCTTCACGCTGCCCTGCCAGGCGCCGGGCGAGTTGCCCGTGGGCCTGATGCTGGCCGCACCCCGCGGCCACGACGCTGCGCTGGCGGGCGTGGCGCGTGCGGTGGAGGCCTTGCTCGCCGGATGAGCACGCGCCTCTACGTCAGCGACACACTGGTCGCGCAAAGTGAACTGACACTGCCACCCGGTGCCACGCGCCACGCCCAGGTGCGGCGCGTGCAGCCGGGTGATGTGCTCTGCCTCTTCGACGGCCACGGCAGCGACTGGCCGGCCACCGTATTGACGGTGGGCCGCAGCGAGCTGCGCGTGCGCGTGGGCGAGCCCGTGCCGCGCAACGCCGAGCTGCCGATGGCCGTGACCCTGGCCCTGGGCATGCCGGCCAACGACCGCATGGACACGCTGGTGGAAAAGGCCACCGAACTGGGCGTGGCCGCCATCCAGCCACTGCACACCGCGCGTTCGGTGTTGCGCCTGCACGGCGAACGCGCCGAGCGCAAACGCAGCCATTGGCAGGCCATCGCCGTAGCGGCCTGTGAACAGTGCGGCCGCACGCGCGTGCCGGTGGTGGCGCCGGTGCTGGACCTGGCCGACTGGCTGCCCCGGGCGCCCGGCGGCCGCCGCCTGCTGCTCAGCCTGCAGCCCGACGCGCAGCCCATGCCCGTGCTGGCCGCCGGCCACGCCCGCATCGTGACGCTCAGCGGCCCCGAAGGCGGCCTGGCGCCCGAGGAAGAAGCCGCCGCGCGCGCCGCCGGCTTCCTGCCCGTGGCCCTGGGCCCGCGCGTGCTGCGCGCCGACACCGCGCCGCTGGCCTTGCTGGCAGCGCTGAGCCTGCTGGTCCTGCCGGCCTGAAGGCTGGTTGATCGGTCATCGTTCTCAGGCACAGTCGCGCCTGTCGCCACACCCTGCACTGGAGTTACTCATGAGCCTGCTCGACACCGTCATCGGCGCCCTCGGTCAGCCACAGCAGCCTGCCGGCCGCGGCGGCCAGGGTACGCTCATCGCCGCCATCATCGGCATGCTCGCCCAACAAGGCGGTCAGCAGGGCGGCGGCGGGCTGGGCGGGCTGGTGGAGAAGTTCCAGCAAGGCGGGCTGGGTGACATCATGAACTCGTGGGTCGGCACCGGCCAGAACCAGCCCATCGCGCCCGAGCAGCTGGGCGGTGTGCTCGGTGAAGACGCCATCGCCGGCTTCGCGCGGCAGATGGGGCTGAACCCGCAGGACGCGCTGGGCCAGCTGTCGCAGATGCTGCCCCACGTGGTGGACAAGCTGACCCCCGACGGCCAGCTACCGCAGGGCGACGCCGGCGACCTGGGCAGCCTGGCCCAGCAGGCCGGGCTGGGTGACCTTGACGGCATGCTCGGCGGCCTGCTGGGCAGACGCTAACCTGCGACTCACTTCGTCGGCGGCTCGTCCTGGCGGCCGAGCTCGCGCATCGCGCGGCGCAGGAAATCCATCTGCTCGTCGACATTGCGGCAGGTCTCGCACATCACCAGGTGCAGCCGCATGCGCGCGCGCTCGGCCGGCGGCAGCGTCTGATCGAGCCTTTCGCTGAGCAGGCGCGAGACCTCCTTGCAGTCGAGCATCAGCTTCATCGCGCGCGCTCGAACCAGCCGCGGCCCAGGCATTCGCGCAGCTGCATGCGCGCGCGGTAGAGCATGACGCCGCAGTTGTTGGCGGTGATGCCGAGCTCGCCGCAGATGTCGTCGACCTCGCGCTC
>JANNFE010000391.1:0-6377 GCA_031379415.1 Betaproteobacteria bacterium | reverse complement strand
CCCGCGCTGCCATTGGCTCGACACTCTTGCGCGACAGCGGCAGCATCAGACCCGTGCAATAGCCCCTCAGCCCTGCGTTGCGGTCCGAATGCCCCAGCCCTTCGGCCACGTGATCAAGAAACCGATCAAAGCGCTCGCTCGTATCCATCGTTCCTCACGTGAAGAATGAAGAAGTGCGTATAGTACGTTGATTTTATTGACACAGTAAGACTAGGGTGCCGGCGGCCAGTCGATCTCGCCGCTGCTTTCGAAGCGCTGCCCGCCGACGAGGCCGCCACCCAGCCGGCCGCGCGCCGCGTAGGCGATGCGCAGCGTGGGGCTGTTGCTGTCACGCGTGAGCGACAGCGCCTGGCGCAGCATCGCCACGGCAGGGATCGACACCGGCACGCTCAGCAGCACTTCACCGAAGCGCGGCACGGAGCCCTTCTGCGGGCTCACGCCGCTGGCGAAGGACATGCCGCGCAGATCGAGTTCGAGTGAGACGCCGTCGAAGTCGATGGCGGCGTCGCCCGCGTTCTGCAGCCGCAGCTTGACCATGAAGCGCAGCTCGATGCCCTCGCCGGGCAGCGGCGTCAGGCCCACGACGCTGGCCTTCAGCGGTGAACCCGAGGCCCAGCCGGCGCAACCGGCGCAACTGGCAAGCAGCGCGCCCGCGGCGCCGGCCAGCCACAGGCGGCGCGGCAGCGTTGCCATCGAGCAGGGTGCGGGAGGCGTCATCAAGGCAGTGTATGCGGCGCGGCGGCGGCCGACACCTCGGCCAGCGTGCTGCGCGCGGCGGTCAGCCACGCGGGCTCGGCCTGCGCGGCGCGCTGCACGGCGCGCGTGGCCGCCTGCGTGGCAGCGGCCGCCTGGCCCCGGCTGTGGTGGATGCGCGCCAGGTTGATCCAGGCCACGGCGCTGTCGTGGCGCTGGGCGACATCTTGGAACGCCGCGGCAGCGCCGACGGCATCGCCGCTGCCGTGCAGCGCATTGCCGAGCCCGATACCGGCCAGCAGGTTGCCCGGCCAGCGCTGCAGCAGGGCGCGATAGGCCAGCGCGGCCTGGGCCGGCGGTGCGGCGCGCTCGAAGCCGACAGCGGCCTCCACCGCATCGCCTTCGCGCGCGGTGGCCGGCAGGCGGCCCGGCGGCAGCACGGTGATGGCCCAATGGCCGCCGCGCGCCCAGGTGAACTCGAAGGTGCGCAAGGGCAAACGCTCGCGCTCGACGGTGCCGCTGCGCAGCACCACTTCGCGCGTTGAGAGGTCGTAACCCACCAGCACGGCGTAGTGCCAGCGCGGGGCCATCTCCAGCCCCAGGTTCTGCAGGATCACCACGGCATGGCCGGCGGTCACTTCCTGCAGCAGTGCACTCAATTCACCCGGCAGGCGTGTTGCCACCGCGCCCTGTCGGCGGGCGCCGCCCAGCATCTCGATCTGCAGGCTGCCTTCACGCGCCGGCAGGAACACCGCCTCGCCCAGGGCCTGCGGGTCGGCCGCCAGGCCCACGTCGGCCAGCGCCGTGGCCAGCGCCGCAGGGCCGCAGTGGTAGCGCGTCTGCGGAAAGAAGGGCACCTGGGTGCGCTCGGCCTGGCGGGGCAGGTCAGCCGGTGCCTGGGCCAGCAGCGCCGTGGTCTGCGGCGGGTCGCCGAAGACGGCGCAACCCACCAGGGTGAAACAAGCCGCGACGAGCGCGGCGCCGCGCAAGGTCAACGCACAGAGCGCGTGAAGGGGAAGACCTTGGTCAGGCCCAGGATGTCGGTGACGAGCAGGATGATGAAGACAGTGAAGATGATGCCCAGGATGTCGCCACCGGCCGGGGCTTCATCGATCTGCGCCAGCAGCTGTGTTGCTTCGACATCGGTCAGCGCGTTGATGCGCGCGCGCAGCTGCTCGGCCGACACGCCACGGGCCTGCAGCGCGCTGGCGAGGTCGGCGCGGTCCAGCGCGGCGTGCAGGCGCACATGGGTCTCGGTGGGCGGCAAGGCCTGCAGCGCCGTGGCTGCCTGCTCGGTGCTGATGAGCATGGCCGGGGCGGCCTGGGCCAGCCCGCTGAAGACGAGGGAGGCGGCCAACAGGTGGGCAAAGGCGCGGCGGATCAGGCTCATGAAATTCTCCAGACGGGGTAGGTGCACGCTGCGATGCTAGCGTGTGCGCAGGTGCACATCTGTGCGGTTGGCGACACAGCCTGCTGTTACCGTGCGGCGCCGATGAGCACGCCGGGCCGCCCCAAGGGCGAATGCCGGAGTGCGTAGCACGAAGGTACTTCAGTGAGCGCTCCACCCGAACCCGACGCAGCCCCGGCCCGCATCCGCAGCTTCGTGCTGCGGGCCGGGCGCCTGGGCCCCGGCCAGCAGCGTGCGCTGGCCGAACTGGGGCCGCGCTTCGTGCTGCCCTACCAGGCCACGCCTTGTGACTTCGAAGCCGTCTTCGGCCGCGCGGCGCCGCGCGTGCTGGAGATCGGCTTCGGCATGGGCGACGCCACGGCCCAGGTGGCCGCCGCTGCCCGGGTCACCGATTTCATCGGCATCGAGGTGCACGCTCCTGGCGTCGGCGCGCTGCTCAAGCGCATCGGCGAACAAGAACTCACCAACATTCGCATCCTGAGACACGACGCGGTGGAGGTTCTGCAACACATGGTGGCTCCGGCCTCGCTGGCCGGCGTGCACGTGTGGTTTCCTGACCCCTGGCACAAGAAGCGCCACCACAAGCGCCGGCTCATCCAGCCCGACTTCGTCGCCCAGCTGGCCACGCGGCTGGCGCCCGGCGGCTACCTGCATTGCGCCACCGACTGGCAGGACTACGCCGAACAGATGCTGCAAGTGCTGTGTGCCGAGCCCGCTCTGCTGAACACCGCGACTGGCTACGCGCCACGCCCGCCCTGGCGCCCGCTGACGAAGTTCGAGCAGCGTGGCCTGAATCTGGGCCACGGGGTTTGGGACCTGCTGTTCAGGCGGCCCAGCTGACGAGCCCGGTGTAGGCGGTGAGCAGCACCACGCCACCAAACACGATGCGGTACCAGGCGAAGGCCGTGAAGTCATGCGTGGACACGTAGCGGATGAGCCAGCGGATGCACAACAGCGCGCTGAAGAACGCCACCACCAGGCCCACCGCGAACATCGGCAGGTCGTGCAGGTGCAGCGCCTGGCGCTCCTTCCACACCGAATAGGCACCCGCGGCCATCAACGTGGGGATGCCCAGGTAGAAACTGAACTCGGTGGCGCAGCGCCGGCTGAAGCCCAGCGTCATGGCGCCGATGATGGTGGCGCCCGAGCGGCTCGTGCCCGGGATCAGCGCCAGACACTGCAGCAGGCCGACCTTCAGCGCGTCGAGCATGCTCATGTCGTCCACCGTCTCCACGCGCGCGCGGCGCGTGCCTTCCAGGTCGCGCGCGCCGTAGCGCCTGTGGTGCCAGCGCTCCACCCACAGGATGATGAGCCCGCCGACGATGAAGGCCAGTGCCACCGGCACGGGCTTGAACAGGTGCGCCTTGACCATCTTGCCGAACAGCAGCCCGAAGAAGGCCGCCGGCAGGAAGGCGACGAGCACGTTGCGCGCGAAGCGCTGGGCCAGCGGGTCGAAGCTGATGCCGCGCACCGTGGCGAGCAGGCGCACGCGGTACTCCCACACCACGGCGAACATGGCGCCGGTCTGGATGGCGACGTCGAAGACCTTGGCCGTCTCGCCGGTGAAGTCGAGCAAGGATCCGGCCAGGATGAGGTGCCCGGTGGACGAGATCGGCAGGAACTCGGTCAGACCCTCCACCACGCCCATGATGGCGGCCTTGAGCAAGAGGATCGGGTCCAAGCAGGGCGCTCCAGGCTGGCGACAAAGCGGCGGATGATAGCCAGCACCACGGCTGCGGCCTGCGCGGCTTGACCGGGTCGCTGGGCAGGCATAACATTACTGACCAATGAGTCAGTAAAATGCATCCGCTTCCCTCCCAGTCCGAGCCCTCCGAACACACCACCCGCCAACGCCGCAAGGAAGCACGCCCGCAGGAACTGCTGGACGCGGCATTGGCGCTGTTCGTCGAAAAGGGCTTTGCGGCCACGCGCTCCGAAGAGGTGGCGCAGCGCGCCGGTGTCAGCAAGGGCACGCTCTACCTCTACTACCCCAGCAAAGAAGAGCTCTTCAAGGCCGTGGTGCGGCAGACGCTGAGCAACCTGATCGCCGAAGGCGCCGAGATCGCCGGGCAGTTCGAAGGCAGCAGTTCCGAACTGCTGGCGCTGCTGGTCAACACCTGGTGGGAACGCGTGGGCAACACGCCGGCGGCGGGCATCCACAAGGTGGTGCTGGCCGAGGTGGGCAACTTCCCTGAACTGGCACAGTTCTACACCGACGAAGTGATCGTGCCGGCCGACCGTTTGTTCAGCGGTTGCGTGCAGCGTGGCGTGGCGCGCGGCGAGTTCCGCAACCTGCCGGTGCACGAGGTGGCGCACGCACTCATGGCACCGATGATCTTCATGGCGCTGTGCCGCTTCTCCTTTGGTGCCTGCCTCGTCAACAGCGGTGTCGACATCGACCCCGCGGTGGTGCTGAAGACGCACCTGAACCTGGTGCTGCACGGCCTGGAAGTGCGCCGCTCATGACGCCGCGCATGCGCTGGATCGCTGGTGGCGTGGCAGCCGTGGTGGTGCTGTCGGGCGCCGGCCGGCTGCTGATGGCGCGCAAGGCCGACACCGCCGGTGCCGCAGCCGCCGCCAGCGCTGCGGCGCCACGGCCGGCCATCGAACTGGCGCCAGGCGACCTGGCGCGCGCCGAACGCGCCGAGCTGGCCACGCTGCTGGCCGTGTCGGGTGGGCTCAAGGCCGTGGACAGCGCCTTCGTGAAGGCCAAGGTGGCGGCCGAGGTGAAGAGCCTCACCGTGCGCGAGGGCGACCGCGTCCAGGCCGGCCAGCTCATCGGCAGGCTCGACGCCACCGAATTCCAGTGGAAGCTGCGCCAGGCCGAAGACCAGGCCGGCGCCGCCCAGGCGCAGCTGGACATCGCGCGCCGCACGCTCAGCAACAACCAGGCCCTGGTGGACCAGGGCTTCATCTCGCGCAACGCGCTCGACACCTCGGTCAGCAACAGCACGGGCGCCGAAGCCTCGCTGCAGGCCGCGCGCGCCGCCGCCGAACTGGCGAAGAAGGCGCTGGCCGACAGCGAGATCCGTGCGCCCATCTCGGGCCTGGTGTCGCAGCGCCTGGTGCAGCCGGGTGAGCGCGTGGGTGTGGACACCAGGCTGGTGGAGATCGTCGACCTCTCGCGCATCGAACTCGAAGCCGCGGTGGCGCCCGAAGACGTGCTGGCGCTGCGCGTGGGCCAGGCGGCGACGGTGCTGATCGACGGCCTGGCCGCGCCGGTGCCGGCGAAGGTGGTGCGCATCAACCCCAGCGCCATGACCGGCACCCGTTCGGTCATGGCCTATCTGGAACTGGGCAGCACGGCCGGGCTGCGCCAGGGCCTGTTTGCACGCGCCAACGTCGAGCTCGAATCCAAGACGGCGCTGGTGGTGCCGCTGTCGGCGCTGCGCGTGGACCAGGCCCAGCCGTATGTGCTGGCGGTGGAGAACGGCCTGGCCGTGCAGCGGCAGGTCAGCACGGGCCTGCGCGGCGAGGTCAGCATCGACGGCCGGCGCGAAAGCGCCGTGGAAATCACCGCAGGCCTGCAGCCCGGCACGGCCGTGCTGCGGGCCACCGTCGGCGCCTTGCGTGCCGGCACGCGGGTGCGGGTGCCGGCACCCAGCGCCAGCGCCGCCGCGGCCGCACGCTAGGGCACGGCCATGTGGTTCACGCGCGTCTCCATCCACAACCCGGTGATGGCCGTGATGGTGATGCTGGCCTTCGTGGTGCTGGGCCTTTTCAGCTACCAGCGCTTGAGCCTGGACCAGTTCCCGAACATCGACTTCCCCACCGTCGTGGTGATCATGGACTATCCCGGGGCCAGCCCTGAGATCGTCGAGGCCGAGGTCACGAAGAAGATCGAGGAAGCCGTCAACACCGTGGCCGGCATCAACACGCTGTCCTCGCGGTCCTACGAAGGCACCTCGGTCGTCATCGTCGAGTTCAACCTCGACATCGACGGCCGCAAAGCCGCCGACGACGTGCGTGAGAAGGTGGCCCTCATCCGCCCGCTGCTGCGCGACGAGGTCAAGGAGCCGCGCATTTCGCGCTTCGACCCTGCGGCGCAGCCCATCTTCAACATCGCCGTGCTGGCTACCGACGGCAAGACCAGCCCGCAGGACCTCACGACCTGGGCCAGCCAGGTGTTGCAGAAGAAGCTGGAGAACGTGCGCGGCGTGGGCGCCGTCACGGTGATCGGCGGTGTCGAACGCCAGGTGCAGGTGAACCTGCGGCCGGCGGCGATGGAGGCCCTGGGCATCAGCACCGACCAGGTGGCCGCGGCGCTGCGCAGCGA
>JANNFE010000367.1:0-9786 GCA_031379415.1 Betaproteobacteria bacterium | reverse complement strand
CGGAGCCGTTGCCCAGGCTCAGGCCCTGCGGCGCGACGACCGCCAGCCTGAAGTTCTGGCCGGCGTCGAAGCGGGGTTGTCCGTCGGCGGCCGACAGCGCCAGGGTGTTGCTGGTGACGATGTCGATGGTGGTGGGTGACTGCAAGACCCAGCCGCCTTGCAAGGCGATGCCCGCGCCGGCGTCGCTGCTGCCGACGAGCTGCAGGGCGCCGGCAGTGGCCGTGACGCGTGAACTGCCGGTGGTGTCGGCCAAGCTCAGGCCGGGAAAGCCGTTGCCGCTGCCGCTGATGCTGACCGTGCGGCCGGTGAGCAGGGCCGCATCGCCGAGCAGCACGCCGACGCCGTCGACGACCTGCGAACTCGCGACCCGCAGCAGGCCACCGGCACTCAGGCTGCTGTTGTCGACGCGAATCAGCGCGTCGCCGTAGGCCTGACCGGTGGCGAGCACGCGCAGGTCGCCGGTGACCGCGAACGTGCTGCTGTCGACGAGCAGGCTGTCCTGGCTCTGCAAGGTCAGGGCTGCGCCGCGGATGTTGGTGAAGCTCAGGCTGGTGGCAATGCCCAGGCCGGTGATGGCGACATCGCCGGCCTGGGTGTCCAGGTTTGAGGCAGAGAGGAGGATGCTGGAGCCGCCTTCACGCACCGTGGTGTTCGACGGGTTGCCAGCCAGCACCACGCCCATGCCGGACATCACCAGCGGGCCGCCGCCGGTCAGGATGCTGGACCGATCCACCCGCACGCGGCCGCCTTGTGCTGCGTCGAGATCGGCCAGCAAGGACACGCTGGTACCGGCGCCGGCGCTGAAGTCGAGCGTGCTGTTGATCAGCCGCATCGAGCCGCTGGCGCCGACGGCGAAGGTCGCCGCGTCGCCTTCGGCGCGGAAGGCCTGGGCGGCGGCGACCGCGCTGCCCAGCACCACGCTGTCGCCGGCCAGCAGGGCCGCCCCGCGGCTGGTCAGCGTGATGGCCGAGCCGTTGCCGAGCAGGATGCCAGCCTTGCTGGGCGCCGCCGGATCGTTGGCCGAGGTGCCGGCGATGCTCAGATCGTTGGCCGTCAGGCGGCTGAGTGCGCCGCCTGCAAAGTCTTCCGACACCACGCCGTGCCCGTTGACGACGCCCAGGCCGGTGATGTCGATGGCAGCCGCCGTCAGCGGCGTGCGCGTGAAGCCCACGCCGTTGCCGCCGGCGTTGGCACCGAACGCCTGCAGCTCGATGCGGCCGCCGGCGCCCAGGGCCTGCAGCGTGCTGTCGGTCAGTGTCAGGCCCTGGCCGGCGTTGCGGCCGCTGTCGCCGCGCACGCCCGCGCCGGCGCCGGCGTTGCCGCCGATGCGCAGCAGCGCACCCGGGCCGTCGGCAGCCAGTATCGAAGAGACCACGCTCACCGACGAGGCCGTGCCGGCCGCGGTGTTGGTCAGCAGTTCCAGGCCGGCGTCGCCCGACAGCCGGCTGTTGGTGACGGCCAGGCCGTCGGTGAGCATGCGCACGGTGCCGGCGCTGCTGAGAATGAGCTTGTCGAAGGTGGTGCTGGCCGCGCCCGCCGTCAGCCCGCCCAGGGCGGTGATGTCGATGCGGCTGGCAGCGTCGGCCTGGGGGCCGAAGAAGATCATGTTCCAGGCCCGTAGCGCGCCGCCCACGGCCGTCGTGTTGGTGGCGTTGATCGTCACGCCCGTGGCGCCGAGGGTGTCGAAGATCAGGCCACCGGGCGCTGCGGCGGTGCCTGTGAGCTCAATGCCCGCGGCCGAGGCCCCGGTAGCGGCGATCCTGCCGTTCAGTTCCAGGCGGGCGCCGCTGACGACGATGGTGGTTTCGTTCACCGTACCGGCGTCGCCGCCGCCGATGTCCAGCGCCGGGGCCCGGCCGGCGACCACGGTGGCGCTCAGCACCATGCGCGAGCTAGCGTCGGATGCTGGGTCGATGACCTGCAGCGTCGGCCCGTTCACGATGGACATGCCGGTGAAGTTGTCGCGTGAGCTGAGCGAGTCCAGCTCCAGCACCTTGCCGGCCGACAGCAGACTGACGCCGAAGACGTCGATGCCGCTGCCCGTTTCGGAGCGCCCGGCTAGCGAAATTTCACGCGCGCGGATGATGCTGTCGGCGATGGTCACGCCGTTGGTGTCGGCCGCCGTCGGCCGTGCGGCACCGCCGCCGTAGACACGGCCATTGCCGGCTTCGATGGTCGCGCCTTCCAGGCACAGCGCGCCGTAGCAGGCGTTCGAGCTGTTGATCGCAATGGCCGTCTCCAGCCACGGCGTGCCCGCCGCGCTGCAGCCCAGCACCGGCGAACACACCTGCTGCAAGGCGCCGAAGCGCACGTCGCCGCCGCCCGTGGCGAGCAGCGAGTTGACGACCTTCACGCCCTGCGGGCTGGCGCCCACGGTGGCGAAGTCGAGGTTCAGCGCCGCGCCGGCCGAGGCCAGCGACGAGAAGCTGACATTCACCGATTGCCCCGCGAGGCTCAGCGCGCCGGCGCCGGTCAGGTCCACCTGCTCCAGGCGCAGCGCGCCGGTGGCCGCCGTGATGGTGCTGTTGCCGGCCAGCGGCCCGGCAATGCGCACGCGCGTCAGCTCGATGCCGCTGCCGGTGCTGCTGCGGCCGTTGAGCTGCAGCTGGCTGGCCGTGGCCATGTCCAGCGTCGGTGCAGCCGGCACCGGGCTGCCGAGCGAGCCGCCAGCGTCCACCCACAGCCCGGGCTGGTTGGTGCTGGCGATGCCGCCCAGCGCCAGCCGGCCGCCGACCACCGTGATGGGCGTGCCGCGGCCGCCCGACTGGGAGGCGTCTTCCACCAGCACGCCGGCGCCGCCGGTGCTCTCGCCGATGACCTGCAGCACGGCATTCGGGTTGCCCGGTGCCAGCAGCGCCAGCCTGGCGCCGCCCGGGCCCAGGTGCACGCCGGTGCTGCGGCCGTAGCCGACGATGGTGAGCCCGGCGGTCGTGGTGAGGTCGGTGCTGTTGCCGCTGATCAGCACGCCTTCGTCGGCCACACCGCTGCTGGCCCAGCCGCGCAAGGTGGCCGAGCCGGCCGTCAGCTGCATGTTGGCGCCGGTGATGCGGATGCCCTGGCTGACACCGGCCGTGGCACCCACGCCCAGCGCCGAGAAGCTGCCGCTGCCCAGGTTCAGCTGGCTGGCGTTGAGATGCACGCCAGTCGTGGGCTGCAGCAGCTGGCTGGCCACCGGCTGCTGCGCCGCCACGTAGCCCACCGCAGGCTGGATCTGGGCAATGGCGCCGCTGCCGGCGATCGGCAGCCCCACCAACTGCGCGCCACGCAGCGTGAGGTTGCCGCCGGCCGTGGTGATACTGGAACTGCTGATCTCCACCGCGCCGATGCCGCTGCCCGCCGATACCAGGTTCAGCGACAGCGCCTGCCCAGCCGACGTGATGGTGCTGCCGCGCACGATGACATCGCGGCTGGCGTTCAGGTTCAGGCTCACCGCCGCCACCGGGTTGACGTTCAGCGTGGCGCCGTTCATCACGATGTCGCCGGCCTGCAGGTTGCTGCCGGCGCTGGCGGTGGCCACCGTGACCGAGTTGCCGGCGTTCAGCGCCGCGGCGATGGTGGCGGTGCTGAGGACGGAGGCGTCGTTGGTGCTCGTGAAGACCGGGCCGCCGGCGATGTTGGTGTCGGGCCCGGCGTCGGTGATGGTGATGTCGTTGGGGTCCAGCAGCCAGGTGCCGGCGCGGCCGCCGCGCGCGGCCAGGTCGACCTTGGCCGGGCGGGCGTCGAGCCAGCCGCCCGAGGTCTCGATGAAGCCGCCGTCGCCGCTGCGGCTGCCGCCGCGCGCGCTCAGCGTGCCGTAGGCGCGCGTGGCGGCGTCGGACCACAGCACGATGCGGCCGCCCGCGCCATGTTCGCCGCTGGCGTCGGCGCGCAGCGTGGCCTCGGGGCCCAGGTAGACGGCGCGCGCGTTCGGCACGCTGCCGTCGCGGCCCATCAGGCCGCCGCCCAGGCGGATGCCACCGCCGCCGGTGGCTGCCGACACGTCGACCACGGCGCGGCCCACCACGCCCACCTGCTGGCCCAGCAGGTCGACCTGGCCGCCCGCGGCGCGCGTCAGGCTGGTGCTGCCCAGCGTCAGCGTGTCGGCGGCGCGCAGCACCACCTGGCCGCTGGCGTCGGGCCGCAGCGTGTCGGCCTGCACCACGCCCTGCTGGTTGACGATGGCGCCGTAGATGTCCACGGTACCGCCGTCGGCCACCAGGCGGCCCAGGTTCAGCGCTTCTCCGGCCGGCGCGGTGATGCGCACGGCCAGGTTGGGCAGGCCGGTGTCCACCAGTTCGGCGCTGCGCGCCGCGGCCAGGGTGCTGCGGCCGCCGGGCGTGCTGATCTCGCCGGCGTTTTCGACCTGCGGTGCCAGCAGCAGCACCTGGCCGCCGAAGCTCGTGGCCAGGCTGCCTTCGTTGCGCACGCGGCCGGCGTCGCCGTCCAGCGCCGTGAAGCGGTAGCGGCCAGCCAGGAAATCGTTGTCGTTCAGGCGCAGCGTGCTGGTCACCAGCGAGGCCACGTCCACCCGCGCGCCGGCGCCGAAGAGCACGCCGTTCGGGTTCAGCAGCCAGACCTGGCCGTTGCTGCCCAACTGTCCCAGGATGAGCGACGGGTCCTTGCCGGTGACGCGGTTGAGCACCTTGCTCGCGGCGTCGGCTTGCTGGAACCACACTTGGTTGGCCGCGCCGATGGAAAAGCTTTGCCAGTTCAGGATGGCCCCGGGCGTGTTGCGCACCGTCATCAGCGCGCCCTGCGTGGCCACGCTGGCCTGGCCGGCCACCACCTGCAGGCCGCTGGGCAGCGCCGGGGCGGCCTGCAGCCACAGCGGGCTGGCCAGCAGCCACGCGCCAGCCACGGCGCGGGCCAGCGGCGTCAGGCGCGGGTTGGAACGGCGCGCTGCGGCGGCGGGGGTTCGGGGACTGCGCATCTTGAAAGCCTCGTGCGGGCAGGGCCGGCGGTCAGAAGTTGTAGAGCAGGCTGAAATGGGCGCGCGTGTCGCCCTTGGCCGTGGTGGTGCCGGTGCTCATGGCGCGCGCCAGGTCCAGGCGCAGCGCCAGCGCGGGCCAGTTGGCGCGCAGGCCCAGGCCGAGCGCGCCCATGTGGCAGCTGGACGCGCCCTGCAGGCAGGGCGCGTCCAGGCGGTTCTTCACCGCACCGGCATCGGCAAAGGCCAGCAGGCGCAGATCCGCGCCCTTGAACAGGCCGGCCGGGTCGGCCAGGTTCGGGCCCTGCAGCTCCAGGCTGATCGAGGCGCCGGAGTCACCGCTGAGCTCGCGCTCCTCGAAGCCGCGCACCGACTGCGCACCGCCGATGCCGAACATCTCGCCCGGCACCAGCGGCTGGCCGCTGCCCTGCGCCGACAGGCGGGCCGCCGCGCTGCCCCATTCGCCCAGCGGCACCGTCAGCTGGGCCGACGCGCGCAGCAGCGTGTAGCGGCGCTTGCTGCCGGTGCGCACGGCCTCGAAGTCTTCCTGCGCCGCATGCTGGCCACCCAGGCCCAGGTTGTGGTGCAGGCCGACGCTGAGGCCCCAGCGCCACTCACCCGCCGCCTGCGCGGTGTAGCTCAGGCTCACCGGCTGCACGCTGACGCTGGCGCCAGCGGCACCGCAGGCGCCCTGCGGCAGGCCGTCGATGGCGCAGCTGTTCTTGTAGTCGCGCCACTCCAGACCGGCGAGCAGGCGCTGGTCGGTGTTGCCCAGGCGTGGCAGGTAGGCGCTCAGGCGCAGGCCGCCGATGGTGCCGCGGCCGCTGAACTGCAGGTCGCCGGCCGCGCTGCCCACCTTGCCGGCGTCGACGTTGGACCAGGCGCCGTAGGCGTCGAGCGACATCGCCTGGCCGTACAAGGGCATGCGGTAGCTGCCGCTGAACACCTTCACGGCCGAAGGCTCCTGCGGCGCGGTCTGGAACTCGGCCGCGAAGACATGGTCGCGCCCGGCCACGTTGGCGTGCTGCCAGCCCAAAGCCGCGCGCCAGCGGCCGATGGTGGTGCCGCCGGTGTTGTCCAGCCGCGCGTTGAAGCGCTGCACCGGCTGCTCCTGCACCTTGACCGCGGCGACGATGCTGCCGGGTGTGTCACCCGGCTGCAGCAGCACCTGCACGCTCTTGGCCGGGTTCTCGTTGGCAAGCTGGATTTCGGCGTCGATGCGCCGCACCGCGGGCGTGACGCCCGGCACCAGCGAAGGCAGGCTGGCGCGGACGTTGTCGGCGCTGAACTGGCGGTTTTCGGTGATGTCGACGCGGGCCAGCTTGCCTTCGATGACGCGGATGCGCACCAGGCCGCCCTGCAGGTCCTGCTCGGGCAGGAAGACCACCACGCCACCCCAGCCGGCGCGGCGGTACAGGTCCTGGACGGCCGCGGCGGCGGCGCGCAGGCGCTCCAATGTGGCGCTGCCGGTGTAGGCGGCCAGGCGCTCGGCCAGCACGTCGGCGGCCAGCAGGGTGTTGCCCTGCACCTCGAAGCGGGTCACGTTCACCGTGGGCGCCGGGGCCGCTGTCGCTGCGCCCGCCTGGGCCAGCGCCGGGCCGGTCAGCGCCCCCAACACCACGACGGCCACGGCCGTGGCCGTGGCGCGGATCGCGCCTCGCGGGTGCGATCTCTTGTTCTTACAACGCACGCCTGTACTCCATCGGAGCGACGGCCGGTCCAGCGGGCGCTGGATCCCCCCGGGCCGTCTCTTGTATCTATTTGATACGAGGCAGAGCCCGGCCGTCATGCATTACCGGGTGGATGTGGCCCCCGATTCGCGGGGGCTGGGCGCCATGGTCTTCAGGCGGCCAGCAGCTTCAGCACCCACAGCCACAGCGACGCCGTGAGCGCGAAGGCCACGGTGGACAGCACGATGGCGGCTGTCACCTCGGCCTGCAGCGTCTCGTAGCGCTGCGCAAAGATCAGCGCGTTGCTGCCCGCCGGCAGCGAGGCCATCACCACCAACACTTCAAGCGGCAGGCCCTGCAGGCCGAAGCCCCAGCGCGCCGTCACCAGCACCAGCGCCGGCAGCACCAGCAGCTTCCACACGCACAGCGCGACAGCGTCGCGCACGCGCCCGCGCACGCCATAGGCCGCGAGCGTGACGCCGATGAGCACCAGGCACACCGGCACCACGGCGGTGGCCAGCGTGGCCAGGCCTTCGTCGACGATGGGGTGGAGGCCGAGGCCGGTGAGGTTCCACAGCAGCCCGGCCACCACCGGCAGCACCACGGGGTGGATGACGGTGTTGCGCGCCGTCAGCAGCAGCGTGTGGCGCAGCGCCGGGGCGCCGTCGTGGCGGGCGCGCGCCAGGTCCAGCTCGGCCAATGCCGTCAGCACCGACAGCAGTACCAGCGCATGCACGCTGACCAGCGCGATGTGGATGGCCAGCCCCGCCTCGCCGAACAAGGCCGCCGCGAAGGGGATGCCCACCTGCACCGAATTGCCGAACACCGCGCTGATGGCCTGTACTGCGGGCGCAGCCGGGCCGTCGGCGGTGGCACGGCGGCGCTGCCAGACATAGACCATGAACATCATGGCCAGCGCCGGCACGAAGAAGGCCGCCAGCGTGCGCCAGGGCATGTTGGCCAGGTCCAGCCGCACGGTGGTGCGGAAGAGCAGCGCCGGCACGAAGAGGTAGAAGGCCACGTTGCCGAGCACGCGCGCCGGGTCGCCGTCTTCGGGCCGGCCCAGCCAGCGCTGGCGCCCGGCGATCCAGCCCAGCGCCACGGTCACGAACATGGCCAGCAGCTTGGCCAGGACAGCGGCGGTCATCGCCGTCGGGCGAGCCGCAGGGCCCGCGTGACTACAGCCCCAGCCAGGTGCCCAGGGTCAGCAGCGCCGCGCCGTCGTAGGCTGCGTAGCCCTTGACCTTGATCGGCTCCAGCTTCTTGCGCCCGGCTTCGGTGCTGTCCAGCGTGGTGAAGTAGCCACGCAGCTTGTCCACCTGCTCGGGGCTCAGCGCGGGGCTGGCGATGAGGTGCTTGATGGGCACCGGCTTGCTGCGAAAGATGACCTTGCCGCCCTTGGCTTCCCAGTCCTTGACGATGGCGTTGGATGCCGAGGCGCCGGCCTGCGTGAAGGTGTGTTCCACCATGAAGGGCACGGCGTCCTGGTAGCGTGTGTAGCTCATGCTCACGGCCCTGGCGTCGCCCAGGGCGTCGCGCATGCTGGCGCGCACCATCCAGCTGGTGATCGAGTCCTCGTCGGGCGCGCCGAGCTTGCGGCCGCGCAACTCGGTCAGCGTGGCGATGTTGGCGTCGGCGCGCACCATGAACGCGGCGCGGTAGTTCTCGAAGCCCTTGGTCACTGCCACCAGCTGGTAGCCGCTGCTCTTCATGGCCAGGATGGAGATGTGCGCCGGGTGCACCAGGGCCACGTCGTAGGCCTTGTCGGTGAGGCCCTTGCGCAGCGTCGGGTAGTCGCCGATGGGCTCCACGCGCACCGGCTTGCCGAGCAGCTTGCTCAGGTCGCCGGCGATGGCCGCATAGCGGGCGCGGATCTCGTCGTTGCTGACGCGGTAGGTCACGCCTTCGTTGACGGCGAAGGTGAAGGCCTGGACCCCCGCGCACAGCAGCACTGAACACAGGCCGGCGGCGAGCCGGAGTTTGACAAGCTTCATGGACAGCTCCATGGCCACGGACAGGCCGAAATGATAGGCCGTCCGAAAGTATGGAGCCCCGTGCGCAATGCACGCCAGGCTCAGGCCACTGCCTTTTTCGCGGTGCCTTTCTTGGCCGGTACGCGGGGGGCGCGGGGCTCGAACTCGAAGCCGACCTTGCCTTCCTTGGCGTCCCAGGCCAGGAAGGCCTTGAACTTGCGCCGCGTCTTGTTGCTGACGAAGTTCTCCAGCAGGCTGGTCTTGCCGGTGCTCAGCAGCTTGGTGACTTCCTCACGCGGCACCGGCTGCTGCAGGATGATCTTGCCGGTCTTGAAGTCGCAGGTGACGTGCGCGCCCACGGCGTGTTCGCACAGGTAGTTGCTGCCGTGCTCGTAGACGTGGCCCTTGCATTTGGGACAGGCGCCCAGGCTGTCCTGGCCGCTGAAGTCCACCGGCTCGCCGTCGCCTTCACCCTGCTTGGCGTCGTCGCCGAAGTCGAACTCCAGCTTCCAGTTGCTGATCTCCTCGTCGTAGGCAATCCTGATCTCGGCCGTGAAGGGCCAGCCGGCCTTGCTGCGGAAGCCTTCCAGCGGGCCGATCTTCTTGTCGCGGATCAGGCTTTCGGCCTCCACGGTTTCGAAGGCGCGGCCGGCGGGGATCTTGGTGATGGAGAAGCCGCAGCCTTCCTCAGACCCGGTGCTGCCGGTGCAGGCAAAGCGGCGGTAGTTCTCCTTCACCACGCCGCCGCAGTTGGGGCAGGGCACGGCGAGCGTGGCGTAGTCGCCCGGGATGGTGTCGCGGTCGTACTCCTTGGCCTTCTTGACGATGCGCTCGGCCATCTTGGCGATCTCGGCCATGAAGGCGTCGCGGCTCAGCCGGCCGTGCTCCATCTCGGCCAGCTGGTATTCCCAGTTGCCGGTGAGGTCGGGGCGCGTCAGGTCCTCGATGGCCAGGCCGCGCAGCAGCGTCATGAGCTGGAAGGCCTTGGCGGTGGGCACCAGCTCGCGGCCGTCGCGGTGCATGTACTTCTCGGCGATCAGGCCTTCGATGGTCTGCGCACGCGTGGCCGGCGTGCCCAGGCCCTTTTCCTTCATCGCGTCGCGCAGTTCCTCGTCCTCGATCAGCTTGCCCGCGCCTTCCATCGCCGACAGCAGCGTGGCTTCGGTGTAGCGCGCCGGCGGCTTGGTCTTCAGTGCGTTGACGGCCACGTCCTCGGTGCGCACCAGTTCGCCCGCGG
>JANNFE010000348.1:0-14439 GCA_031379415.1 Betaproteobacteria bacterium | reverse complement strand
CCACTTTGGCCTTGAACGTCGGTGAGTGATTCCGTCTTGCTCTTCTGCTCATGGTCATCCTGCTCTCTCGGGCTCTTCGCCCGGTCTCGTGTCGCAGAGTGTCCACTTATCGCAGTGCCTAGAAAATCGGCGCCACCTCTGCGGTGCCTTCCAACCCGGACTATGCGAGTTGTCGAGGACCGCTTAGGAGCAACGCGACCGACTGCAACGGGTCGTCAAGAGCCCCTCGACCTGCCACCCGGCAGCAGACGTCCGACCTCGGTAGCAACGACTCCGCCCGTCAATGGACAAGTGCCGAATGACCGGCGAACCACACTATCCGATCGGCAGGCCGCACTCAACGGCACCTGATCAGCAAGAAAGTTCAGCCGACCCAGGCAGTGGCTCACTCTATGAGCCATGCCTGAGCGAGCATGTGCCAACCCGCACAGGAGGTTGTGCCACAACAACAGTCGTTGCCACTTGAACCGCTGCGGATTCAACTACCGCAAAACTGGCACCAGACTGGCACCAGCCAACCCTAGAAAGCAAAAAAGTCAGCAGGCGCTAACCTGCTGACCCTTGCATTTCTTGGCTCCCCGACCTGGGCTCGAACCAGGGACCTACGGATTAACAGTCCGGCGCTCTACCGACTGAGCTATCGGGGAATACAGCCTGTGAGTATAGCCTGGGTCCGCAGGTGCCCTAGAAGCCAAGCTGCAGCGACGCACGCCAGGTGCGGGGTGTGAGCGGGTACAAGTACGCATGCCCGAACTGGTAGGGCGACTCCTTCCAGGCGCGACGGTCGGTGGCGTTGTTGACGCCGACACGCCAGACCCAGGTCTGCGCGCCCACGGTCTGGCGCCAGCGCGCGCCCAGGTCGATGCGGCTCCAGCCGGGGATGCGCACTTCGGGGCCATAAGGCAGCACGATGCGGTTGCCTTCGGCGGCCAGCCTGGCTTGCAGGGCCAGGCCGGGCAGGGCGCCGACACGGTACTCGGTGCCCAGGCGCAGCGTGGCCTGCGGCACGTTGACCGGGCGGCGGCCGTTGGCGTCGGCCTGCACCGCGGCACCGCGGCGCTCGGCGTGCAGCCACATCGCGCTGGCCTGCCAGGTCCATTGCGCCTGGCGCAGCGTCGCGTTGGCTTCCAGCCCGCGGTGCCAGGCGCTGCCATCGATCAGGCGCGTGCAGGTGTCGGCAGCGCCGCAGTCGCCGACGTCCACGGCCTGCGGGCGGTCGATGTCGAAGTAGGCGATGCCGGCTTCGAATTCATCGCCCTCGTGCTTCACGCCGGCCTCGAATTGGCGGCTCTTCAGCGCGGGCAGCGGCTGGCCGCGGTTGGTATAGCGCGCGCGGTTGGGTGCGACGTCGGACTCCAGGCCTTGGCCCCAGCTGGCGTAGGCGATGGTCCTGGGCGCGAGCTCGTGGCTCAGGCCCAGCCAGGGTGCGCTGAAGCTCTGGTCGTAACTCGTCGCGCGCAGGCCGTCTGCAGCCGGGCTCGTGCGTGCGCTGTCGCGTTGCAGCCGCGTGTGGCGCACGCCAGCCCACAGCTGCCAGCCCGAGGCCAGGCGCACCGTGTCGCGCGCGAAGAGCTCGGTGCTGCGCTCGTCGCGGTTGGTGTTGGCATCCAGGCCGCCGAAGGACGGGCCCGTGCTGAGGCTGCCGTCGATCTGGCCGGTACCGGCGATGTCGAAGATCTGGTCCTCGAAGCGGCCGTCATAACGCGTGATCAGCACGCCCAGTTCCAGCTCGTGCGTGACGCTGCCCGTGCTGGCCTTGCCCTGCACGGCCAGTTGCAGCGCACGGCTGGTGCGGCGCTCGTTGTTGCTGACGTACTCCCAGTAGGTGAAGCTGCCATCGGGTGCAAAGCGGTCGCACCAGTCGGGGCAGTCGTAGGTGGCGGGGTCGTAGACACCATAGGGGAAGGCGGTACCGTCGTCGCTGTTCAGGCGCTGCTGCATCGCATGGGCGCTGAAGGACCAGTGCTCGCTGATCCGCTGCTGCAAGCGCAGCGACAAGGTCTGACCGTCCAGCACCACGGGCTGGCGCCAGGGCTGGTCGTTCAGGTTGCGTCTGGGGTCGATGCTGCGCGCGCTGGGCACGCTGTCGCCCAGCATGCTGTAGCCGGCCCCGCTGGGCTGGCGCTGATGGCTGCTCTCCACTTCGGTCTGCAGCAGGGTGTCGGGCGTGAGCTGGGCGTCGCCGGCCAGCGCGAACATCCACCGCTCACCCTTGGTGTTACGCACGCGGGGGTCCAAGCGCTCGGCGGCGGCATTCAAGCGCAGGCCGAAGCGGCCATCGGGCGTCAGGCGTTCGCCGATGTCCACGGCGGCCAGCAGGCTGCCACTCTGGCGTGCCTCCAGGCGCACGTGGCGTACCGTGCTGTTCGCGCGCTTGGTCACCAGGTTGACCACCCCACCCGGCGCGCTGGTGCCGGCCTGCATGCCGCTGATGCCCTTCAGCACCTCCACGCGTTCCTTGTTGTCCAGTGCGATGGCCGTCTCGGCGTTGATGGGCAGGCCGTCGCGGCGGAAGTTGAAGCGGTTGTCCAGCGTGTAGCCGCGCACGCTGACGATGCTCCAGTAGCCCTCGGCGTTGTAGGCGTCGCCGACGCTGGCGTCCAGCACGGTCAGGCCGGCGATGGACTGCACGCCGCTGTCGGCCAGCTGCTGCAAGCCGTACACGCTGGCTTGCATCGGCAGGCGATTGAGCGGCGTGTCGCCGAAGCCGGCCACGCTGGCCGGGTTGCCGCCCATGGCGCGGCCGGTGATGGTCACGGTGGGCGCGCTGCCTTGCGCCAGGGCAAGGGTTGCGCTGACGCAGCACCAGGCTGCCGCCGCGATGCGGGCGATGTGAAAACGATGCGTTGCCATCCTGTTCCTTGCAGGTGATGGCAGGTCTGCGGGCTCGAACGCTCGGCGGCCCAGGGCGGGCCCGATACATCAAGACGGCTTCCCTGCGCGAGGATTACCTCAATCAGGTTCAAAGGGACTGTCTCAGTCGGCCGGTGCCTTGCGGCGGGCCAACACCCCTAGCGAAGTGCCTCGCGTCTGCACGCGTGGCGAATCGGATGATACGGCTTTGCTGCGCAGCCTTCAGTCGGAGACCGGCGCCGCCACGCCCAGCACCTTGTGCAGCTTGGGGCTCGTGGTGGTGTACTGCAGCAGGATGGGCTTGTCCGGAAAGACGTAAGGCGCCGCGCCGAAGGCCGCGAGCGTGGCCTCGTGGAAGCCGCAGAGGATGAGCTTCTTCTTGCCCGGGTAGGTGTTGATGTCGCCCACCGCGAAGATGCCCGGCGTGCTGCTTTCGAACTTCTCGGTGTCGACCATCACCTGCTTGCGTTCCACGTCCAGGCCCCAATCGGCGATGGGGCCGAGCTTGGGGCTGAGGCCGAAGAAGACCAGCAGCATGTCCAGCGGCAGCTGGCGCGTGACGCCGTCGCTGCCGGTGACCCGCAGCTTGGTGAGGCGGCCATCGGCTTCCTCGAAGCCAGTGACCTGGCCGATGATCAGTTGCATCTCGAAGGCCTCGCACATCGCGCGCATGCGCGCCACGCTGGCCGGCGCGCCGCGGAAGTCGTCGCGACGGTGCAGAAGGATCACGCTCCCGGCCCGGTTCGGGCCTTCGGTGGCGAAGTTCAAGGCCCAGTCCAGCGCCGAGTCACCGCCGCCGACGATGACAAGGTTCTTGCCGGCCAAGCTGGCCGGGTCGTGCACGCGGTAGTGCAGTTGCGTGCCGTGGAACTTCTCCAGCCCGTCGACCTTCAGCGTGCGCGGCTGAAAGGAGCCGACGCCGCCGGCGACGAATATGGTCTTCGTCAGGAAACGCGTGCCCTTGGAGGTTGCGACGAAGAAGCGGCCGTCGGCCTGTCTGGCCACCAGCGTGACCTCCTGGTCCAGGTGGAACGTGGCACCGAAGGGCTTGATCTGCTGCAGCAGGCGCTGCGTCAGCTCGCGGCCGCTGCACACGGGCACGGCCGGGATGTCGTAGATGGGCTTGTCGGGATAGAGCTCGATGCACTGGCCGCCGGGTTCGGCCAGGCTGTCGACGATGTGGCACTTGATCTCGAGCAGGCCCAGTTCGAAGACCTGGAACAGGCCCACCGGGCCGGCACCCACGATGACGGCATCGGTCTCGATCACGGCGGCGGGCCTACCTGGCCAACTCGCCCAACTTGTCCTTGCGGTCTTTCCACTCGTCGGCATCGGGCGGCGGCGCCTTGCGCTTGGTGATGCTGGGCCAGTTGCGCGACAGGTCGGCGTTGAGCTTGATGAACTTCAGCTGCTCGGTGGGCACGTCTTCCTCAGGCAGGATGGCGTTCACCGGGCATTCGGGGATGCACACCGCGCAGTCGATGCACTCGTCGGGGTCGATGACGAGCATGTTCGGGCCTTCGCGAAAGCAGTCGACGGGACAGACGTCGACGCAGTCGGTGTACTTGCAGCGGATGCACGATTCGAGAACGACGTGGGTCATGGAGAGACTTCGGGTGGAAGGGACGAGGGGTTCGCGGGGCATGTCATCAACATGCCATCACCCGCACCGGAACCCGATTTTACGTTGCGAGGGCCGCGGCCCGGGCTTGCTCTGACGCAAGGGTAAGGCGCGGCGGCACGGCGGCCACCACGCGGGCGCCTGCGCCCACTGTCACCACCGTCGGCCGGCCGGCCGGCGTGCAGCACGGCCGCTGCACCCAGCTCGGTGATGCAGTGCTCGCTGCTCAGCGCATCGGGGCAGCCGGCGCGCGACACCACGCAGACTGGCGTGTCGGCGGGCCAGCCGGCATCTCGCAGCGCGCGCGCCAGTGCGCCGAGCTGGCGGCCGGCCATGTAGAAGACCTCGGTGTCGGCGTGGCGGCCGGCCTGCAGGCGGCCATGCTGGGTCATCGCCGTGGTCAGGCTCACGCTCCGGCCGTTGCCGCGGCGCGTGAGCGGGCGTTGCGTGTGTGCGGCGGCTGCGATGGCTGCGGTGACGCCGGGCACCACCTCGCAGGCGATGCCGGCTGCGGCCAGCGCCTGCAGCTCTTCTTCCAGACGGCCGAAGACGCTGGGGTCGCCGCCCTTCAGTCGCACCACGGTGCGATGCTCCCGCGCGTAGCGCACGAGCAGGGCGTCGATGGTGGCCTGTCCGGTACTGTCGCAGAAGCCGCGCTTGCCAACGTTGACCCACTTTGCCCGTGGCGCCAGCTCGCGCAGAGCGGGGTCGGTCAGCGCGTCGAAGAGCACGACATCGGCCTCGGCCAGCCGGCGTGCGCCGCGCACGGTGATCAAGTCGGCAGCCCCCGGGCCGGCGCCGATGAAGACCACGCGGCCGGCTGCTCTCATGTTCTTTCCACGGCGCCTCGCACCAGCAGCGCACCGCTGGTGCGGTGGCTGGCCGGGTCGACCACGATCATGGCGCCGCCGATGCGATTGCTGGCGTAGGGTGCCAGCGGCAGCGGCTGCTGCAGCTCGAAGATCACTTCACCGATCTCGTTAACGGCGAGGTTGTGCGAGTCCACGGGCTGCAGCGTGTGGATGTCGAGACGGTGCGTGATCTCGGCCAGCCGCGCCTGCACCCAGCGGTTGCCATGGCGCACCCAGTACTTGCGGCCGACGGTAGCGGCTTCGGTGTCCAGCCAGGCCAGCGTGGCGCTGAAGCGGCGCACCGATGCCAGCGTGCCCGGCGTGGCCAGCCAGTCGCCGCGCGAGACGTCGAGCTGGCGGTCCAGCACGACACCGGCCGATTGCCCGGCTTCGGCTGCCGGCACCACGCTGCCGGCGCGGCGCAATTCGGCCACCAGCGCGCGTTCACCACTGGGGAAGACCTGCAGCTCGTCGCCCACGCGCACGCCGCCCTGGGCGATGCGGCCCCACAGCACGCGCGGTTGCGTGCCGGTGCCGTCACCGTCGCGCGCCACGTACTGCACGGGCTCGCTGTAGGGTGCGCTCGTGAGTTCCTGCGTCGTCGGCAGTTGCTCCAGCAGTTGCAGCAGGCTGGGGCCGGCGTACCAGTCGACGTTCAGCGCTTCGGTGACGTTGTCGCCGCGCAGCGCCGACACCGGCACGATGCCGGCGATTTCAATGCCGGCCTCCATGGCAAAGGCCTGCAGCGCCTGCGAGACGGCCGCGAAGGCCGGGCCGGGCTCGGCCACGGCGTCGAGCTTGTTGACGGCAAACACGATGCTCGGCACGCGCAGCAGCTGCGCCAGCAGCGTGTGTCGGCGCGTCTGCGGCAGCAGCTTCACCAGCTCTGACGTGGTGTCGAGCTTGGTGATGTCCACCAGCACCACGGCAGCGTCGCTGCCCGCCGCGGCGGTGACCATGTTGCGCGTGTACTGCTCATGGCCCGGCGCGTCGGCGATGATGAACTTGCGCGACGGCGTGGCGAAGTAGCGGTAGGCCACGTCGATGGTGATGCCCTGCTCGCGTTCGGCTTCCAGGCCGTCGGTGAGCAGGCTCAGGTCGATGGGCGCACCGGCCGCACGGGCGTGCAGATGGTCCAGCTGGTCGGCCAGGATGGCGCGGCTGTCGAAGAGCAGGCGGCCGATGAGCGTGCTCTTGCCGTCGTCCACGCTGCCGGCGGTGAGGAAGCGCAGCGCTTTGTGTTGGGGTGCCTGGGGCAGGGCGCTCATCAGAAGTAGCCCTCCTTCTTGCGCCGCTCCATCGAAGCGTCGCTGGTGCGGTCGTCCATGCGCGTGGCGCCACGTTCGCTGATGGTCACGGTCAGCGTCTCGGCCACGATCTCCGTCGCGTTTGCCGCATCGCTTTCCACCGGGCAGGTGCAGGTCATGTCGCCCACGGTGCGGAAGCGCACGGGCAGTACCTCCACCACGTCGCCGGTCTCGGGCGGCGTCACATCGGTCACTGGCACCAGCAGGCCCTTCTTGCGCACCACCTCACGCGGGTGGCTGTAGTACAGGCCAGGGAGCGGGATGCGTTCACGCGCCAGGTAGAGCCACACGTCGAGCTCGGTCCAGTTGCTGATGGGGAAGGCGCGGAAATGCTCGCCGGGGCGGATGCGTGTGTTGAACAGCGTCCAGAGTTCGGGCCGCTGCTCCTTGGGCTGCCATTGGCCGAAGCTGTCGCGGTGGCTGAAGATGCGCTCCTTGGCGCGCGCCTTTTCCTCGTCGCGCCGCGCGCCGCCGATCAGGCAGTCGAAGCGGTGTTCCTCGATGGCTTCCAGCAGCGCCACCGTCTGGTGGCCATTGCGCGATTCGAGCGGGTGCGCCAGGCGCACGGTGCCGCGGCGGATGCTGTCTTCGACGCTGCCGACGAGCAGGCGCTCGCCCATCTCGGCCACACGCTGGTCGCGGAAGGTGATGACTTCGGGGAAGTTGTGCCCGGTGTCGACGTGCAGCAGCGGGAAAGGCAGGCGGCCGGCGAAGTCTTGCCCGCTGAGGTGCTGCTTGAAGGCCTTCTCGGCCAGCCGCAACACCACGCAGGAATCCTTGCCGCCGCTGAACAGCAGGGCTGGGCGCTCGAAGCTGGCCGCCACCTCGCGCAGGATGAAGATGGCTTCTTCCTCCAGAGCGTCGAGATGCTGGTGGTCCAGCCCGGGGAGCAGATGCTCCAGCGATGCGGGCGCGTTCATGCGGTCTCCTTGCTGCGCAGGGGCGTCAGGCTTTCCGCGTGTTGATGCAGGCCGCATTCCTTGGCGTTCTCGTTCTCCCACCACCACCTTCCAGCACGGAAGTCCTCGCCCAGCGCCACGGCGCGCGTGCAGGGCTCGCAGCCGATGCTGGGGAAGAACTGGTCATGCAGTTCGTTGTACGGTACGTCGTGGCTGCGAATGTAGTGCCACACGTCGTGCCAGCTCCAGTCGGCCAGGGGCGCGACCTTCTCGCGGCCGTTCTCATCCAAGCTGGTGAAGGGCACTTCGGCGCGCGCGCCGCTCTGTTCGCGGCGCAGCCCAGTCACCCAGGCGGTACGGCCGGCGAGCGCGCGTGACAGCGGTTCCAGCTTGCGCAGCGCGCAGCAGGCCTTGCGCAGGTCAACGCTCTGCCGCATGGCGAGTTCACCGTGGCGGCCGACGAACTGCAGCAGCTGTTCCTGCACAGGTGTCCATTGCTCGACCTGCAAGCCATACTGTTCCTCGATGCGGGGAATCAGATCCAGGGTCTGCGCATGCAGCTTGCCGGTCTGCAAGGTGGCCAGCGCGATGGGCAGGCCGTGGCGCGCGATGAGGTCGGTGACCACCATGTCTTCGGCGCCCAGGCTGGTGGTGAAGACGATGTGGCCGCTGTGGCGCTCGGCCGCGGCCTGCAGCACGCCCAGCGCGTTTACCACGCGCTGTTCGTAACCCGGGGTCTGGCGGGCGTGCAGTTCGATCGCACTGCTCATGATGCGGCCTCGCGTTCCGGCGGCACGGTCTGGTAGTGGGTGTCGAAGAAGCCCAGGGCGCGCTGCGCAGATTCCAGCTTCTGGTCGGCGCGCAGCTGCACGCCGGTGAAGCCGCAGCGGCGCAGCAGCGGCAGCATGTCGGCCATAACGTCGCCGGTGGCGACGATCTCACCCGGGTAGCGCAGCCGGCCGCGCAGCAGCACGGCCTGTGAATAGGCGCGGCCGTCGGTCCACTTCGGGAAGTGCAGCAGCACCGTCGCGTGACGGCGCACCTCGTCGGCACGCACCAGCACGTCGGCGGTGTTGTCCAGGGCCAGCGCGTCGGGCGGCAGCGGTCCGGACGAAGGAATGAATTGCATCCCGGTCTCCTTCATCATGCCGCCGTGGCGGTGGCGCGGCGCACGGCGTCGGCCGCCTGGCGGAAGGGCAGGGCGCCCAGGCGTTTCGCGGTGTCGATGAAGTGCTCGGCGCTGCTGCTGCGTTCGCGCAGGTAGGTGGCGATCACGGCTTCGATGACGTCGGGCACCTCGTCGGCCGCGAAGGAAGGGCCGATCACCTTGCCCGGCGTGGAGCCGCCGCTGAGCGTGCTGCCGTCGCTGCCGGCCACGCTGACCTGGTACCACTCCTTGCCGTCCTTGTCGACGCCGAGAATGCCGATGTGCCCGCTGTGGTGGTGGCCGCAGCTGTTGATGCAGCCGCTGATGTGCAGGTCGATGTCGCCGATGTCGTGCAGCTCGTCCAGGTCGTCGAAGCGTTCGGTGATGGCCGCGGCGATGGGGATGCTGCGTGCGTTGGCCAGCGCGCACAGGTCGCCGCCGGGGCAGGCGATCATGTCGGTGAGCAGGCCGATGTTCGGGGTGGCAAATCCTTCCTCGCGCGCCGCCAGCCACAGCGCGCGCAGCTGGCCCGCCGGCACCCAGGGCAGCAGCAGGTTCTGGTCGTGCGTGACGCGCAATTCGCCGGCGCTGTAGCGGTCGGCCAGCTCGGCGGCACGGTCCATCTGCTCGGCCGTCACGTCGCCCGGCGGCAGCCCAGCGCGCTTGAGCGACAGCGTCACCGCGCGGTAGCCCGGCAGGCGGTGTGCATGCACGTTGCGCTGCAGCCAGCGCTCGAAGGCGGGCAGCGGGTCGGCCGGCGACTTCGGCTCGGCCGCGGCCACGCGCACCGGGGGCGGCAGGAAGCTGGCCGCGACACGGTCGAATTCGGCCTGCGGGATGAGCGGCGTGGCCGGGTCGGCCATCAGCGCCGCAAACTCGGCATTCACGTCGTCGACGAACTTCTGCCCCTCGGCCTTGACCAGGATCTTGATGCGCGCCTTGTACATGTTGTCGCGCCGGCCGTGCAGGTTGTAGACGCGCACGACGGCCTCGATGAAGACGAGGATCTGCTGCCAGGGCACGAACTCATTCACCAGCGTGGCGATGACCGGCGTGCGCCCCATGCCGCCACCCACGGCGACACGGAAGCCCACCTCGCCGGCCGCGTTGCGGCGCAGCTTCAAGCCGATGTCGTGCCAGTCGGTGGCGGCGCGGTCTTCGCGCGCACCGGTGACGGCGATCTTGAACTTGCGCGGCAGGAAGGCGAACTCGGGGTGCAGCGTGCTCCACTGGCGCAGGATCTCGCAGTACGGCCGCGGGTCGACTTCTTCGTCGGGTGCAATGCCGGCCAGTGCATCGGTGGTGATGTTGCGAATGCAGTTGCCGCTGGTCTGGATGCCGTGCATGTCGACATCGGCCAGCAGGTCCATCACGTCGGCGCTGCGCGACAGCGGGATCCAGTTGAACTGCAGGTTCTGGCGCGTGGTGAAGTGGCCAAAACCTCCAACGGTCGCACCGCGTTCGGCCGGCTGGCCGGCATCCTGCAGGTCGAAATCGCGTGCGATGCGCGCCAGCTGGCGCAACTGGCGGCTGCTCAGCTCGCCGTAGGGCACGGCCACGCGCAGCATGGGCGCGTGGCGCTGCACGTACCAGCCGTTCTGCAGGCGCAGCGGGCGGAACTCCTCGTCGCCCAGTTCGCCAGCCAGGTTGCGCAGCAGCTGGTCGCGGTACTGCGCGGCGCGGGCGCGCACGAAGTGGCGGTCGAATTCGGTATAGCGGTACATGGGCGCCGACTCTAGGCGGCCGGCTTATCGCAGGGAACTACAGAATAGTGTCGTGCTTATGCCGGGATTGAATGAGCCTTAAGCCTGCGGCCTTCCGGGACAATTGGCCATATGAGCTTGCAAACCCTGAGTCGGCTGGCCGGTCTGACGGTCCTGCTGATATTGGCGCTGGTACTGGCGGCCTGCCAGACCGCACCACCGGCACCTGCTCCCACGGCGCCCGTGCTCGTCCCACCGCCCGTGGTGGAACCAGCGCCGCCTGTGGTGCTGAAGCCACCGCGCATCGGCCTGGCCCTGGGTGGCGGCGCGGCGCGCGGATTTGCGCACATCGGCGTCATCCAGGTGCTGGAAGAGGCGGGCATCAGGCCTGACCTCGTGGTGGGCACCTCGGCCGGCAGCCTGGTGGCGGCGCTCTATGCCTCCGGCAAGAGCGGGCAGGAGATGGGTACGCTGGCCCAGACCATGGACGAGGGCGGCATCACCGACTGGGCCTTCCCCACGCGCGGGCTCATCCGCGGCGAGGCGCTGGCGCGCTACGTGCGCGAGCAGACTGGCGGCCGCACCATCGAGCAGATGCGCCTGCCGCTGGGCATCGTGGCGACCGACCTGGACAGCGGTGCGGCCATCCTCTTCCAGCGCGGCGACACAGGCTCGGCCGTGCGCGCCAGCAGCGCGGTGCCGGCGGTATTTCAGCCAGTGAAGATCGGCACACGCGAATATGTCCACGGCGGCCTGGTGTCGCCCGTGCCGGTGCGCTTTGCGCGCCAGATGGGCGCCGAGCTGGTGATCGCGGTGGACATCTCCTCGCCGCCCGACGGTAATGCCACCGGCGACGTGATGAAGATGCTGCTGCAGACCTTCGCCATCATGGGCCGCAGCATCAACCAGTTCGAGCTGCGTGACGCCGACATCGTGCTGCGGCCCACGCTGACCGGTGTGTCCAGCGCCGACTTCACGGCGCGGTTGCGCGCCCTGCAGGCCGGGCGCGAGGCGGCGCTGAAGCTGCTGCCCGACATCAAGGCGCGCATCGTGGCGCTGATGCACTGAGGCACTGAGCGCGGCACAGGCCGGCACAACAAAGAAAAGGGCCCGGTTTTGACACCGGGCCCGAAAACTGACTTCCACACGAGAGGCCCGGGGCCGAACCCCGGGCACTGGCGTAGACGGGGTGGCGGCGAGAAAGTTCCGCCGCGCCTTCCGCCTCAAGCAGCCTTGCGGCCCTTGGTGGTGGTCTGGGCGGCCTTGACGGCCTGGTTGGTCATCGCCGTGAAGTTGGCTTCGGCCACTTCTGAAGCTTGCTTGGCGGCCTTGTTGACGCTTTCGTAGGCGTTGTTGGCGGCGGCGACGGCCGACTTCACCAGCGCCACGGCGCTTTCGGTGCCGGCGGGGGCGTTCTTCACCGCGCTGTCCACCAGGGCCAACATCTTCTTCTGGCCGTCGGCCAGGGTGGCTTCGGCGGCCTTGGTCACTTCGGCGTTGGTGCCGGCGACGATGTCATACACGTGGCGGCTGTAGGAGGCGGCCTTTTCGGCGGCCGGCTGAAGCAGGCTGGCTTGCAGGTTCAGCAGCTCTTGCGCGTCCTTCACCGACATGGCGGCCATGGCGGTATCGGCAACTTCGGTCAGCGTGGTCTTGGCAACTTGCAGGTTCAGTTCGACGAGCTTCTCGACGCCTTCGAACGCCTTCTGGGTCAGGCCGAACAGGGTTTCGAGGTTGGCCTTCTGGGCGGCGACGAGTTGGTCGGCGGTGAAAGTGGTGGTCATGGTGTGGCTCCGTTCAGGTTGAGGTTCAGGAATCTTGCTGCGCCTCACGGACCGGGGTCCGAACTACTTTGCTGCGCTGCAACATGAACTGAAGTATAGACAGCCGAACGGAGGATGCAAGCACTTTTTGCTGCACCGCAACATTCTAGGTGGAGCTTTCTAGAATCCGCAGCCGTGCGCGCCTTCCACTCCGACCACTTCGTGCTGCCCCTGCCACCGGGGCACAGCTTCCCCATGTCCAAGTACCGGCTGCTGCGCGAGGCGGCCGAAGCCAGCCTGCCCGGAATCCGTGTCACCGAGGCTGAAGCGGCCAGCGATGGCCAGCTGGCGCTGGCACACGAGCCGGCCTGGATCGCCAGCGTAGCCGGCGGCACCATCACGGCGGCGCAGCAGCGAGAGATCGGCTTCCCGTGGAGCGAGCGCATGGTGGAACGTTCGCGGCGCTCCGTGGGCGCCACCATCGCCGCGGCGCGCACGGCGCTGTTCGACCGCGAAGGCGTGGCGGCGAACCTGGCCGGCGGCACGCACCACGCCTATGCACACAAGGGCTCGGGCTATTGCGTGTTCAACGATGTGGCGGTGGCGGCGCGGCTGATGCAGGCCGAATGGCACCGCCACCACCGCGCGTTGCTGCGGGTCATCGTCATCGACCTCGACGTGCATCAGGGCAATGGCACGGCGGCGATCTTCGGCGACGACCCGACGGTGTTCACGCTGTCGCTGCATGGCGCCAAGAACTTCCCGTTCCGCAAGGAGGCCAGCGATCTGGACGTCGAGCTGCCTGACGGCTGCGCCGACGCCGACTACCTGGCGGCGCTGGACACCGCGCTGGCGCAGGCCTGGGCTCACCACGCCGACGGCCCGCCCGGGCTGGCCTTTTACCTGGCCGGTGCCGACCCGCACGAAAACGACCGCCTGGGCCGCTTGAAGCTCACCACCGCCGGCCTGGCTGAGCGCGACCGGCGCGTGCTGGCCGCCTTGCGCCAGCGCCGCATCCCGGTGGCCTTGTCGATGGCCGGCGGCTACGGCCGCGATCTGGACACCACGGTGGCCATCCAGCGCCGCACGCTGGAAGAGGGCTACGCCTCATGGAAGGCCTGGCGCGGGATGGAAGAATGTGCGGCATGAGTGACAGGCCCGAGCCGCTGCCCCGCACGCACTTTTCGCACTTCGAGACCATCGGCACCCGCTGGATGGACAACGACGTCTACGGTCACGTCAACAACGTCGTGCACTACAGCTGGTTCGACACGGCCGTGAACCGCTACCTGATCCAGGCCGGCGCGCTGGACATCCATGCCGGCGCGGTGATCGGCCTGGTGGTGGAGACACGCTGCCACTACTTCGAGAGCATCGCCTTCCCGCAGACCGTGCACGCCGGCCTGCGCGTGGCGCACCGCGGCCACAGCAGCGTGATGTATCAGATCGGCCTGTTCGCCGACGACGCCGCGTCATGCGCTGCGCTCGGCCATTTCACCCACGTCTATGTCGACCGCGGCACGCGGCGGCCCGTGCCCTTGCCCGCTGCGCTGCTCGCCGCGCTCGCACCTCTGCAGACCGCCTGATGACCATCACCGCAGACACCACCGCCGCCGTCGACGCGGCCATCAGCTCGCGCATGTCGGTGCGCGGCTTCCTGCCCACGCCGGTGGCGCGCCAGACCATCGAGGACATCCTCGCCGTGGCCGCGCGTGCGCCTTCGGGCACCAACACGCAGCCCTGGCAGGTGCACGTGCTGACAGGGGCGGCGAAGACGGCGCTGTCGGCCGACATCCGCGCCGCCTACGACGACCCGGTGGTGCGTGCGACGCACGTCGAGCCCTATGCCTACTACCCCACGGAATGGCGCAGCCCCTACTTCGACCGCCGTCGCAAGGTGGGTTGGGACCTCTACGCGCTGCTCGGTATCGGCAAAGCCGACAAGGCGCGCATGCACGAGCAGCACGCTCGCAACTACGCCTTCTTCGACGCGCCGGTGGGCCTGATCTTCACCATCGACAAGATCATGCAGCAGGGCAGCTGGCTGGACTACGGCATGTTCCTGCAGAACATCATGGTCGCCGCACGCGCCCGTGGGCTGCACACCTGTCCGCAGGCCGCCTTCACGCAGTTCCACCGCATCATCGCTCGCCACCTGGCACTGAGCGAGGAACAGACCGTGGTCTGCGGCATGTCGCTGGGCCATGCCGATCCGTCGGCGGCGGAGAACACGCTGGTGACCGAGCGCGAGCCGGTGGCCGGTTTCGCCCGGTTCCTGGAATGAGCGCTTTGCTG
>JANNFE010000329.1:0-10330 GCA_031379415.1 Betaproteobacteria bacterium | reverse complement strand
GTCAACTATCAGCAACCGCTGGCGTAGGACTGGCCTACGATGGACCTCTGGCGCTGCGTCGCCCAGGAGACACCCCATGAACGCCCCCCTGCCCGACCACGTGGTGCCGCGCATCGAACTCCGCCCCATGCCCGCGTCCATGCTCGACGCATTGCGCCAGCGCTTTGGTGAACGCTGCAGCACCGCTGCCGCGGTGCGCGATCAACACGGCCGCGGCGAGAGCGTCTACGACGCCGCGCCGCCTGAGGCGGTGGTGTTCTGCGAGAGCACAGAAGAAGTGGCACATGCCGTGACCCTGGCCGCAGAACATGCGGTGCCCGTCATCCCCTACGGCGTGGGCTCGTCGCTGGAAGGCCACCTGCTCGCGGTGCAGGGCGGCATCAGCATCGACCTGAGCCGCATGAACCGCATCGTGCGCGTGAACGCCGAAGACCTGACGGTGACGGTGGAAGCCGGCGTCACGCGCGAACAACTCAACCGCGAGATCCGGAGCAGCGGCCTCTTCTTCCCCATCGACCCCGGCGCCAACGCCAGCCTGGGCGGCATGGCGGCCACGCGGGCCAGCGGGACCAACGCCGTGCGCTACGGCACCATGCGCGAGAACGTGCTCGGTTTCACCGTGATCACCGCCAGCGGCGAGCTCATGCACACCGGCACGCGCGCCAAGAAGAGCAGCGCCGGCTACGACCTGACGCGCCTGTTCGTGGGCAGCGAAGGCACGCTGGGCGTGATGACCGAGGTGACGCTGAAGCTCTACCCGCTGCCCGAGGCGGTGAGCGCCGCGGTGTGCCACTTCCCGACCATCGACGCCGCGGTGCAGACGGCCATCCTCATCATCCAGATGGGCGTGCCGATTGCCCGCTGCGAACTGCTGGACGCCAACGCCATCCACGCCGTCAACAAGCACAGCAAGCTGAGCCTGCGCGAGCTGCCCATGCTGCTGATGGAATTCCACGGCAGCGAGGCCAGCGTGAAGGAACAGGCCGAGACGGTGCAGGCCCTGGCTGGCGAGCACGGCGGCGAAGCCTTCCAGTGGGCCAGCACGCCGGAAGAGCGCACGAAGCTGTGGACGGCGCGCCACCAGAGCTACTTCGCAGCGCTGCAGACGCGCCCCGGCTGCCGCTGCCAGAGCAGCGACACCTGCGTGCCCATCTCACGCCTGGCCGAGAGCATCAACGACAGCGTGATCGAAGCCGAAGCCTCGGGCATCCCTTACTGGATCGTCGGCCACGTGGGCGATGGCAACTTCCACCTGAGCTATCTGATGGACCCGAACGACCCGCGTGAAACCGCGGCGGTGGAAGCGCTCAACGTGAAGATGGTGCAGCGCGCGCTGCGGCTGGAAGGCACCTGCACTGGCGAGCACGGCATCGGCCTGCACAAGATGGGCTACCTGCTGGAAGAAGCCGGCGCGCCGGCGGTGGCCATGATGCGCAGCATCAAGCGCGCGCTGGACCCGAAGAACATCATGAACCCGGGCAAGGTGTTCACGATGTAGCCGGCCCGTTGCGGTCTGCGCTTCAGTCAGCCGTGCATGGGCACCGACCACGCAGCACGGCACAGATCGGTTCACCAAACGTCCATGTGTCATGGGGAACCTGCGATGACCCTCACGTTTTCGTCCCCGCGCCGGCTTGACGGCACGTTGATCAGTGGCCTGAAACGCCGCACCAGGCACGCGGCCATGTTGCTTGCGGCCTTCCTCACGCCTTTGCCGGCAGTGGCTGTCCCCGACCTTGCCAAGATGCGTGAGCTGGTCGATGCGGCGGTTCAGCCGATCCTGGCTGAACACAAGGTCCCGGGCTTGGCTGTCGCCGTCACGGTGGAGGGTCGGGCCTTCTTCTTCAACTATGGCGTGGCGTCCCGCGAGACGAACAAACCGGTCGACGAGGCGACCCTTTTCGAGCTCGGGTCGGTGAGCAAGGCGTTCACCGCCACACTGGGCCTGTATGCGCAGGCCCTCGGCAAACTGTCACTGGCTGATCGGCCGAGCCAGTACATGCCTCAGCTCAGAGGCAGGCCGATCGACAAGGCAACCCTGCTCAACCTCGGTACCTACACCGCGGGTGGACTGCCGCTGCAGTTTCCTGCCCAGGTGTCCGATGAGCGGCTCATGGTTCGATACTTTGAGGATTGGCAGCCCGATGCAAAGCCCGGCGTACAGCGCCGCTACTCCAACCCCAGCATCGGGCTTTTCGGACACCTCACTGCCCTGGCCCTGCAACGTGAGTTCGCTGATGCGGTGGAAGCAGAGCTTCTGCCCAGGCTGGGCCTGAGGCACACCTACATCCGCGTTCCACAGAGCGCCATGGCCGACTACGCCTGGGGCTACACCCAGGACAACAGGCCCGTGCGGGTGAACCCCGGCGTGTTCGACGCGCAAGCCTATGGCGTGAAGTCGACGGCCGAAGACATGATCCGCTTTGTGCAACTCAATTTGGACACCAGCAGCCTGGACGAGCCGCTGCGGCGTGCGGTCGAAGCAACCCATGAGGGCCACTTTGTCGTCGGTGGCATGGTGCAAGGGCTGGGATGGGAGCAGTACGCGTACCCGGTCTCGCTGAAGACCCTGCTCAAGGGCAATTCGACCACCACCCTCTTCGAGCCCAACCCGGCCCTGCCCGTCAGCGTGCCGCTGGCCGGGCCCCGCCTCTTCAACAAGACGGGCTCCACAGCCGGTTTCGGTGCCTATGTGGCGTTCGTGCCGCAACAGCGCATCGGCATCGTCATGCTGGCCAACCGCAGCTACCCGATTGCCGACCGTGTGCGGGCTGCCTTCACCATCTTCGGCTCGCTCGCAAGGCCCACGAAGTGAGCCGCCGACGGGCGGCACGGCACGGCAGGTCTCGGGCTCCCGATGGTTGGGGGCCGTTCCGAGGCCATGCGTGGCGATCTCGAATCAAGCGTTCCCGGCCCCGGGCAGCAGGCCGTCCAGCGGCGCCTCTTACAGCAGTGAAGCCAGCAAGCGCGCCGCATGCAGCGCCGGGCGCTGCGCGCCATCGGCGATCTGGTGCCGGCAGCTGGTGCCGTCGGCCACGACCACGGCATCGGGCTGGCGGCGGATGGCGGGCAGCAGCGCGGCTTCGGCCATCAACATCGAGACGTCGATGTGCGCGGCCTCGTAGCCGAAGCTGCCGGCCATGCCGCAGCACGAACTTTCGATGAGCTCGGGCTGGGCGCCGGGAATGAGCTTCAGCACGTCGAGGATGGGGCTCACGGCGCCGAAGGCCTTCTGGTGGCAGTGGCCGTGCACGAGTAGCGGCTGGTTCAGCGGCTTGAAGGCGACGCTGTACCGGCCGGCTCGCGCTTCGCGCGCGATGAACTCCTCGAACAGCAGCGCCTGCCCGGCGACCGTCTGCGCCTTCTCGCCCAGGCCCAGCGCCAGCGCCTCGTCGCGCAGCGTCAGCAGGCAGGAAGGCTCCAGACCCACGACTGCGATGCCGGCCTGTGCCAGCGGCAGCAGCGCGTCGAGCAGCGCCGACAGGCTGGCCTTGGCCTCGTCCACCATGCCCGCCGCCAGGTGCGTGCGCCCGCAGCAGTGGTGGCCGCCGGCCTTGTGCACCGTGTGCAGGCGGTAGCCGCCGGCCTGCAGCACACGCGCGGCGGCGATGGCGTTTTCTGTCTCGAAGCCGCCGTTGAAGCTGTCGACGAAGAGCACGGCCACCTTCTGCCCGGCGCGCGCGGCGGCAAGTGCTTCTTCCTGCGACACAAAGGGCACGGTGGCAGCGCCACGCCAGAAGGTGTCGCTGCGGAACAGCGGCAGCGCGCGCCGCGCCGACAGACCCAGCCAGCGTTCGCCCAGGCGGCGCAGCAGCGGCGAGGCATTGCGCAGCTTGACCAGCGGGCCCAGCAGCGCGCCGCGGTGCAGCTGCGCTGGCAGGCCGGCCAGCAGCCTGTCCTTCAGCGTGTGGCCATGCCGTTTCTTGAACTGCGCCGTGAACTCGATCTTCATGCGCGCCATGTCCACGCCGGTGGGGCAGTCGCGCTTGCAGCCCTTGCAGCCGACGCACAGGTCCATCGCCGCTGCGACCTCGTCGCCGGTGAAGGCGTCGGGCCCGAGCTGGCCGCTGAGTGCCAGCCGCAGCGTGTTGGCGCGGCCGCGCGTGAGGTGCATTTCGTCGCGCGTGACGCGGTAGCTCGGGCACATGGTGCCGGCATCGAACTTGCGGCAGTGGCCGTTGTTGTTGCACATCTCCACGGCCATGGCCAGGCCGCCAGTGCTGTCGCCGCCAGTGCCGGGGGCCGTGGTCTGTTCGGTGACCGGGTCGGCCTTGACGTTCCAGGCCGACCAGTCGAGCACCGGTGTCAGTGCAATTCTTCGGTAAGGCTTCGGCGCTGACGCTGGCGGAAAGCGGAACAGCGTGCCGTCGTCCATCTGCGGCGGGTCGATGATCTTGCCGGGGTTGAACAGGCTCAAAGGGTCGAGCTCGCGCTTGATGGCGCGGAAGGCGTCGTTCAGCTTCGGCCCGAACTGCCATTCGATCCACTCGCCGCGGCACAGGCCGTCGCCATGCTCGCCGCTGTAGGCACCCTTGAACCTGCGCACCAGCGGGGCAGCCTCTTCGGCGATGGCGCGCATCTTCGCGGCGCCGCCCACGCGCATGTCGAGGATGGGCCGCACATGCAGCGTGCCCACGCTGGCATGCGCGTACCAGGTGCCGCGCGTGCCGTGGCGCGCGAAGACCTCGGTCAGCGCATCGGTGTACTCGGCCAGGTGCTGCAGCGGCACGGCGCAGTCCTCGATGAAGCTCACCGGCTTGCCGTCGCCCTTCAGGCTCATCATGATGTTGAGGCCCGCCTTGCGCACTTCCCACAGCGCCTTCTGCGGTGTTTCGTCAGGCATCTCGACGACGCTGCCCGGCAGGCCCAGGTCGCCCATCAGCGCCACCAGGTCGCGCAGCTTCTGCAGCAGAGCGGATCGGTCGGGGCCGGCGAACTCGACAAGCAGGATGGCTTCGGGGTTGACGCCGTCCTTGGCGATCAAGGCCGTCTGCATCGTCGGCCTGAAGGCCGGATTCGTCAGCGCCAGCTCGACCATCGTGCGGTCGACCAGTTCCACCGCCGTCGGCCCCAGCTTGACGATGTGCTGGGCCGAGTCCATGGCCTTGTGGAAGCTCGTGAAGTTGACGACGCCCAGGACCTTGCCGCGCGGCAGGTCCGTCAGCTGCAGCGTCAGCGTCTTGGTGAAGGCCAAGGTGCCTTCGCTGCCCACCAGCAGATGCGCCAGGTTCACGCTGCCGTCGGCGGTGTAGGGCAGCTCGCTCTGCGGGTGAAAGATGTCGAGGTTGTAGCCAGCCACGCGGCGCAACACCTTCGGCCAGTTGGCTTCGATCTCGGCGCGGTAGGTCTCGGCCAGGCCGCGCACGAAGGCGGCGATGTCCACCGCACCGCGGCGGGCCGAAGCCACAGGGCCGAAGTCCACGAGCGTGCCGTCGGCCAACCAGGCCTCTACACCACTCACGTTGTGCACCATGTTGCCGTAGGCGATGCTGCGGCTGCCACAGCTGTTGTTGCCGGCCATGCCACCCAGCGTGGCCTGCGCGCTGGTGGACACGTCGACCGGAAACCACAGGCCGTGCGCCTTCAGCTGCGCGTTCAGGTGGTCCAGCACGAGGCCGGGCTCGACGATGGCGGTGCGGCCGACCAAATCCACGTCGAGCACGCGGCGCAGGTGCTTGCTGCAGTCGATGACCAGCGCCGCACCCGTGGTCTGCCCGCACTGGCTGGTGCCGCCGCCGCGCGGCAGCACGGGCACCTTCAGTTCGCGTGCGATGGCGATCGCACTGGCTACGTCATCGGGCGTCTTCGGTACGAACACGCCGATGGGCATGATCTGGTAGATCGACGCGTCGGTGGCATAGCGGCCACGCGAGGCGGTGTCGAAGAGCACCTCGCCCTGTGTCTGGGCGCGCAGGCGCTTGGCGAGGTCTGCGCAGAGCTCGTTGGGCGGTAGCCGCGTGTGCGGGTGCTCGGCGAGGTTCATGCCTGCTGCTGCTGCGGCAGCTGCCCGGTGCGCATCAACTCCAGCACGGTGTCGCGCTTGTCCAGCAGGTGGCGCTTCAAGACCGCGCGCAAGGCGCTGCCGTCGCGGGCGTCCAGCGCTTCGAGCATCTGCGTGTGCTGGACCACGGCGCGCTGCCACTTGGCGTCGTTCTGGTTGGTGCGAAAGCGCAGCGACTGCACGCGCGCATTGACCTTCGCGTAGGTGCCGGCCAGCACCGGGTTGGCGGCGGCGGCGTTGATGCCGGCGTGGATGAGCGCGTTCAACCGGTAGTAGCCCGACAGGTCACCGCGCGCATGGCAGGCCAGCATTTCGAAGTGCTTGGCGCGCAACTCGGTGCGCGCCGCATCGGCGATGCGCACCGCGGCCAGCTCGCCGGCCAGGCCTTCCAGTTCGGCCAGCAGCTCGAAGCTGTGCATCACGTCGGCCTCGGTCAGCCGCACGGCCACCGCGCCGCGGTTGGGCAGCAGGTCGACCAGGCCTTCGGTGGCCAGCATCTTGATGGCCTCGCGCAGCGGTGTGCGCGAGATGCGCAATGCCTCCGCCAGCTCGCGTTCGTTGAGCTTGGCGCCGGGCGCGATGCGGCCTTCGACCAGCATGGTGCGCAAGCGCGCCGCCGCCTGTTCGTGCAGGCCGCCACTGCCGAGTTCGATGATGTCTGCCATGGTTGCGCATTTTGCATGCAAACAGTCGACGTACCCAATGTGGGCAATCCGGGTATTCCAGAGATCGCCGCCGCAGTTTGCATGCAAAACTCGCCCTCTGGAAGGACATTGCCATGCTCACCCTGAACCAGCACCCCACCGGCCGCCATTTCCTGCAGATCCCCGGGCCCAGCCCGGTTCCGGACCGCATCCTGCGCGCGATGAGCCTGCCCACCATCGACCACCGCGGCCCCGAGTTCGGTGTCCTGGGTCTGAACGTGCTGGCCGGCATCCAGCAGGTGTTCAAGACGCAGCACCCGGTGGTCATCTACCCGGCTTCGGGCACCGGCGCCTGGGAAGCGGCGCTGGCCAACACCATGAGCGCGGGCGACCTCGTGTTGATGGCCGAAACCGGCCAGTTCGCCGCGCTGTGGCAGAAGATGGCGCGGCGCCTGGGCCTGGAAACCGAGTTCCTGGCCGAGCCCGGCATCTGCTCCGAAACCGGCCTGCCTGTGAGCTGGCGGCACGGTGTCCCAGCGCGGCTGATCGAAGAACGGCTGCGCCAGGACGCCGGCCACCGCATCAAGGCGGTGTGCGTGGTGCACAACGAAACGTCCACGGGCGTCACCAGCGACATTGCTGCGGTGCGCCGCGCCATCGATGCTGCGCGCCACCCGGCGCTGCTGATGGTCGACACCATTTCGGGCCTGGCCAGCGCCGACTACCGCCACGACGAATGGGGCGTGGACGTGGCCATCAGCGGCTCGCAGAAGGGCCTGATGCTGCCGCCGGGCATCAGCTTCAACGCGCTGTCGCCACGGGCCCTGGAGGTCAGCAAAGCCGCGAAGCTGCCCAAGAGCTTCTGGGCCTGGGACGAGATCGTCGAGATGAACAGATCCGGCTACTGGCCCTACACGCCCAGCACCAACCTGCTGTATGGCCTGCACGAGGCGCTGCAGATGCTGCTGGCGCAGGGACTGGACGTGGTCTTCGCGCGCCATCAGCGCTGGGCGGCCGGCGTGCGTGCGGCCGTGCACGCCTGGGGTTTGCCCATCCAGTGCGCCGACCCGGCGGTCTACTCGCCGGTGCTCACCGGCGTCATCACGCCCGCTGGCGTTGATGCCGATGCCGTGCGCAAGCTGATCCACGAGCGCTTCGACCTGTCTCTGGGCACGGGGCTGGGCAAGGTGAAGGGTCGCATGTTCCGCATCGGCCACCTGGGCGACAGCAACGACCTCACGCTGGTGGCCACGGTGGCCGGCTGCGAGATGGGGCTGAAACTGGCCGGCGTGAAGCTGGCGGGCAGCGGCGTGCACGCGCTGATGGATCATTTCTCGGAACACCGGGCGTGACACCGAACAGGCCCAAGAACATCGACGGAGACCACACGATGCAAAGACGACACCTCATCCAGGCCGCGGCCGCCACCCTTGCCGCGCCGGCCGCCTGGGCACAGGCGCCATGGCCCACCGGCCCAGTGCGCATCATCGTCGGCTTCCCGCCCGGCGGCGGCACCGACGCGCTGGCCCGCGTGGTGGGCACCAAGCTCACGCAGATGTGGAGCCAGCAGGTCATCGTCGAGAACAAGGCCGGCGCCGCCGGCCTGTTGGCCGCGGAATACGTGGCGCAGCAGCCCAGCGACGGCAATACGCTGCTGATGGCGCACATCAACAGCCATGCCCTCGGCCCGGCTCTGCAGCCCACCAAGCTGCGCTACAGCGTGGAGCGCGACTTCGTGCCCGTGTGCCTGGTGGGCGTGACGCCCAACCTGCTCATCGCCCACCCCGGCGCGCCGAGCAAGAGCGTCAAGGACGTGGTGGCCTTGTGCAAGGCCGAACCCGGCAAGATCGCCTTCGGCTCGGCCGGCCCGGGCTCGGCCCAGCACCTGGCGCTGGAAATGTTCAAGGTGCAGGCCCAGGTCGACGCCATCCACGTGCCTTACAAGGGCAGCGGCCCGTTGCTGACCGACCTGATGGGCGGCCAGATCCAGTACTGCTTCGAAACCATGACCGCGGCCACGCCGCACGTGAAGAGCGGCAAGGTGGTGGCGATTGCGCAGACGCGCGGCAAGCGCGCCAAAGGTCACCCCACGGTGCCGACCATGCAGGAGCAGGGCTTCGACGGCTTCGAAGCCACCACCTGGTACGGCCTGGCCGGGCCGGGCAAGTTGCCGGCGGCGATCGCCGACAAGATCAACCGCGACGTCAACACCGTGCTGGCCATGCCCGACGTGATGGCCCAGCTGGACACCTATGGCGCCGAAGACGGCGGTGGCTCGCGCGAGAAGTTCGCGCAGTTCATTGCCAGTGAACAGGCCAAGTGGGCGCGGGTGGTGAAGGAAGGCAACGTCAAGATCGAGAGCTGAGCGCCACCCCGCACCGCACTGCACCGCAGTTCAGGTTTGCGGAGGTGCCGGCACGCTCCAGCGCTTGGTCACATCACCTTTGGCGTTCGTGCTTTCCAGCTGCACGCCGAAGCCCCACAGCCGCGCCACGTGTTTCAGCACTTCCTGCCCGCTGTCGTGCAGCGGGCGGTCGTTGTGCTGGAAGTGGCGCAGCGTGAGGCTGCGGTCACCGCGCAGGTTGACGTTCCAGACCTGGATGTTCGGTTCACGCGAGCCCAGGTCGTATTGATGTGACAGCGCCTCGCGCACGCGCTTGTAGCCGGCGTCGTCGTGGATGGCGCTCACTTCCAGCTCGCTCTGCTTCTCGTCGTCGGTGATGGCGAACAGGCGAAGTTCACGCATCAGCTTCGGGCTGAGGTACTGGCCGATGAAGCTCTCGTCCTTGAAGTTGCGCATGGCGTCGTGCAGCGTCGGCAGCCAGGGCTTGCCGGCGATGTCGGGGAACCAGGCGCGGTCTTCGTCGTCGGGCTTCTCGCAGATGCGCTTGATGTCGCTGTACATCGCAAAGCCCAGCGCATACGGGTTGATGCCGCTGTAGGCCTGGTGGCCCACCGGCGGCTGGTAGATGACGTTGGTGTGCGACTTCAACCACTCGATCATCACGCCGTCGGTCAGGAAGCCGTCGTCGTACATCGTGTTCAACAGCTTGTGGTGCCAGAAGGTCGCCCAGCCTTCGTTCATGACCTGCGTCTGGCGCTGCGGGTAGAAGTACTGCGCCACCTTGCGCACGATGCGCACCACCTCGCGCTGCCACGGTTCCAGCAGCGGCGCGTTCTTCTCGATGAAGTAGAGCAGGTTCTCCTGCGGCTCTTCGGGGAAGCGCTTGGCCTCGGGCGCGGTGCCTTCCTTTTCGGCGCGGCGCGGCAGCGTGCGCCAGAGGTCGTTCACCTGGCGCTGCGCGTGGTCTTCGCGGTCCTTGCGTTCGCTCAGCTCCTGGGCCAGGGTCTTGCGGCTGGGGCGGCGGTAGCGGTCGACGCCGTGGTTGCTGAGCGCGTGGCAGCTGTCGATGAAGCTTTCCACTTCATCCAGGCCGTGCTTCTCTTCGCAGGCCGCGACGTAGTTCTTGGCGTAGACGAGGTAGTCGATGATCGACGCCGCGTCGGTCCACATGCGGAAGAGATAGTTGCCCTTGAAGAAGCTGTTGTGGCCGTAGGCGGCGTGTGCGATGACCAGCGCCTGCATGGCCATCGTGTTCTCCTCCATCAGGTAGCTGATGCAGGGGTTGCTGTTGATGACGATCTCATACGCCAGGCCCATGTGGCCGCGCTTGTAGTTCTTCTC
>JANNFE010000316.1:0-5652 GCA_031379415.1 Betaproteobacteria bacterium | reverse complement strand
GTGAACCACCACGAGAAGCGCTCGGCCTTCCACACGCGGGCCAGCGCGCGGGCCGAGTAATGGTCGATGCCGGCCCGGCTGTCGCCGTAGAACTCGCTGAAGGCCTGCGCCAACAGCCCGACGTCCGACGCCGCCAGGTTCAGCCCCTTGGCGCCGGTGGGCGGCACGATGTGCGCCGCGTCGCCGGCCAGGAACAGGCGGCCGAAGCGCATCGGCTCGGCGACGAAGCTGCGCAGCGGCGCGATGCTCTTCTCGATGGAGGCGCCGGTCACCAGGCGCTCGGCGGCGTCGGGCGGCAGGCGGCGCTTCAGTTCGGCCCAGAAGGCGTCGTCGCTCCAGTTGTCGACATGGTCGTCCAGGCTGCACTGCAGGTAGTAACGGCTGCGCGTGTTGCTGCGCATGCTGGCCAGCGTGAAGCCGCGCTCGCTGCTGCCGTAGATGAGTTCGTGGTTCACCGGCGGCGTGTCGGACAGCACGCCCAGCCAGCCGAAGGGGTAGACCTTCTCGAAGGTCTGCAGCGCACCGGCCGGCACGCTGGCGCGGCAGATGCCGTGGAAGCCGTCGCAGCCGGCGATGAAGTCGGCCTCCAGGCGCATTTCCACGCCGTTCTCGCGCCACGTCAGCGCCGGCTTGTCGCCGTCGAAGGCGAGCGGACGCACGTCTTCGGCCTCGTAGACGGTGGGCAGGCCAGCGGCGCGGCGGTGGTCCATGAGGTCGCGCGTGACCTCGGTCTGGCCGTAGACCATGACGTGCTTGCCGGTCAGGCGCGTGATGTCGATGCGCAGCCGCGTCGCGCCGAAGGCCATCTCGAAGCCGTCGTGCGGCAAGCCCTGGGCGTGCATGCGGGCGCCCACGCCGGCCTGGTCGAGCAGGTCCACCGTCACCTGTTCCAGCACGCCGGCGCGGATGCGGCCCAGCACGTAGTCGGCGCTGCGCTGTTCGACCACGACGTTGGCTATGCCGGCGCGGTGCAGCAGCGCCCCGAGCAAGAGGCCGGCGGGGCCGCCGCCGACGATGGCAACCTGGGTGCGCATGAGATGTCTCCTTGGCTTTCTGGAATGCCCGCATGGTGCGCGTTTCAGAGCGGCGTGCGTTGCACGCGCACGGCAAACGCTTGGACAATTCGAACATGTCTGCGCGCACCCGCCCCGGCCGCCACCCCACCCGCCGCCTGCCGGCCTATGCCTTGTACGGCGAGGCCGGCCACACCGCGCTGGACCACCTGCACTGCGAGAGCATCGCCGAGCGCAGCCGCCTGCACGACTGGGAGATACGCCCGCACCGCCACGACGCGCTGTTCCAGCTGCTGGTCATCCACAGCGGCGGCGCCCGGGTGTTGCTGGACGGCGAGCATGTCGCGCTGCAGGGCCCGGCGCTGGTGACGGTGCCGGCGCTCACGGCGCATGGTTTCGTCTTCGCGCCCGAGGTCCAGGGCGTGGTCTTCACCGTCTCCGAACTGCACCTGGCCGCCCTCTTGCGACCCCATCCGCGCCTGGCCGACGCGGTGCTGCGTCGGCGCGTGGCGGCGCCACCGCCGCATGCCGAGGAACTGGTCGCCGCTGCCGCCGCACTGCGCGACGAGGCGCTGGGCCATGGCGCCTGGCGCGCCGCCGCCCTGGATGCGGCCTTGCTGCGCCTGGCCGTGGCCGTGGCGCGCGGCAGCGACGCTGCCACTGGCAGCCGCATCGGCGCCGAGCCTGCGGAGCGCGCCGCGCCGGTGCAGCGCCCGCAGCGCGCGCTGGCCCATGTGCAGCGCCTGCGCACGCTGGTCGAGGCGCAGTACCGGGCCCAGCCCACGGTGGCCGCGCTGGCGGCGCAGCTGGGCATCACGCCCACGCAGCTCAACCGCGCCTGCGCCCAGGTGCTGGGCCACCCGGCGCAGGCCGTGCTGCATGGCCGCCTGCTGCAGCAGGCGCAGCGCGAGCTGGCCTACACCAACCTGTCGATCAAGCAGATCGGCATCGAACTCGGCTTCTCGGATGCGGCGTACTTCACCCGCTTCTTCCAGCGCCAGGCCGGCAGCACACCGTCGGCCTGGCGGGCCGCTTGTATGGGCATGTGAGCGCCGCTCAAGTTCGGCGGCTGCACACCCGAAAACAGGCGTGAGAGGCGGGCGGCCCAGGCAGCCCGCTGCCGACGAACCCGAGGAAAGGCCACTGAGCACGCCAGCAAGACGCGGCGTGCGCAGCACGAAAGCCAAGACGTGAGCAGCACCATAGCCGTGGACCAAGTGCGCGTGGGCATGTACATCCAGCTGGACGGTGGCTGGCTGTCCCACCCGTTTCCGCTCTCCGCCTTCCGCATCAGCTCCAGCGACGAGATCCAGACGCTGCGCCGCCTGGGCCTGCAGCAGGTGCGCTGGGTGCCCGAACGCAGCCTGCTCAAAGGCGCCGCTGGCGCCGAAGCCGGCGCTGCCCCTGACGGCGCCGCATCGGCTGCGCCGGCCGCAGCGGCTGCAGACGCCGCAGCAGCGACAGCTGCCGCACCCAGCGCCGACGAACTGGCCGCGCGCCAGCGCCAGACCTGGCTGGCCGAGCAGCGTGCCGCGGCGCAGCGCTGCGAACGCCAGTACGGCGAAGCCGCACGCGCCTGGCGCGACGCCTGGGACGCCAGCAGCGCGCGCCCGCAGGACGCCGCTAGCGCCACGCAGGCGCTGACGCAGGCCATGTTGGACAAGATGCTGTCGGCCCAGGAGGTGGGCATCCGCCTGGTGAGCGGTGGCGGCGACCGCATGGCCGCGCATGCCCTGAACGTGGCCGTCATCGCCATGCTCATCGGCCGCACGCTGGGCATGAGCGACACCGATGTGCTCGACCTCGGTGTCGGCGCCCTGCTGCACGACGTGGGCAAGCAGGACCTGCCCGACCGCCTGCGCCATGCCGAGCACGGCTTCAACGGTTCCGAGCTCAAGGCCTACCGCGACCATGTCGCCAAGGGCGTGCTGCAGGGCAAGCGCATGGGCCTGCAGCCGGGCGCGCTGGCGGTGCTGGCGCAGCACCACGAGCATGCCGACGGCAGCGGCTTCCCGCTGCGAATCACCGCCGACCGCATGACGCTGGGCTCGCGCATCGTGGCCATCGTCAACCGCTACGACAACCTGTGCAACCCGCCATCGCGCGCCATGGCGCTGACGCCGCACGAGGCCGTGGCCATGCTCTTCGCGCAGGGCCGCGCGCGCTTCGACGCGCCGGTGCTCAACGCCTTCATCCGCCTGGTGGGCGTCTACCCGGCGGGCTCGCTGGTGCAGCTCACCGACGACCGCTATGCCATGGTGGTGGGTGTCAACTCCAGCCGGCCGCTGAAGCCGCGCGTGCTCGTGCATGGCGCTGCGCGCGGGGTCGCCAGCACGGGCCGTGCTGCGGCCAATGAAGCGCAACTGCTCGACCTCGAAGCCCAGCCCGACCTCGGCATCCGCCGCAGCCTGGCCGCCGCCAAGCTGCCGTCCGCCGTGCTGGCAGCGCTGGACCCGCGGCCGCGCGTGTCCTACTACTTCGAACCACTGGCGCACGAAGCGCCGGCGGTTGAACTCGCCGCGTGATGAGCGCAGGCGGCGTCACGGCCAACCCTGCCGCCTGGGCTGCGCTGCTGGCCGGCATGCCGCATGCCGCCTGGGTGGTGGCGCTGGACGGCCGCCGCGTGGTGGCCGCCAACCAGGCCGCGGGCGCACTCTTCGGACGTGATGCCACGCAGCTGGCCGGCGAGAGCGCCGTTGCGCTGTGCACCTCGCCCGAAGACCTGATGTGGTGGGAGCTGGCGGCCGAGGGCGCGGCGCCGCTGCATTCCGACACCGTGGTGGCCACCGCCGACGGCCGCGCGCTGCACGTCAGCCGCAGCATCGGCCTGCTCGACGACCGCCGCCATGCGCTGGTGATGCTGTGCGATCGTAGCGCCGAGCAGCGCGCCGAGACCGAGCGCGAGAACCTGCTGGCCGAGTTGCAGGCCACGCTGGAGGCCACCGCCGACGGCATCCTCGTCACCGACGCCAGCGGGCGCATGAACGCCTGCAACCGCCGCTTCGCCGAGATCTGGAACCTGCCGCTGGAACTGCTGCAGCAGGATGACGACCCCGGCATCCAGGCCTGGATGCAGCGCAGCGTGAACGAGCCCGAGGCCTACCTCAGCCGCCTGCTGAGCCTGCGCGAAGCGACGCTGGTCTCGGCCACCGACCGGCTGGAGCTGCAGAGCGGGCAGATCGTCGAGCGCGTGACGCGCCCGCTGCTGCGCGGCGGCCGGCCGCAGGGCCGCGTGTGGTCCTTCCGCGACCTCACCGAACGCATCCAGGCCGAAGAGAAGATCGAGGAAATGGCGCTGCACGACGCGCTCACCGGCCTGCCGAACCGGCGCGGCCTGAGCGAGCGCATCGTCGCCGCCACCACCGCGGCGCGCCACGACGGCGCCAGCTACGCGCTGCTGCTCGTCGATCTCGACCGCTTCCGCCAGATCAACGACAGCCTGGGCCACGACGTGGGCGACCGCGTGCTGCAGACGGTGGCCGAGCGCATCACCGGCTGCCTGCGCGGTGGCGACCTGCTGGCGCGGCTGGGCGGCGACCAGTTCGCGGTGCTGGTGCAGCCAGCCGACGCCAGCGCCGCCGAGGTCACGGCACGCCGCGTGCTCAAGGTGGTGGCGCAGCCGACCACGGTGGACGGCTCGGTCTTCACGCTGACCTGCAGCATCGGCATGGCGATGGCGCCTTCGATGGGCTCGCGCCTGGACGACCTGGTGCGCAATGCCGAGACCGCGATGCGCGCCGTGAAGGCCGCCGGCCGCGCCCACTTCCGCCTGCACCAGGCGCGCGCCGAGGGCGACCGCCGCCAGCACATGAAGCTGGACCACGCCATGCGCCAGGCGCTGGTCAGCGGCCGCTTCAAGCTGCACTACCAGCCGCAGGTGAGCCTGCAGGACGGCCGCATCGTCGGCGCCGAGGCGCTGCTGCGCTGGCGCGACCCCGAGATGGGCGACGTGCCGCCCTCGCGCTTCATCCCGGTGGCCGAGGACAGCGGCTTCATCGTCGCCATCGGCGACTGGGTGCTCGGCCAGGCCGTGCGCCAGGCCGCGCTGTGGCACAGCCGCGGCGTGTCGATACCGATTGCCGTCAACGTCTCGGCGTTGCAGTTCAAGCAGCCGCACTTCGTCGACCGCGTGGCCAGCGTGCTGGCGGTGAGCGGCGTGCCGGCGCCGCTGCTGGAGCTGGAGCTCACCGAGTCCATCCTCGTGCACGACGCCGACGAGGCGCTGCACCGCCTGCACGCGCTGGCGCGGCTGGGCGTGCGCTTGTCCATCGACGACTTCGGCACCGGCTATTCCAGCCTGGCCTACCTGAAGCGCTTTCCCATCGGCAAGCTGAAGATCGACCGCAGCTTCGTGAATGGTCTGCCGGCCGACGACAGCGACGCCGGCATCGTGCGCGCCATCCTGCAGATGGCGCGGGCACTGGGCATGCGCGTCATCGCCGAAGGCGTGGAGAACGAGCCACAACGCCAGTTCCTGCAGGACGAGGGCTGCCACGAATTCCAGGGCTGGCTGTACGCGCCGGCACTGGACAGCCTGAGCTTCGAGCAGCGCCTGGTGCAGGCGCTGCCGGCGCCGCCCGAGCCGCAGCTGCCGGCCCAGGGACGCCGCATCCGCCTCGTCAGAAGCTGAGCCCGCCAC
>JANNFE010000381.1:0-18035 GCA_031379415.1 Betaproteobacteria bacterium | reverse complement strand
GGCCGGTTCGGCCAGTCGGCAGCCAGCGGCGCGGTGATGCGGCCTTCATCGCCGTCGACCACGCCTTCCACCACGGCCACGTAGCGCTTGGCCACGGCCCGCTGTTCGAAGGCCGCGTTCAGGCGCCGCTGCATCTCGGGCCCGCGCGCCAGCAGCATCAGGCCCGATGTGCCCATGTCGAGGCGGTGCACCACCAGTGCGTCAGGCAGCTGGGCCTGCACCATCGCGGCCAGGTTGATGCCGCCGGCCTCGCCGCGGCCGGGCACGGCCAGCAGGCCGGCGGGCTTGACGGCCACGATGATGGTGTCGTCGACATGCAACAGGGTCACGGGGCTCATGGCCTGCAGCATATCGGCGCCGTACCGCTGGCTATGATGGCCCGATGCAAAGACGACACGCCCTGGCCCTGCTGGCGCTGCCGGCCGCAGCCTGCAGCAGCACGCAGCCGGCCGACGGCCGCGTCGATACGCGGGTCGACACCGCGCTCGGCGCCTTTGTCATTGCCGTGCATCCAGAACGTGCGCCCATCACGGTGGCCAACTACCTGGCCTATGTCGATGCCGGCCAGCTCGACGGGGGTTCGGTCTATCGCATCGTCACGCTGGCCAATCAAGCGCCGACGACCCCGCACAAGATCGAGGTCGTGCAATGGGGCCGCGGGCAGCGCGGTGAAGAACCGGGGCCGCGGCCGCCCATCGTGCACGAGACCACGCAGCAGACCGGCCTGCGCCACCTCGACGGCACGGTCTCGATGGCACGCAGTTCGCCGGGTAGCGCCACGGCCGAGTTCTTCATCTGCATCGGCGCCCAGCCCGCGCTCGACTTCGGTGGCGGCCGCAACCCCGACGGCCAGGGCTTTGCCGCTTTCGGCCAGGTGGTGGCTGGCCGCGAGGTGGTGCAGGCGCTGTACGCGCAAGGCCAGGCCGAGCAGTTGCTCAAGGCGCCGATCGCCGTGCGCAGCGTGCGCCGGCTGCGCGCCGACGAAACCCTGCTTCGTTGACCACCTGTTGCGCCGGGCCGTGGTCTTTTGCGGCACCATGCCGGACAGCTGCACCGTCAGCCGCCGCCAGCAGGGGGACCCTTGGCCACACCTTCGTTCAGCAATCTCTGGAACACCTACCCGATCCAGTCCCAACCTTGCGACGGGCCCTGGGACAACCAGTGCGCCATCCGCCTGAGCATCACGCTCAACAACGAGAAGTCCATCACCGTGAACGCTTCCACCTACAAGGAGCCCCGGTGCAGCCACGGCCATGCCCGCGGGGCAGAGTCACTCGCCAACTGGCTGTGGCGCCAGCATCTGGGCCGGCCCGCCATCTACACCGATGGCGCGAAGGCCAAGACGGCCATCGCCGCCAAGACCGGGATCATCTTCTTCAAGGACTGCTTCACGCGCGTGGGCAGCACCGAACGCACGGGTGACCACATCGACCTGTGGAACAAGGGCGTCACCCGCACCTACGACGACCCTGGCAACAAGTCGGCGCAGGTATGGTTCTGGGCGCTCTCTTGAAGCGCCTGTGGCTCTGGCTGGCGGCGTTGACGCTGGCGCCCGGCGGCGTGGCGGCCCAGGCCACGCCGGCACCGCTTGAATACACGGTGCCGCGCGTGGTGTTGCGCTTGCAGCATGGCAACGCAGGCTGCGAACTGCTGATCCACCGGCCACCCGCTCGCCCCCGTAGCGTGGCCACCGCCTTGCCCTGGCCCTGCGCCTTTCACACCAACCCGCAAGGCCAGGTGCGCAGCCATTTGCAAGCCGCGGCCAGCTACCTGCTGATCGAATCTTCGGCGCCCACGCAAGGGCGCGATTGCGACACCCGACTGCAGGCAGTGCGTGTGCGCGGCGACATCGTCAGGCTGGCTCCGCACAGCTCCAGGCTGGCGTCCTGCCCGCCGTTCCAGTGGGAAGCGCCGGTGTTCACCGGGGCCTTCTGAGCCCCACGTTCGTGATGAGATCGCGCTTGACGGCGCGGCGCGGCGGCGGCACAGTCCGGGCTCGTTTTCACCCACCACAGGAGGCCCACATGAAGACCACAGCCCTTGCCCTCCTGTCGGCCCGCGACTGCTGAAGTCGTCACCCGCGGCTGCAGCCCCATCCAGCTGCACCGCCCGCACCGCAAGATTTGCCGTGCTGCCGTGACGCCCCGTCACGGCCGACAGAACCTCATCCCCTGAAGCTGCTACGGGCGCACCGCGCCCGTGGCCGATGCGTGTCGCGCTCCTGGCGCGACGCGATGGTTCGTCCTGCACGGAAATCACTGCCATGTTCGATACGACGGTTCTTCACCGGCTGCGGGGCATCGGCCTCGCGCCGGCCCTGGTGTCACCGCTGGCCCTGGCGGCGGGTGACGACCCTGAAACACTGCCGCTGCGCGTGACCGAAGTCCAGCGTGAAGGCCTCACGCTACACGATGGTGAACAGGAGTTCGCCGCGCGCCTGCTGCCGGCGCTGCGCAACGCGCTCAGCGCCGAGGCCGACGCCATCGCCGTGGGCGACTGGGTGCTGGCGCGCCGCAATGCGCTCGGCGAATGCTGGGTCCATGAGCGGCTGCCACCGCTCAACCAGCTGGCGCGGCGGCTGCACGACGGGCGCGACAAGGTGGCGCGCGTGGTCATCGTCAGCAATGTCGACACGGCCTTGCTCGTCATGGGCCTGGACCACGACTTCAACCTGCGCCGGCTGGAGCGCTACGTGGCCCTGGTGCGCATGGCCGGCGTGAGCGGCGTCGTGGTGCTGACCAAGCGCGACCTGGCGCCCGACGCTGAAGGCCGCCTGCAACAGGCGCAGGCCATGCTGCCGCCCGACGTGATGGCCGTGGCCGTCAACGCGCTGGACGACGAGCCGCGCCAGCAGCTCGCACCCTGGCTGCAGGCCGGGCAGACGCTGGTGCTGCTGGGTTCCAGCGGCGCCGGCAAGAGCACGCTGACGAATGCCCTCACCGGCCGCGACGCGCAGCTCACCGGCGACAACCGTAGCGGCGACGGCCGCGGCCGCCACACCACCACGGCGCGTTCGCTGCACCGCATGGCCGAAGGCGCCTGCATCATCGACACGCCTGGACTGCGCACGCTGCGCCTGGACGGCGACGTGCAGGAACTGGGCGCGGCCTTCGACGACATCGCGAAGCTCGCCCGGGTTTGCCGTTTCCGCGACTGCCGGCACGAGGCAGAACCCGGTTGCGCGGTGCGTGAAGGCATCGCCGGTGAACGCCTGCGCAACTACCAGAAGCTGCTGCGCGAAGCGCGCCGCGACACGCTCACCGCGCTGGAACGCAAGGCCCAGGTACAGCAGTGGAAAGCGCGTGGCCGTGCGGCGCGTGTGCGCATGGAGAGCAAGCGTGGCTGAAGGCCCTGTGCATCGCGCAACGATGTGCCGCCTTCACCTGCCCTGGCTCTTGTTCAGGCCTGTGCCCGACCCCCGGGTTCCGCAGTGCCGGCCTGCACCAGCGCGTCGCGCCTTGCCAGCGTGGGGAAGAGCTTCAGCCAGAGGCCCGCCACGATCAGCGTACCCACGCCGCCGAGCACCACGCTGGCCACCGGGCCCATCAGCGCGGAGGTGGCGCCGGATTCGAATTCACCGAGCTGGTTGGAGGCGCCGATGAACACGGAGTTCACGGCGCTCACACGGCCACGCATGGCGTCGGGCGTCTCCAGCTGCACCAGCGTCTGGCGGATGACCACGCTCACCATGTCGGCCGCACCCGTCACGGCCAGCGCCACCAGCGACAGCCAGAACACCGTCGACAGGCCGAACACCAGCGTGGCGGCGCCGAACACCGCCACCGCGCTCAGCAGCAGCGGCCCGGTGTGCCGCCGTACCGGCCAGCGCGTGAGCACCGCCGACATCAGCAGCGCGCCCACGGCCGGCGCGCTGCGCAGCACGCCCAGGCCCAGCGGACCGACGTGCAGGATGTCCTTGGCGAACATCGGCAGCAGCGCGGTGGCGCCGCCGAAGAGCACCGCGAAGAGGTCCAGCGAGATGGCACCCAGCACCACCTTGCGCTGCCAGACGAAGTGCACGCCGGCCAGCAGCGTCTGCAGCGTGGCCGGCTCGGCCGGTGGTGGCGCGTGGTCGTAGCGCAGCGCCAGGCACAGGCCGCAGGCCAGCGCGAACAGCGCGGCGCAGGTGCCGTAGGTCACGGCACCGCCGGCCGCGTAGAGCAGCCCACCCAGCGCCGGCCCGGCGATGATGGCGCCCTGCAGCCCGGTCGAGGCGAAGGCCAGGGCCTGCGGCAGCATCGCCTTGGGCACCAGCAGTGGCGTCAGCGCCTGTTGCGCCGGCATCTGGAAGGCGCGCACGGCGCCCAGCACGATGGAGATGCCCAGCAGCTGCCCGCGCGACGCAAAGCCGCCCGCCACACCCGCACACAGCCACAGCGCCACCACCACCTGCACCGCCATGCACAGCGCGACGATGCGGCCGCGGTGGTGGCGGTCGATCAGGTGCCCGGCCGGCAGTGTCAGCGCCAGCGTGGGCGCGAACTGCAGCAGGCCCACGAGGCCCAGGTCCCAGGCCGAGCTGGTCAGGTCGTACATCTGCCAGCCGACGGCGACCATCAGCATCTGCCCGGCGGCCACACCCGACAGGCGCGCCAGCCACAACTGCACATAGGCGCGGTGCGCCCACAGCGACGAGGGGTCTCTCACGCGGACACGCGCGGGTTCGGGGCGGTGGCGGAGGCCTTTCGAGGCAAAGTCACGTCGCGGTTCCCTGCTAAGCTCGTTGTCGAATGTCCACAGACGCCACCCGCCCGCACGGCCGCAACCCCAGCGCCTTGCCCATCGGCACCCGCCTGGGCGAATTCGAACTGCGCAGCCTGCTCGGGGTGGGTGGCTTCGGCATTGTCTACCTGGCCTTCGACCACGCGCTGGAACGCGAGGTGGCGGTGAAGGAGTACATGCCGGCCTCGCTGGCCGGCCGCACCGAGACGATGCATGTCTCGCTGCGTTCGCAGTCCGACGCCGAAACCTTCGCGTTGGGCCTGCGCAGCTTCGTCAACGAAGCCAAGCTGCTGGCCCGTTTCGACCACCCCTCGCTGCTGAAGGTGCTGCGCTTCTGGGAAGCCAACGGCACCGCCTACATGGCCATGCCGGTGATGCGCGGCCGCACGCTCAAGGAGATGCGGCGCGAGATGACGGCGCCGCCCGACGAAGTCTGGCTGCGCGCGATGCTGGTGCCGCTGCTCGGCGCCATCGAGACGCTGCATACCGAAGGCGTGTACCACCGCGACATCGCGCCCGACACCATCCAGATCGAACCCGGCGGCCGCCCGGTGCTGCTGGACTTCGGCGCCGCGCGGCGCGTCATTAGCGACATGACGCACACCATCACGGCCATCCTCAAGCCGGCCTACGCGCCCATCGAGCAGTACGCCGAGGACACCACCGTCAAGCAGGGCCCGTGGACCGACCTGTACGCCTTGGGCGCCACGCTGCACTACATGCTGCTGGGCCGGCCGCCGGCGCCGGCCACCACGCGCGCCGTGTTCGACGAACCCACCGCGCTGAGCCCGCAGGCCTGCGCCGGCTGCAGTGCCGACTTCCTGCACGCGGTGGACTGGATGTTGTCGCCGCGCCCGGCCGACCGCCCGCAGAGCGTGGCCGCCTTGCGCGAGGTGCTGGAAGGCCGCGCACCCTTGCCTGCGGCCTACGCCACCACGGTGGTGGCGCGGCCGGTGGTCGACGGCGACCGCACCGTGATCACGCCACGCCCGCTGCCGCCGCCGCAGGCCGACCCCGCCACGGTGGTGCGTCCGCCGCTGGCTGCGCGGCTGGAGCCGCCGCTGGTGGGTGCGTCGCCGCTCGGGCCAGCGGTCGCAGCGCCCTTCTCGCCACTCTTGGCGCCACCCGCACCGAAGCCGACGAACTGGCTGCCCGTCGCGGCCGGTGCCGGAGCGGTGGCCGTGGCGGCGGCGGCTTTCGCCCTCTGGCCGCGGCCTGCGCCCGAACCCGTGGTGACGGCCACGCCTGCACCTGCCTCGGCGCCCGCGCCCGGCTTGGTGGCGTCGGCCCCGGTGCCGCAAGCCGAACCCCTGGCCGCAACACCGGCCGTGCCCGAGTCGGCGGTGGCCACCGTCGTGGTGCCCGGTGCGCCGGTACCGCGGCCCGCGGCTGACAGGCCGGCAGCACGCCCAGCCACCGCTGCGAAGCCGCCAGCCGTGCCGTCTGCGCCGGCACCCACCGTGGCCGGCGCAGCTGCTGCCCCCTCGGTGCCGGCCGCCGAACCGGCGCCGCAACGCGTGGAACCCGCCCCACTGGCCGCCGCCCCGGCACCTGCGCCTGCGGAACCGCCCAAGCCGGAAGTGGTCGGCCCGCAGGCCAAGTGCGGCGGTCGCAACCCACTGTCCTACTTCGGCTGCATGGAGCGTGAATGCCTGCGCGGGCAGTTCAAGGCCCACCCCGACTGCCTGAAGTGGCGGGAAAGCGCAAGGCCGCCGCAGTAGCCTGCCCCGCGGCTTGCGGGTAAGGCTCGATGACGCCGGCTGCCGATGGCGTTACACCGCAGGATGCCACCGCCGGAGCCTGTCTTGCCTTCTGTCGACACCCGCCCCCACGCGGCCGCCTGGCCGACCCGCCTGCCGCGCCAACTGGTGGTGCCCGAGACCACGCTGTGGTTCAACCTCGAAGTCAGCGCCAGGCGCTACCCGCACAAGCCGGTCTGTCTCTTCTTTGGTCGTGCGCTCAGTTACCGTGAACTGCATCGCCAGGCCGAAGCCCTGGCCGGCTGGCTGCAGGCCCACGGCGTGCAGCGCGGCGACCGCGTGCTGGTCTACCTGCAGAACTGCCCGCAGTACCTGATCGCCTTCTATGCCGTGCAACGCGCCGATGCGGTGGTGGTGCCGGTCAACCCGATGAACCGCGCCGAGGAGTTCGGCCACTACATCACCGACCCGCGCGCCAAGCTGGCCATCACCACGGCCGACCTGGCCGGTGTGGTGACCCGCGCCAACCAGAACCTGCCCGAGGCGCAGCGCCTGCAGCATGTGCTGGTGACGCGCTTTGCCGACACCTTGCCCGCCGAGCTGCCGGCCGAAGAGATGCCGCCGCCGCCCATCCGCGACTGGCTGCTGGCCGAACACCCGCTGCCCGAAGGCGCCACGCGCTGGGCCGACGCGCTGGCCGCGGGCCACCTGCCCGGCCCGCCGCAGTCCGAGCCCGACGACCTGGCCCTGCTGCCCTACACCTCGGGCACCACCGGCTTGCCCAAGGGCTGCGAACACACCCACCGCACGCTGATGCCCAACGCCGTGGGCGGCGGCATGTGGGCGCAGGCGAGTGCCGAGGCGGTGAGCCTGGCGGTGGTGCCCATGTTTCACATCACCGGCATGATGTACGGGGTGCTCGGCTCGGTCTACATGGGCAGCACGGTGGTCATCCTGCCGCGCTGGGACCGCGAACTGGCCGGCCGCATGATCAGCCGCCACCAGGTGACGCACTGGGTCTGCATCCCCACGATGATCATCGACCTCTTCGCCAGCCCGAACTACAAGAGCTTCGACCTCAGCAGCCTGCGCTATCTCTCGGGCGGCGGCGCGGCCATGCCGCATGCGGTGGCCGAAAGGCTGCAGCAGGAATTCGGCATCACCTTCGCCGAAGGTTATGGCCTCACCGAAACCGCCGCGCCCAGCCACGGCAACCCGCCGGAACGCGCCAAGCTGCAGTGCCTGGGCATCCCGATCTACGGCGTGGACAGCCGCATCATCGACCCCGACACGCTGCAGGAATTGCCCGCAAACGAAGTCGGCGAGATCGTGATCCACGGGCCGATGGTGTTTCGCGGCTACTGGGGCCATCCGGAGGCGACCCGGGCGGCCTTCATCGACATCGACGGCAAGCCCTTCTTCCGCTCCGGTGACCTGGGTCGCCGCGACGAGGAAGGCTACTTCTTCCTCACCGACCGCCTGAAACGCATGATCAACGCCAGCGGCTACAAGGTCTGGCCCAGCGAGGTGGAGCTCCTGCTCTTCAAGTGCCCCTGGGTGCAGGAGGCCTGCGTCATTGCCACGCGCGACAGCTACCGCGGCGAAAGCGTCAAGGCCGTGGTGGTGCTGCGGCACGAGGCGCGCGGCCAGGTGACGGAGCAGCAGGTCGTGGACTGGGCGCGCGAGCACATGGCCGTGTACAAGGCGCCGCGCATCGTGGAGTTTGCCGACGCGCTGCCCAAGAGCGGCTCGGGCAAGGTGATGTGGCGGCTGCTGCAGGAAAAGGAAGCCGCGGCCTGAGGCTCAGTGCGCCAGGGCCGCGACTCTGCCCAGGGCCCGCTGCAGGGCGCGCGCGTCGTTGCTGGCGCGATGGCGCGTCAGGCCCATCTCGGCCATCGCTCGTCGGCGCGCTTCGTCCAGTTGCGCCAGGCTGGGTTCGTCGAGCAGTGCGCCCACCGACTCCAGCTTGAAGGCCGGGCTCAGGCCGGCCTCTTCGAACAGCGCACCGAGCCAGCTGTAGTCGTGGGCCCAGCCGTCGCAATAGACGGTCAGGCCGGCCAGGTCGCGGTTGAGGGCCTGCGCCACGTCGCGTGGGGCACGCCCATGCAAGGCCAACACGGTGCGCGTGATGCCGTGCACTTGCTCGGCCGTGTCGTCCCAGTGCGTCCAATCCGCCGCCGGGCGCACCAGCATGCAGGCGGCGCGGCCGTCGGGCAGCACGTAGCCCACCTCGATGGGGTAGCTGCGGCGGCCGAAGCCCGAGGCTTCGATGTCCAGCACGCAGGGCAGGGGAGTGGTGGGCAGCATGACGGTGCTCTTGAGTGGCACATTGTGTGGCCACTGACTGTGGAACACTGGCGGCGATGCGAGACAAATTCGATGTCGTGATCGTCGGCGGCGCCGTGGTGGGCAGCGCAGCGGCCTGCTTCATGGCGCGGGCCGGTGGTGCGTCGGTGCTGCTTCTGGAGCGCGACCCGAGCTTCGAGCACTGCGCCACGACTTCGAGGCCGCCGGGCTGCACAGCGCCTGGGCGCGCATTCCGACGTGCCAAACCTGCTGTCTGCCAAGGGCTCCAGCGGGTATGACCCTCAGCCGTCACCCGCCGCCGGCCGCCCGCTGCGCGAGCACAACGTCGTCTAGCCAGCCACCGCCGGCGCCACGATGGCACCCTGGATGCCGTGCCGCTGCAAGGCCGCGGCCACCATGCCGCTGGCCTTTGCTTCTTCGACATAACGGCGCAGCAAGGCTTCGGCGACGTCGCCGCGGCCGGCCTGCACGCCCATGGCCTGTTCGATGACCATGAAGCGGCCGGGCAGCAGGCGCAGGCCGGCAAGACGCTTGGCGTCGGACTCCAGCTGTTGCTTCACGCCCGCGGCCACATCGGCGCCTTCGGCGATGAAGCGGTCCACCACGGTGGGCGAAGTCGGCGCGCGCAGCAGCGTGGCGGCCTTGATCTCACGTGTGAGGTAGAGGTCATAGGCGCTGCCGCGGCCGACCATGATGCGTGTGCCGGCGCGGTCGACCTCGGCGTTGCTGCGCAGGGGCGAGCCGTCCTTCACCAGGTAGGCGCCTTCGATGAGCACATAGGGCGCGCTGAAGTGGATGCCCTCGCCGCGCAGCGGGTCCACCGCGAAGAAGCCGATGTCGGCGCGGCCGGCGCGCACCGTCTCCACCGACTTGGCGGCAGCATCCGTCACCACCAGTTCCACGGGCACGCCGAGCTGGTCGGCCAGGCCCTTTGCCAGATCGACCGAGACACCCGTGACCTCGCCGCTGGTGGCGTTGCGGTTGGCCAGGATGGGGTTGCCCAGGTTGATGGACGCGCGCAGGCGTCCGGTGGGCGCCAAGGCGGCGACGACGGCGGCCGGCACGCTGGCGCAGCCGGAAAGAGCGAGGGTACTGAGGGCGATCATGGCGAGGCGGCGGTCAATGGAGGGCATGGTGTGGGGCGTGATCATCATCGAACGAGCCTCCCACGGCAGCCGCTTCCGCACCCTCGGTGCTTGCACGGAGTGCGCCCCACAATCGCCGCATGTCAGAAGACAGCCAGATTGTCGTGCCGCCCTCGTTCGTGGCCTTGTTCATGGCCCCCGGGCGCTTCAAGCCGAATGCACCCCGAGAGCACATCGCCGAGCGCCACGAGTTCTGCGAAGACCTGGCACAGATGCTCACCGAACCCGCCAGCACCAAGCGCTGGGAGCTCGGCGTGACCGAGGCCGACGTGCTGGAGCGCATGCACCGCGGCCTGCTGGAAGGCGCCGCAGGCGTGAACGCGGCGGAAGCGCAGTGGGTGGTGCGGCGCCTGGCCGAGCTGCTGGACTGGCCGGCGCCGCACGCCGGGTGATGCGTCAGAGCCGCAACGGCCCGGCGCGGAACAGGCGCTCATCCATGGTCGCCAGCTCGCGCGCCACCGTCACCGGCGCGCCGCAGGCATCGAGCACGTCGCGCTGCAGGTCCAGGCCCGGCGCCACTTCGGTCAGCGTGAGTTGCGCTTCACCGTCCGCGCCCGCCAGCAGGTCGAACACCGCACGCTCGGTGATGTAGCGCACCGGCACGCCGCGCTTCAGCGCCTGCGCCGCGTTGAAGCTCAGGTGCGACACCGCCGGCACCAGCTTCTTCAAACGCCCTTCGGTGACGATGCGCAGCCGCCCCTCGCCGGCTTCCACCTGCAGGCCACTGGCAGTGAGCGTGCCCATGAAGACCAGCGCCCGCGCACCCTGCGTGATGTTGATGAAGCCGCCCACGCCGGCAATCAGCGCCTGCCCCCCGTCGCCGAATCGGCTGACGTTGACGTTGCCGACCGCGTCCAGCTCGGCCATGCCCAGGACCGCCAGGTCGATGCCACCGCCATCGTAGAAGTCGAACTGTGCCGGCTGGTCGACCACTGCCTCGGGGTAGGCCGAGGCACCGAAGCTCAGGCCATCGGCTGGCGTGCCGCCTATCGGGCCGGCCTCTACCGTGAGCGTGAAGCCGGTGAGCCCGGCCGCCTTGGCCAGCGCACCCACGGCGGCCGGCATGCCCACGCCCAGGTTCACCACGCGCGGCCGGCGCAGCGCCAGTTCCAGCGCCGCGCGGCGCTGCACCAGCGTGCGTGCGTCCAGCGTCAGCGGCGGGTGCGGCGCCTCGTCCTCGCCGCGCCAGGGCTGCAGGTAGGCGTCGTTGTGCTGCTCGCCGAAGGTGATGCTGTGCTGCTCGGCGTCATGGCACAGCACCACGTGGTCGACCAGGATGCCGGGCACGCGGATGGGCGCCAGCGCGTGGTGGTGGTCCACTAGCTCGCGCACCTGCGCGATGACGATGCCGCCGCTGTTGTGCGCCGCCTGCGCGATGGCCAGCAGCTCGTGGTGGAAGGGCTCGCCGTGGCAGCTGAGGTTGCCGCGCGCGTCGGCTGCGGTGGCGCGCACCAGTGCGCAGTGGATGGGGAAGGCCGGATAGAAGAGGAATTCGTCGCTGCGAAAGCACTGCGCTTCGACCCACGGCGATCGGTCGCCCGCCACGCGCTGCAGCGCCCGGCGGTTCAGCGCGCCGCCCTGGTAGCGCGCATCGAGCGCGCTGCGCGGGTCGACGAAAGTGTGCAGGCCCACCTTCGTCAGCAGGCCGGGCTGGCCGGCGGCGATGGCCCGGTACAGGTGCGTGATGACGCCCTGCGGCAGGTTCCAGGCCTCGCAGGCCTCGGCCAGCGCCAGATCGGACAGGCGCGGCGCCGAGCGCCAATGGCCACCGCACACCACGCGCACCAGCCCGGCGTGGCCGAAGTGGTTGACGCCGCGGCGCGCGCGGTCGCCCTGGCCGGCGGAGTACACCAGGGTCAGGTCGCGCGGGTGCGCACTCTCGATGAAGCGCCGCTCCAGCGCCGATGTCACGGCTTCCGCGTGGCCGGCGCCCACGAAGCCGGCGCTGGCCACGGTCCAGCCGTCCTGCACCAGCGCCGCGGCGGCGGCGGCATCGATCACGTTCATCCGGCTTGCTCCCCTCGGGGCCCAATTCTGCGTCGGCGGGGCGGGCGTTAGCATCTTCGGGTCGTCTTGGGGTGTGCATGTCGAACGAGGGTGGCGCCTGGATGCGGGCGGGCAGGGTGGGGCGCATGGCGCTGCTCGCGCTGTGCGTGGCGGGCCAGGCAGCGCAGGCCGGCGAGCTGGAAGCCGCCGAGGCAGCCTTGCAGTCCGGCCAGGTGGCCACAGCCGAAACCACGCTTCAGCGCCTGGCGCTGGATGAGGCTGTACCGGCGCGTGGCCGCGCCGAGGCCGGCGTCGCCTGGGCGCTGCTGGCCTGGCGCATCGACGGCCAGGCCACGGTCGCCGCACAACGCCTGGCGCGCCTGCGCATCAGCCCCGAGTCGATGTGCGTTCTGGCCAGTGCCCGCCTGCGCCTGTGGCGCGAGGCGGCGCGCCTGGATGAACTGCGCGCGGCGTTGCGATCGCTGCCGCCGAGCTGCCTGCGTGCCATCGACTTGCAGCGCCTGCAATTGCAAGCTGCGGCGGCCTGGCTGCTGCTGGCGCAGCGCGGCAGCGCGGCCGAGCGACCTGCGGCCTACCGCGCCGGCCTGCAGTGGCTGGCGGCAGTGGATGAACTGGGGTCGCTCGACCTCGAAGCCAGCCAGCTGGCGCTGGCCTACGCCGTCGCGGCACGCGACGCCACGGCCGCGCTGGCCGCCTGGCAAGCGCATTTCCGTGGCGCCGGCAGCGCGGCAGCTGAAGGCGTGGACCTCGCCGACAGCTTCACACGCGGCCTGGCGCCGACGTCGACCGCTGGCGAGCGCCTGCCGCTGCTGGCGCTGCTGCTCAGGGGCGGCTTTGCCGACATCGCGCGGGCCTACATCGACAGCCACGGTCTGCAGCCCGCCCGCGAGCCGCGTGCGCGCGCCGCGGCGGTCTACCTGACGCTGCGTGGCGAACTCGAGGCCGCGGCCCTGGCCTTCAACCGCGCCCAGGCGCGTGACAAGGCGCCCAGCGCCAAGCGCTACGACGCGGCCCTCAAGCGCAGCTTGGCCAAGGCCGCGCGGGCGCTGGCTGGCGGTGGCGCCGACATCCGCGAAACGCTGCGCCGCGAGTTCGGCCTGTGGTTCACCACCGGTGCCACCAACGGCGTGTGGAGCCTGCACGCCGGCCATGTGCTGAGCGACCAGGCGTATGCCATCAGCCAGTTCGGCCAGGAGGCCCAGGTGCGTCTGGTGGTGCTGGACCAGATGGTCGCCAACGGCTATGGCACCTGGGTCTCGGACGGTGCGTCCTCGGTCGGTGGCTGGGCCGTGGACGGCGCCACCATCGTGCACGTGCGCGCACCCTACGACGTCGGCGCCTTGCGCCGCCTGGCGCTGCGTCACGGCGGCGCCGAACGCGCCGACAGCGAGCAGCGTGCCGCAGCGCTGGCCGCCGACGACGTGCAGGCCGCCACGCAGACGCCGGTGCTGCAGCTGTCGGCCCTGGGGCTGCGGCTGCGCGGGCAGGCCGTCGACCAGGTGGACGAACTGGCCCTGCGCCGCGCCGGCCCGCAGGCCACGCCACGCCAGCGCGCGCTGGCCTTCGTGGCGGCCTGGTCCGAGCAGGAGGTGGCGCGCGCGATCGTCATCCATGAAGGCCGGCATGTGCTGGACCAGCGCCAGCCTTCGGCCGCGCCGCCGGACGGCGCCGAACTCGAACGCCGCGCCAAGCTGTCGGAGCTGCAGTTCGGGCAGTTCCCGCGCGCCGCCTTCGCCAGCATCAACGACGGCCAGACCGGCACGGATACGCCCCACGGCCTGGCCAACGCGCAGATCATGGCCGGCTACCGGGCGTGGATGGAAGCGCATGGCGCGGAAGTTCAGGGCCTGGACCCGGCGCAGCCAGCCCTGGCCCAGCTGGACCGTCTGAGCGACGCCCAGCTGCGCCGCGTGGCCGCCAGCCTGGACCCGGGCTACGGCGCACCTGACGCCCCGGCCGTGGCGCAACAACTGCGCCGGGTGCTGCGTTCCTGGCGCCAGGTCTGGGACGCCGTGCGGCACCGCCTCGTGCGGCCCTAGGACCGTCGCCCGGGCGGGGCTTGGGGCAGCGGGCTGGGTAGAGGGGCACCCTACAAATGTTTGTAGTTACCCTGCAACTGAAGTCCTGCTGAAATTCAGTTATCGGCAGCAAGTAGCTGCCGCCCCTTTATCCGGAGGTCAGCATGACTGAGCTGTTGGCAATGTTCCTTGAAGCCCTTGGATTCCCGCGTGATGGCGGCTGGTAAAGCCTGCACAAATCAGGCGGAAACCCTCTGCCCATTCTCTGGATCCCGATCCGGAAACCATTTTCTCTGACGTTCAGGCCTTGTCCCTCCGGGGCCGAACTGTCTTGCGCCACCCTTTACCGGGTGGCGCTTTCTTTTTCCGGCGAGTGATTCAGATCAGGCCGGCAGCCACGGCCTTGCGCACCGCCTGGTGCTTGCTGGACACGTCCATGCGCGACATCACGTTGCGCAGATGGAAATTGACGGTGTTCTCGCTCATCCCAAGTATGTCGGCCACGTCACGCGCCGACTTGCCTTCCATCGTCCACTTCAGGACTTCCTTCTCGCGCTTGGTCAGGCGCGGCACCTCGGCGAGCAGCGTCTCGTCGTAGCCGAACAGCCGCACGGCTGCATCCTGCGCGTGCACCGCCAGCAGCTGCAGGTCGGCCAGCAGGCGCGTGATGCGGCTGTCGCGCCGAGGCAGCGGCTTGTCACGGTCTACGCCGAGCAGGAAGTGCTTGCCGCCCGGCAGGTGCAGGGCCATCGCGATGCCGGTGTGGTAGCCGAACGGCGCCTGCAGATCCCACAGGTCGGCGGCGCCCTCGGCGACGTAGAGGTCCTGGTCGTAGATGAAGGGCACGCTCAGGCGCTTCATGCGGCGCAGCACCGGGTCACGCTTGGAATCGACAAGGTTCTTGGAGGCTTCCAGGAAACCTTCGGGCCGGTTGCCGGAAGTCACGAAGATGGCCTCGCGCCCCGGCCTTTCCACCACCAGTGCGGCCGAGACAAGGCCGAAATCCAGGGACTGGCCGAATTTGACCAGCATGCGGTCGAAGGTCGGCCGGTCGGGCGCCTGACTGATATCGAGATAGTCCTGATGCCGAATCATCACGTGACTTTCACGCCCTACCAACTCTTGCGGGTTGTTTGGTTCCAGGCGCTGGACAAGAATTACCTATTGAGAAACTGGTCCCCGAAAGGTATGTGATGTTGACACCCGTATGGACGCTCATTTCCTGGCCCAAGGTTTGGCTACCGGCTGAGGAGCATCGGAGCCTGGCGACACAGATCCAACACCTGTCGACGTCGGTGAATGCCGACAAGAGCGAGGAAGGCTGTGTCTGCGGCCAGGTGCTGTTTGGATGGCAATCCTCGAAGGAAATGATCGGTGTGGCGTGGGATTGGGTGGCGATCGGTGGGCGCATCCTCGCCATATCCGACCCCATGGCCATTGTATCGAACGTGTATTTCGTGTCTGCGAACGGTGACACGTTGCAAGAGTCTGCGCGTCTTGTGCAGCTGAACAACGTGATCAACAAGTTGCCCTGGCAGCGGCCGGTGCGGCGCACGCTGCCGCGCCGTGAGCCCACCCGCAGCCTGGGCCTGCTGCCGCGCAGTGCTGGCGCCGGGGCGCAACTGCGCTTCGGCTGAACGCCCGCCCGCCCGCACCGCGGGCTTGACTTGGCGCAACGCCGGCTGGGCGCGGGCGGCGAACATCGCGCCGTCGGTCCAACGCGGGCGCAGCCCCGCCGCCGACGGTGGAGGCCCGACCATGGACAGCAGCCTGCCAGCAGCGCCCCGGCGCGGCGGTGCGGACTTGCGCAAGAGCCGCTGGCCAGCGCGGCTGGACGGCGTGCAGAGCGCCAGTGGCCTGGTGCTGGCCCTCTTCATGTGGGGCCACATGTTCTTCGTGTCCACCATCCTGCTGGGCAAGGACGCGATGTGGGCCGTCGCCCGCTTCTTCGAAGGCTATTTCTTCTTCGGCCGCGCCTATCCGCTGCTGGTGTCGGGCGTGGTGGCGGTGATCTTCGCGCTGGTGGTGCTGCACGCACTGCTGGCCATGCGCAAGTTCCCCGGCACCTACCAGCAGCTGCGCGCCATCCGCCAGCACGTGAGCGGCATGAAGCACGAAGACACCACGTTGTGGTGGTGGCAGGCGGTGACGGGTTTCGCGCTCTTCTTCCTGGTGAGCATCCACCTCTTCGTGATGCTGACCCAACCCGACCGCATCGGCCCCTACGAAAGCGCCGACCGTGTCTGGAGCCAGGTCTTCTGGCCGCTGTATCTGGTGCTGCTGTTCGCGGTGGAACTGCACGGTGGCATCGGCCTGTACCGGCTGGCCATGAAGTGGGACTGGTTCGGCGGCCCTGACGCGAACGCCACGCGGCGGCGGCTGAAGACGCTGAAGTGGGGCCTGACGGTGTTCTTCATCGTGCTGGGCCTGGCCACGTTGGCGGCCTACATGAAGATCGGCATCGAACACGCGCCGCGGGCCGGCGAACGCTACGTGCCCACGCACCTTCAGCCGCGCCCATGAAAATCACCTACACCGACGTGCTGGTCATCGGCGGCGGCCTGGCCGGCCTGCGCGTGGCCATCGGCGCCAAGCGGCGCGGGCATGACGCGCTGATCCTGTCGCTGGTGCCGCCCAAGCGCTCGCACTCGGCGGCGGCACAGGGCGGTATGCAGGCGTCGCTGGGCAACGTGATCAAGGGACAGGGCGACAACGAAGACGTGCACTTCGAGGACACCGTGCGCGGCAGCGACTGGGGCGCCGACCAGCGCGTGGCCCGCATGTTCGTGCACACGGCACCCAAGGCCGTGCGTGAACTGGCGGCCTGGGGCCTGCCCTGGAGCCGGGTGCAGAAGGGGGAGCACGAGGTCATCATCAATGGCCAGAAGGTCACGCTGACCGAACGCGACGAGGCGCACGGCCTGGTCGCCCAGCGCGACTTTGGCGGCACGCGCAACTGGCGCACCTGCTATGTGTCAGACGGCACCGGCCACGCCATGCTGTTCGCGGTGAGCGACCGCGCCATCGCCGAGTCCATCCCCGTGCATGAACGCATGGAGGCGATCTCGCTGATCCACGACGCCGGCCGCTGCTGCGGCGCTGTGGTGCGCAACCTGGCCACGGGCGAGCTCAGCGCCTACGTCGCCAAGGCCACCGTGATCGCCACCGGCGGCGCCGGGCGCGTCTACCGCGTGACGACCAATGCCGTGATCTGCGAAGGCATCGGCATGGCGCTGGCGCTGGAAACCGGCCAGGCCGCCTTGGGCAACATGGAAGCGGTGCAGTTCCACCCCACCGGCATCTTCCCGGCCAGCATCCTGGTCACCGAAGGCTGCCGCGGCGACGGCGGCCTGCTGAAGGACGTGGACGGCCACCGCTTCATGCCCGACTACGAGCCCGAGAAGAAGGAACTCGCCTCGCGCGACGTGGTGTCGCGCCGCATGGAGACGCACATCCGCAAGGGCAAGGGCGTGAAGAGCCGCTTCGGCGACCACCTGTGGCTCGACATCACGCTGCTCGGCCGCGCCCACATCGAGAAGAACCTGCGCGAGGTGAAGGAGATCTGCGAGAGCTTCCTCGGCATCGACCCCGCCGAGCAGTACATCGCCGTGCGCCCGGCCCAGCACTACACCATGGGTGGCGTGCGCACCGACCACAGCGGCCAGAGCCCGACGCTGAGGGGCTTGTTCGCCGCCGGCGAGGCCGCGTGCTGGGACCTGCACGGCTTCAACCGCCTGGGCGGCAACTCGGTGGCCGAGACCGTGGTCGCCGGCATGATCGTCGGCGAGTACGTGGCCGACTTCTGCGACCAGAGCGACAACGAGATGCGCATCCCCACCGGGCTGGTGCGCGAGCTGGTGGCCCACGAGCAGGCCAAGCTGGACGCGCTCGTCAAGGGCCCCGGCACCGAAGATGCCTCGGTGCTGAAGCTGGCGATGCAACACATCATGACCGACAAGGTGGGCATCTTCCGCACCGGTGAAGAGCTCACCAAAGCCGTCGACGAACTGCAGGTGCTGCTCGACCGCAGCCGCCACATCGGCCTGCGCCACAAGGCGGCCGGCGCCAACCCCGAGCTGGCGACGGCCTACCGCACGCAGAAGATGCTGAAACTGGCCCTGTGCATGGCCGATGGT
>JANNFE010000273.1:0-38704 GCA_031379415.1 Betaproteobacteria bacterium | reverse complement strand
ATGAGCAGGCCCATGGCCGGCAGCGCGCGGCGGTGGCGGGGCTGCAGTCGCAAGGGCACGCGGTAGGTCCACAGCAGGCCACCCACCACCAGTGCCGTGACGGCACTGCGGAAGGCCACGGCCGTGGCGACATCGACGCCGTGGTTGAAGGCCAGCCGCGCCGCCACGTGGTTGGCGCCCATCATCAAGGCGATGAGCAGCAGCGTGGCGAAAGCCGTGCCCGAGAGCGCACGGGCTGCCGACGTCATCGAGCCCAGGGGCGCGCCAGCGGCTCGCCCACGAAGAGACCCTGGCCCGGCCGGTTCACCGACTTCCAGTAGGCCTCGATCAGTGTGTCGCCCAGCTGATAGCGGCCCACCAGCACGCTGGCGCGCGGGAACTTGGCGGTGAAGTTGCAGGGCTCTTCCACCGTGCCGTAGCTGGCCGTGGCGCCGGCGCGCAGCCATTCGGTGATGGGCATCTGGCCGTTGCCGGCGGGCAGCACGCCGCCGTAGCTGGTCAGGTGGTCGGCGGCGGCGCCGGGCAGCCAGTTGTTGCTGGCGACCTGCGCCACGTTCACCAGGCCCGTGAAGTAGAAGAGCAGGTTGCTCTGGCCGCTGACCAGGTCGTTGCCGCTGCCGCCCGAGTTGTCGACATAGTTGACAGCCAGGTTGGGCACGCTGACCCGAGACAGCGCCAGGAAGTCGTCCCAGCGCACGCTGCGCCCGGCGTCGCTGGTGCGCACCAGCCAGGCCTGCGCGGTGACGCCGGTACGCGCGAGCACGCCGTCGGCGGCCACGCCGCGTGCGATGAGCAACTGCGCCTCTGCCAGCGTGGTGGCGCCCAGCATCATCGAAGGCCGCACCTGGTGATCGGCCCAGGGCCGGTGGCTGGGGCTGTTGTAGAGCGGCGAAATGGCCGTGACCGCGCAGCCGCCGCAGTACTTCTCGTCGTAGCCGAAGGCCAGGGCGCTGGTCAGGCCCATGGCACAGCTGCCGAGCACGCGCGAAGGGCGCGTCCACGTCACCAGAGTGGCCTGCACGTTGGCCGGCAGGCGGGCGTCGACGGCGGCCTTGAGGGTGGCGAAGTCGGCGGCGGTGATGGCGTCGTCACGCGCCGGCACCGTCACGCGGATCATGTTCGCCTCGGGCACGCCGCGCGCCAACTGGTAGGCGCGGGCGATGGCTTCGCTGGTGGCGTCGCCCTCGGCGATCAGCACGGCCAGTTCGGTGGCGGTGAGCGGTGGACTTTCGGCGGCGTCGCTGCCTATGGCAGCCGGGCCGCCGCCACCGCCGCAGGCGCCCAGCAGCAGCGCGAGGGCCAGCGTACGGTGGGTTCGGGAATGCACGGACATGTCGGCAGGTTCACAGGGGCAGGGCCTCGATCATGCGCTGCCCCTGCAGCAGGCGCCTGTGGGCCGGGCGCATCAGGTGCTTTGCCTCACCACCAGTTCATAGCCCAGGTCGACAAAGGTGGAAGGTGGTGATGCGCCGCGCATCAGCGTCAGTAGCATGCGTGCCGCTGCGGTACCGATCTCTGCGCGCGGCGTGCGCACCGTGGTCAGGGGCGGCAGCATCTGGTCGCTGCCGGTCAGGTCATTGAAGCCTGCCACTGCCACGCGCTGCGGAACGGGCAGACCCAGCCGCAGCGCGGCCAGCAAGGCGCCCTGCGCCAGATCGTCGTTGCAGAAGAAGATGGCATCGACGGGCGGCGTCTGGGCGACGATCTGCTCGAACAGGGTGGCGCCCAGGGCCAGCGACGAGGGCGCCGGGTTCAGCCACTCCAGCGTCGGCGCGTACAGCCCGGCTGCCTGCATCGCGCGGCGCCAGCCTTCGCGCCGCTGCAGCGTGCGCGGGTCGAGCTGGGCGGCAGCGAAGGCGATGCGGCGGTGGCCGCGGCCCAGCAGATGGCGCGTCAGGGCCGCAGCGGCATCGGCCTGGGAGAAGCCGACGCAGTACAGGCCGGGCGTGTCCGAGGTTTCCATCAGGTGCACGCAGGGCACGCCGCTGGTCTGGATGAGCGTGCGCGTGGTGCCGCTGTGCTCCAGGCCAGTGACCAGCAGGCCGGCGGGCCGGTGCAGCAACTGCTCGCGCAGCAGTTGCTCCTCTTCGCCTGCGTCGTAGTGGGTGACGCCGATGAGGGTGTGGTAGCCCGCCGCCCGCAGCGTGCGCTGAACGCTTTCCAGCAGGTCCACGAAGAGGGCGTTCGACAGCATCGGGATGAGCAGCGCCACATGCGAGCTGTGCCGCGAGGCCAGTGCGCGTGCGGCCGGATCGGGCACGTAGCCCAGTCTGTCGGCCGCCGCCTTGACGCGGGCCACCAGTTCGGCATCGACGGCGCGTTCACCGCGCAGCGCCCGCGACACGGTGATGGGGCTGACGCCGGCGACACCGGCCACATCGGCGAGCGTGACGCGGCCGGTGGCGCGGGAACGGGTGGGGCGGGGGAGCATGGCGGCGGTAGCAGCGAGGGTCTGGCGCAGACTCTAACAGGATAGCGGTGTCCGAATTCAGTAGCGGTGAGCGGCGTGCGCCTTGTATGCCAGACAGAACTGCAAAGACGCGCCAGGATCAGGGTAAACCATGATGCAAATGGGATAGCGCTGTCCTATTCTCTGCCGCAGCAGGTTGACACAATTTCCGCCGGCCGGCTCTTCCACAAACCTCAGGAGACTTCATGAACGAGATGCATCGCGCGGCGCGCTGCCGCACTGCTTGGCTTTCCACCGGCCTGCTGGCGCTGGCCGCACTCGCGGCCCCCGCCGCCTGGGCACAGACTGCCTGGCCCAGCAAGCCTGTCACGCTGCTCGTGGGCTACCCGCCCGGCGGTCAGACCGACTTCGCTGGCCGCGTGTTGTTGGCCGGCCTGCAGGGTGCACTCGGCCAGCCTGTGGTCATCGACAACAAGGCCGGCGTCAACGGCAACCTGGCGGCGGCCGACGTGATGAAGGCGCAGCCTGACGGCCACCGGCTGCTGGTGGGCAACGGCTCGATGACGATTGCCGCGCACGTGTACACCACGCTCGGCATCATCGACCCGCGCCAGCTCACGCCCATTGGGGTGATGCTGCAGTCGGCACTGGTGCTCGCGGTGCCGGCGTCTTCGCCCATCAAGACCTATGCCCAGTTCGCCGAGCATGTGAAGAAGAAGAGCCAGGCCGGCAACGGCATCGACTACGGCACGGGCGGTGTCGGCGCACTGCCGCATGTCACGATGGAGTTGCTGCGTGAGCGCCTGGGCAACCCGAAGATGAGCCATGTTCCTTACAAGGGCAGCAGCCCGGCAATGACCGATCTCATCGCCGGCCGGCTCGACGCGATGTTCGACGCCACATCGGTCATCGCGCCCTTCATCAAGTCGGGCCAGCTGCGCCCGCTGCTCGTCACCAGCGACCAGCGCGTCCCCGCCTTCCCCGACGTACCGACGGCCGCCGAGGCCGGGCTGAAGGACTTCACGATCATCTCCTTCATCGGCCTCTACGGGCCGCCCGGCCTGCCCGCCGACATCGTGAAGAAGGCGAACACGGCGCTCAACACGGCGCTGAAGGACGCGACGATCACCAAGGGCATTCTCGACCGTGGCGACGAACCCGGTGGCGGCTCGCCCGAGCAGCTCGGAGCCCTCACGCGAAACCAGTACAAGACCTGGGGCGACGTGGTCAAGGCCAACAACATCCGGGCCGATTGATGACCCACCCCCGAAGCGCCTTTGGCGCTTCCCCCTCGAGGGGGCAAGGCCAGCGGCCCGGCGCAGCCGGTTCCGCGGCGTTTGCTGGGTGCGCGCGTCTGCACACTTTGGGAGCCGTGACATGAGTTCGCTGGTCGTGATGGGTGTGTCGGGCTGCGGCAAGTCGCGCGTGGCAGCGGTCATTGCCGAGCGGCTGCAACTGCCACTGATCGAAGGCGACGAGTTCCACTCCGAGACGAACCGCAGCTTGATGCGCGAAGGCATCCCGCTCACCGACGCGCACCGCGTCGACTGGCTGGAGCGGCTCGCAGACGAGCTGGCACGGCGCCCGGGCGGCGTCGTGCTCACTTGTTCGGCGCTCAGGGCCTCGTACCGCGACAGGCTGCGCGGCGCCGCCCCGGGGCTGCGCTTTGCCTGGCTCGACCTGGACCGCCAGGCCGCCGAGGCGCGCGTGGCGCAGCGGCCGGCGCACTTCTTTCCGGCCGGCTTGGTGGCGACGCAGTTCGAGGCGCTGGAGGCGCCGCTGGACGAGCCCGGGGTGCTGCGCGTCGATGCCCTGTGGGCGCCGGAGGCGATTGCCGAAGCCGTCGTGCGCTGGTGGGGCGGCTGAACGCCAGCGGCGCGGCCGACGGGGCACCCGTCACCGAAGGGCCGCCACTGCCGACCGAGCCTGCTGCGCGCATTCGACATCAAGGGCGGCTGTTGCGCGTCGACAATGCAGGCCGACTCCCGGCTGCTCCCTGAATGAACCGCCACCTGCTCCTGCTGGCCCTGTGCCAGGGCTTGTTCCTCTCGAACAACGTCACCTTCATCGCCATCAACGGGCTCGTCGGCCTGGGCCTGGCCCCGGTGGCCTGGATGGCCACGGTGCCGGTGGCCGGCTACGTGCTCGGCAGCGCCATCGCTGCGCCCTTGGTGGCCCGGCACCAGCGCGCCTGGGGGCGCCAGCGCACCTTCATGCTGGGCCTGGTGGTGGCCATGGTGGCCTCGGGCCTGTGCGCGGTGGCGGCGCTCACGCGCAACTTCTGGCTGCTGAGCGCGGCCACGCTGCTGGCCGGCTACTACAACGCCAATGCCGCCCTGTACCGCTTCGCGGCCACCGAACTGGTGGCCCCGTCGATGAAGGAAAAGGCCATCTCGTGGGTGCTGGCCGGCGGCATCCTGGGTGCGGTGGTGGGGCCCAACCTGGCCATCGTGTCGCGCGACGCACTGCCGCAGCCCTTTGCCGGCGCCTACCTGGCCCTGGTGGGAATTGCGCTGCTGTCGTTGCTGCTGATGTCGCGCATTCAATTCCCGCCCCTGAACGAACCGGGGGTCACACCGGCTCGCGGCCGGCCGCTGCGCGAGATCGCGCGCCAGCCGATCTTCATCGTCGCCGTGGCCGGCTGCGCGCTGGGCTACGGCGTGATGAACCTGCTGATGGCCGCCACGCCCATCGCCATGGCGCAGTGTTCGCACCCCTTTGCGGCTGCCGCGCTGGTGCTGGAGTGGCATGTGGTGGGCATGTACGGCCCCAGCTTCTTCACCGGCAGCCTCGTCAAGCGCTGGGGCGCCTTGCGCGTGATGGGCATCGGCCTGGCGCTGAACATCGTGTGCGTGCTGATTGCGCTGCACGGCATCGACCTCATGCACTTCATGGCTGCGCTGGTGGTGCTGGGCGTGGGCTGGAACTTCCTCTACATCGGCGGCACCACGCTGGCCACCGAGGCCTACCGGCCCGAAGAGCGCACCACGGCGCAGGCCGCGGTGGACACCTGCGTCTATTCGACGATGACGCTCACCGCCTTCGGCTCGGGCGCGCTGGTCACCACCGGGGGCTGGACGGCCATGAACATCGGCTCGCTGCTGCCGCTGGGCCTGCTGGGCGCGGCGCTGCTGTGGCTGGCATGGCGGCGCCGGCAGGCGCAGGCGCTGCCGGTCGGCTGATCAGCTGGCGCCGCCTGCCACTGGCAGGCCTTCGCCGCGCCAGCGCAAGAGGCCGCCGGCCAGGTTGGCCACCTGGGCCATGCCGCACTGTTTGAGCAGCAGCGAGGCCTGTGCGCTGCGCGCACCCGAGCGGCACACCGTGACCACTGGCCGCGCCGCATCCAGTTCGACTGCGCGTGCGGCCAGCTGCGACAGCGGCAGCGACAGCGCGCCTTGCAGATGGCCCAGCGCGTCGTTGAATTCCTGCGGCTCGCGCACGTCGACGATCTGGATCTCGCCGGCACCACCGCCGCCCAGGCGCTCGGCCAGCGTGCCGGGCTGGATTTCCCAGATGCCGCCGAAGGTGTAGGTCAATGGCGCCCACAACGGCTCTTCGAGTTCAGGCGCCGGGCCTTCGGGGCGGCCGCAACGCAGGTTGGCGGGCACGGCGATGTCCATCAGGCGCGGATGCGGCAGGCCCAGGTGGTTCATGTAGCCGGCGAAGTCAACGGCGTTGATGTCGCCGCCCAGGCGCGGGTTGAAGCGCAGTTCCTCGGCCACGCTGGTGACGGTGAGGCCGCGGTAGTCGTGGCCGGGGTAGAGCAGGCAGTCGGGCGGCAGGCTCAGGATCTGCTCGTGCACCGACTGGAAGAGCTGGGCCGCGCTGCCCTGCTGGAAGTCGGTGCGGCCACAGCCGCGGATGAGCAGGCTGTCGCCGGTGAAGGCCATGCGCAGGTCGTCGCGCACATAGCTCATGCAGCCGCCGGTGTGGCCGGGTGTGGCGCGTGCTTGCAGCGTGCGTGAACCGAAGTGGATGCGTTCGCCGGGGGCGAGCAGGCGGTCGGCCTCGGTCACACCCGTCGCAGCGCCCAGCAGCACCTGGCTGCCGCTGCGCTGCTTCAGCAGCCAGGCCGCGGTGACATGGTCGGCATGCACATGCGTTTCCAGCGTCGCCACCAGGCGCAGGCCGAGTTCCTGTACCAGCGCCAGGTCGCGCCGCGCCTGTTCGAACACCGTGTCGATGAGCAGCGCCTCGCCGCCGTCGGCCAGCAGGTAGGTGTAGGTCGACGAGCCGGGGTCGAAGAGTTGGCGGAAGACGAAGCTCATGCGCGGCCCGCCGGTCTGGCGGTAGGCCGTGATCTTGACAGGTCGGCGCCTCGAAGGCCCAGTGGCTGCTGGCGCCGCGGGGTGACGGGTTTGCGCAGGGTGGGCTTCGTGTGATGCGGGCACGTTCCCAAATGCACACCCATGTTGGCCAGCACGCCGCACCGCGCCAGCAGACGGTAGACGGCAGACGGCAGACGGCAGACGGCAGACGGCAGCATTACCGCGCGCAGCGCTTCTGTTCGCCGCGTGTGCCTGCGCACAGACCCGCCACCACACTGCGGCAACGATGTGCCTGCCGCCCATGCATCACACTCACTCCAATGTCCCACCGAACGGCTTGAATCCGAACGCCAGCGCATGAAGAGGGGCTTGCGTCGCTCGCCGTGGGCAAAGGCGTTCGAGCGCAGCTTCGTCTCCCTGACGCGCGTGGCCGCCAAGTCGGGCCGCCAGGTGCTGCGGCAGACGCTGAAGCCGCCGCAGGCACGCCGCAAGGTGGCGGCGGGTGCAGGCGCCTGGATCCCGGGTGTCGCCGTCGGTGCCACGGGTGCGCGGCGCTTCAGGCTCTACCGCCCGCCCGACGTGAAATTCGGCGAGCGTCTGCCCCTGATGGTGATGCTGCACGGCTGCGGACAGGGCGCCGACAGCTTTGCCGCCAGCACGCGCATGAACCGCATCGCGCAGCGCGAGCGCTTCCTGGTGCTCTACCCCGAGCAGGAGCGCCTGGCCAACCCGCAGGGCTGCTGGAACTGGTACGACACCGCCTCCGGTCGCGCCCAGGCCGAGGCGGCGCTGATCATGAACGCCATCGACCAGGTCTGCCTGCTGCACCCGGTGGACGGTGCGCGGGTGGCCATCGCCGGGCTGTCGGCCGGCGCCAGCATGGCCGCGCTGCTGGTGGCGCGGCACCCGGGGCGCTTCAAGGCGGTGGTGATGCACTCCGGCATCGCGCCGGGCACCGCGCACTCCACGCTGTCTGCGCTGGGCGCGATGCACGGGCGCAGGCACACGCCGCCGCTGGCGGCTGCCCGCGCGGTGGTGCCGACATCGTGGCCACCGCTGCTCGTCATCCACGGCAGCGCCGATGGGGTGGTGGCGCCGCAGAACGGCCAGGCCGCGGTGCAGGTCTGGGCAGCCGCCGCCGATGCACGGGCCGGCGCGGCGCGCACCGTGCAGCGCGGCAAGCGCCACGCGATGTTCGTCACCGACTACAAGTGCCGTGGCCGCACCGTGGCCACGCTCGCGGCCGTGCAAGGCCTGGCGCACGCCTGGAGCGGGGGTGCGGCGGGCCAGTCCTTCAGCGACGGGCGGGGGCCTGACGCGTCGCGCATGGCCTGGGCCTTCGCGGCGCGGCAGTTCCGGGGCTGATCGGCGGCCCGGCCAGCCTCAGTCGGCCTGGCCCGGGATGCCACGGTCGGCGGCGCGGGGCTTGGGCTTCGCGAGCGCCCTCGGGCCGGGTCCGGTCTGCGGAGCGCCTGCGTTGATCAGGTCGAAGATCACGCGGTAGATCGCACCCGTGGCGTGGCAGATCAGGATGCCGAAGCCGAGTTGCGGGCGGGTGCCGTGCAGGGCCGCGCCAGCCGGGGGCAGCGCGTTCAGCGCACGGGCCTCGTGGTAGCTGCCCTGGCTGCAGCGCAGGCCCAGGCGGTGCTCGTCGGCGCTGCATTCGACCACGCGGTACCGGTGCATGGCAGGCTCCTGCGATGAAGCAGGAAACGATAGTCGTGGGCCTGACCCGTCTCCGTGCGGTGGGAAACATAGTCTTCTTGATGAGGGTGGCCGCACGACACTCCGCGCGGCCGCGGGCGGCGACGTGCATGGCTGTGCGCGGGCAGTGAGGGTCGTCGATTCGAGCGCCGAAGGGCGCACCATCCAGCAGGTGCTGCAACGCCAGCGTCGGCGCTTCGCCGAAGCCGCCGTGGCCGGCCTTTCAGCGGTGAGCGCCGTGGGCTGCTGGCGCTGTTGGATCGGCTGCGCGGCGAGCTCGGGCCAACGCCCTGATGCAGGTCAGCCGGCCCGTCGTGCGCCGGGCGACGCGGCCGTGCTGCCGCGCTTGACCAACTGGCAGTCGACGGCCTGGCTGGCCGCCAGCCGGCTGAGCGATCCGTCTTCCAGCAGACGCAGCATGGTCGCGGCGGTTTCGCGCCCGATCTCGTAGCGCGGCGGATGCACGCTGCTGAGCCCCACGCCGAGCTGCCGGCTCAGCGGAAAGTCGCCGAAGCCCATTAAGGCCACTTGCGCCGGCACCGCCAGGCCACAGCGTTCGGCTTCCAGCATCGCACCGCAGGCCAGGTGGTCGTTGGCGAAGGCAATGGCGTCGACGCTGGGTTGCCCGCGCGCGTCCAGCAGCGAGCGCAGGGCGGCACGACCGGCGTCGAAGGCATCACCCGATGGCGCCGTCAGCGCCTGCGCCACCGCGCCGCCGGCGCGCGCCGTGGCAGCGAAGGCCTTGCCACGCTCGTGGGCGCGGAAGTCGGCCTCGACGCCGGTGTCGACATAGGCCAGGCGCCGGTGCCCGGCGTCCAGCAGGTGGCGCGCCATCTCGCGCCCCACCTCGGCGTGGCTGAAACCCACCTGCACGAAGTCGGCGCTGCGCGGCTGCCAGTCCCACATCTCGATGATGGGCGTGCCACCCGCGGCCGCGGCCCTGAGCATGGCCCGCGCGGTGGGTGTGTGGTGGCGGCCGGTGACGGCCAGGGCATCGGGTGACCAGCCCAGCACCGCGCGCACCTGCTCCTCCTCGCGCGCCAGCGAATAGCCGGTAGAGGCCAGCAGCAGTTCGAATCCCTGGCTCTGCAGGCCCTCGGCCAGGCCCTGTACGGTTTCGGCGAACACCGAATTGGCCAGTGAAGGCACGATGGCCGCCACGATGCGCGAGCGCCCGGTGGCCAGCATGCCGGCCTGCTTGTTAGGCACGTAGCCCTGTTCGGCCAGCGCGCGCGCGATGCGTTCGGCGGTGGCCGGCGCCACGCGGTGCGGCTCGCGCAGGTAGCGCGAGACCGTGATCTTGGTGACGCCCACGGCGTCGGCCACGTGCTGCAAGGTGCTGCGACCGTGGCTGCGGCGCGAGCGTGCCGGCGGGTCCGGGTCGGTGGGTGGTGCCATCGGAAAGAGGACGCGATATCAGGGATGGGCCTGATGGTGCCTGAACTTGCAGCATTCAAAATGACACCGGTAACATTCGCCGACAAAGATTCAACACCCGACCCACCCGACCCACCCGACACGCACCTTGGTCCTCACCGCCATGACCACGACAGATGCTGCGGCGTCCGGCCCCACCCATGCCGCGCGCGCTTGAAACCCTGCGCAGCCGGCGTTGGTTCGCGGCCGCTGACATGCGCGGCTTCGCGCACCGCCAGCGCATGCAGCAGATGGGCCTGCGGCGCGAAGACGTTCTGGACAAGCCCATCGTCGCCATCATCAACACCTGGAGCGAACTCTCGCCCTGCCACGCCCACCTGCGCGAGCGCGCCGAGGCCGTGAAGAAGGGGGTGCTGATGGCCGGCGGGTTGCCCTTCGAGCTGCCGGCCATGAGCCTGGGCGAGGTCATGGTCAAGCCGACCACCATGCTCTACCGCAACCTGCTGGCGATGGAGGTGGAAGAGCTGCTGCGTTCGCACCCGGTCGACGGCGTGGTGCTGCTGGCTGGCTGCGACAAGACCACGCCGGGCACGCTGATGGGCGCCATCAGCATGGGCCTGCCGACCATCTTCTGCGCGGCCGGCCCGATGCTCAACGACCGCCATGTGCAAGGCGGCCAGACGCGCCAGGTCGGCGCCGGCACGCACACGCGCATGTTCTGGGACGAGTACCAGGCCGGCCGCGTGAGCGCCGCCGAATGGGTGCAGCTCGAAGCCAAGATGACGCGCTCACCCGGCACCTGCAACACCATGGGCACCGCCAGCACGATGACGGCCCTTGCCGAAGCCCTGGGCCTGGCGCTGCCCGGCAGCACGTCCATCCCGGCCATGGACGCGGGCCATGTGCGCATGGCCACGGGCTGCGGCGAACGCATCGTGGCCATGATCTTCGAAGACCTGGTGCCGGCGCGGCTGCTCACGCGCGGCGCCTTCCTCAACGCGGCGGCGGTGCAGATGGCGCTGGGCGGCTCGACCAACGCCGCCATCCACATCATCGCGCTGGCGCGGCGCGCCGGCGTGGCGCTGGACCTGGACGACCTGGACGCCATGGGCCGCCGCGTGCCGGTGCTGGCCAACATCTTCCCGAGCGGCGAGCGGCTGATGGAGGACTTCTACTACGCCGGCGGCCTGCCGGCCCTGATGTCGCGCCTGAGCGGCCTGCTCTCGCTGGATGAGCTCAACGTCAGCGGCCGCACGCTGCGCGAGCACCTGGCCGAGGCCGAGGTGCGTGACGCCGAGGTCATACGTCCGCTCGACCGGCCGGTCAGCGCCAACGCATTGGCCGTGTTGCGCGGCAACCTGGCGCCCGACGGTGCGGTGATGAAGCCTTCGGCCGCCGATGCGCGCTACCTGCAGCACCGTGGCCGCGCCCTGGTGTTCGACTCGCAGCCGCAGATGCTGGCGGCGATGGCCGACCCCGATCTCGACTGCGACGCCGACACCGTGCTCGTGCTGCGCCATGCCGGCCCGGTGGGCGCGCCGGGCATGCCCGAATGGGGTGCCCTGCCGATACCGAAGAAGCTGCTGCAGGCCGGCGTGCGCGACATGGTGCGCCTGTCGGACGCGCGCATGAGCGGCACCCACTACGGCAGCTGCGTGCTGCACATCGCGCCCGAGGCGGCGGTGGGCGGCCCGCTGGCGCTGGTGCGCAGTGGCGACTTCATCGAACTCGACGTGGCGCAGCGCCGCCTGCACCTGTGCGTGAGCGACGAGGAACTGGCCGCGCGCCGCGCCGCCTGGTCGCCACCGGCGCAGACCTACGCGCGTGGCTACACGCAGCTGTTCAAGACCCATGTGACCCAGGCCCATGAGGGCTGCGATTTCGATTTCCTGCAAGGCAATCAGCCGACCCCGGAACCGGACATCTACTGAACGGCCGGCCCACCTAGAACGACGGAGACAAGCATGAACAGACTGAGCATGACCCCTGTGCTGCGGACCACCACGCCCGAGCTCCGCGCGGCGCGACGCCACCGCGTCGCGCTGGCCGCCATGGCCGTCATCGCCGGCTGGCCGGCGCACGCCCAGCAGGCGCCCAAGCCCGACGAGGCCGAAGTGCAGCAGATCACCGTCACCGCCACGCGCCGCCTCGAGCCGCTGCAGAAGGTGCCGGTGGCCGTGTCGGTGATGGACGGCCAGGCCATGGAGCAGGCCAACCTGAACAACCTGGGCGCCATCGCTGCCCAGGTTCCCAGCGTCAACTTCCGCACCAACGCGTCGAACAAGGACCGCTCGCTGTTCATCCGCGGCGTCGGCACCATCTCCACCTCGCCCGGTGTCGAGCCCACGGTGTCGACCATCGTCGACGGCGTCGTCATGGCGCGCCCGGGGCAGGCCACGCTGGACCTGATGGACGTCGAACGCATCGAGGTGCTGCGCGGCCCGCAGGGTACGCTGTTCGGGCGCAATGCCTCGGCGGGCGTGATCAACATCGTCGGCAAGGCGGCGAGCAAGCAGCTCGAGCGCTACCTCGACGCGGCCTACTTCAGTGGCGGCAACGAGCTGCGCCTGCGCGGCGGCATCTCCGGCGAGTTGTCGGCCAACGCCGCGCGCGGTTCGATCACCGCGCTGGCCGCCAAATACGACGGCAACGTGCGCAACGTCTACAACGGCGAGCGTGTCAATGGCTACGACAAGAAGGGCGTGCGCGGCCGCCTGGAGCTGACGCCCGGCAAGGACCTGAAGATCACCATCGGCGCCGACGTGCTGCGCTCCGACGACACGGTGCCGCTGGGCGTGGTTACCCGCACCAGCCTGATTGCCTACCCGACCGGCGTCGTCTCCAGTTTCCCGGCCTTTGCCGCGGCCATTGCCCCGGCCAAGATCAGCGATGACAGCCGCGAGATCAACAGCGACTACCGCACCCACGTCAGCGACACCAACTCCGGCGCCTCGGTCACGGTGGACTGGGGCCTGGTCGGCGGCGCCACGCTGACCTCGATCACCGCCTACCGGCTGTGGGACAACAAGCAGTACCAGGACGGCGACCGCCTGCCGGCGGCGTCGACGGCCTTCCCGCAGTCCATCGACAACGGCAAGGTCGACTTCAAGCAGGCCACGCAGGAGCTGCGCTTTGCCTCGGCCGGCGGCCAGAGCTTCGACTATGTCGCCGGCCTCTTCATCCTGAGCAGCAAGAACGACGAGATCTACCGCCGTGACGTGCGGCGCGTGCTCGCTGGCGGCGGCACGCAGGACGACTTCGGGGTTGCCGACTACGGCACCAAGACCACCAGCTGGGCGGTGTTCGGCGAAGGCACGATGCGTTTTTCGCCGGCCTTGCGCGGTGTGCTGGGGCTGCGCTACACCAAGGACGAGCTCGACTTCCGCCACACGCGCACGTCAACCCAGGCCGCGGCCTTCCCGGGCGTGCAGCCCGGCGTGTCGAACGTCGGCAGCACGGGCAGCAACGGCACCTCGGGCCGCATCGGGCCGCAGTTCGACCTGGCGCCGGGCGTCAGCGGCTACGCGACCTATTCGCGCGGCTACAAGGGCCCGGCCTTCAACGTCTTCTTCAACATGCTGGGCCGCGACACGCTGGCCATCGCACCGGAGACGTCCGACTCCTACGAGCTCGGCCTGAAGAGCATGCTGTTCAGCAACAGCCTGCGCCTGAACGTGGCCGTGTTCTCGACCAAGTACCAGAACTACCAGGCGAACTTCTTCGACCTCGTCGCCGGCACCGTGGTCACGCGCCTGATCAACGCCGGTGACGTGTCCACCAAGGGCGTGGAGGTCGACTTCACGTCCAAGCCCACGAGCAGCCTGACGATCTCGGGCGCGGTGGCGAACATCAAGGCGCGCATCGACAACTTCAACTGCCCGGTGGGTGCAGCCTCCAGCTGCCAGGTGAATGGCAAGCCTTTGCCGTTCTCGCCCGACTGGAAGGCGGCGCTGCAAGTGATGCACAAGACCACGCTGTCCAACGGCATGGGGCTGGAACTGGGCACCGACTACACCTGGCAGAGCAAGGTGCAGTACGACATCGGCCAGTTCGAGGACACCATCCAGCCGTCCTACGGCCTGTGGAACGCCAGCATCGCGCTCAGCGGCGGCAGCACCAGCACCTGGCGCGTGGCCTTGCTGGCCAAGAACCTGGCCGACAAGTCGTACGCTTCATTCCTGGGCCGCGGCGGCACCTTCCTCAGCCGCGCGGTGCCGCGTGACGACCAGCGCTACTTCGGCATCAACGTGCGCTACGACTTCTGAGACTGGGGCCGCGATGAACCCGTTCAAGCAGATGCTGGCTGATGCCTCGGCCGTTGGCGGCGGCCCGCCGCCGCTGGGCAGCTGGGTCATGTCGGCCAGCCCGTTGGTTGCCGAGGCCATGGGTTGCGCGGGCTTCGCGTGGTCGGTGGTCGACATGGAGCATTCGCCGCTGGACCTGGGAACGGTGGTGCAGCTGCTGCAGGCCATCGCCGGCACGCCCATGGTGCCGGTGCTGCGCGTGCCCTGGAACGAGACGGTGCTGATCAAGCGCGTGCTCGACGCCGGCGCGCAGACGCTGCTGGTGCCCTTCGTGCAGAACGCCGCCGAGGCCGCCGCGGCGGTGGCCGCCACGCGCTACCCGCCGCAGGGCGTGCGCGGCCTGGCCGGCATGAGCCGCGGCTCGCGCTTCGGCACCACGCCCAACTACTTCGGCACCGCCAACGCCGGCATGTCGGTCATCGTGCAACTGGAGACGCCGCAGGCGCTGGACCAGCTGGAGGCGATTGCCGCCGTCGAAGGCGTCGACGCACTCTTCCTCGGCCCGGCCGACCTGTCGGCGGCGATGGGCCTGGTGGGCCAGCTGACCCATCCGCAGGTGATGGAGGTGATGGCGCAGGCCGTGCGCCGCGGCCACGCCGCCGGCAAGCCCGTCGGCACCGTGGGCGGCACGCCCGAAGTCGTGACGCGCTACCGCGAGGCCGGCTTCGACTTCGTGGCCATCGCGTCCGACCTCGGCCTGCTGATGCGCGCTGCGGCCGGCGCCATCGCCGCGCTGCAGGCGCCACAGGCTGCGGCGCCGGCCCAGCCCGGCCACGCGGGCGGATACTGAACCGTGGCCGCCGTCGAACTGCGCCGCGTCAGCAAGTCCTACGACGGCCGGACCACGGTCATCCATGGCATCGACCTCGAGGTGCGGCTGGGTGAGTTCGTGGTCTTCGTCGGCCCCTCGGGCTGCGGCAAGAGCACGCTGCTGCGCATGATCGCCGGGCTGGAGCCGATCTCGGGCGGCGAGGTGCTGATCGGCGGCGAGGTGGTCAATGACAAGCCGCCGCGCCACCGCGACATCGCGATGGTGTTCCAGGACTACGCGCTCTACCCGCACAAGAGCCTGTTCGAGAACATGGCCTTCGGCCTGCGCCTGCGCAAGACACCGCAGGCCGAGATCGACCGCCGCGTCGGCGAGGCCGCGGCGCTGCTGAAGATCGAGCACCTGCTGCAGCGCAAGCCGCGTGAGCTGTCTGGCGGCCAGCGCCAGCGCGTGGCCATCGGACGTGCCATCGTGCGCCAGCCCAAGGTCTTCCTGTTCGACGAGCCGCTGAGCAACCTCGACGCGCAGCTGCGCAACGAGATGCGCAGCGAGATCAAGCGCCTGCACCAGCGCCTGGGTGCAACCATCGTCTACGTCACCCACGACCAGACCGAGGCCATGACCCTGGCCGACCGCATCTGCGTGATGCAAGGTGGGCACAAGATGCAGTACGACACCGCCGAGGCGGTCTACAACCGGCCGGCAGCGCTGTTCGTGGCCGGCTTCACCGGCGCGCCGGCGATGAACCTGGTGCCCTGCCGCGTCAGCGCCGGGCAGGCGGCGGTCGGTGAGTTGCGTTTCGCGTTGCCGCCGCGCCTGTCGGCCTTCGAAGGCGAGTTCACGCTCGGCCTGCGACCCGAGAACCTGACGCTGACAGCGCAGGCCGCAGGCGACCTGCCGCTGCCGGCCACGCTGTCGCTGCTGGAGCCGCTGGGCGCCGAGAGCCTGATCACCGTGCACCTGGGCGACTCGGAGTTCATCGCGCGCGTCAGTGCCGCTTTCCACCAGGCGCCGGGCAGCGCGCTCACGGTGCACTTCAACCCCCGCCACCTGCACCTGTTCGACCGCAGCAGCGGCCAGGCGTTGGGCCATGGCGCCAGTGTGAAGTGAACTGACGTGAAGACGGCCAGCTTCATCGAGCGCTGCCGCGACCCCAGCGAGAGGACGCTGGCGCTGATCCTGCTGGCGCCGGCCTTCGGGCTGCTGGCCTTGATCGTGGCCTATCCCATCGGCAAACTGATCTGGAACAGCTTCTTCGACCTGCGTTTGTCGGGTGGCGACGCGCCCGCCTTCGTCGGCCTGCTGAACTATGCCGACGTGCTGCAGGACCGGGACTTCTGGAACGCCGCCGGCAACACCCTGCTCATCACGCTGATCACCGTGCCCGGTGCGCTGCTGGTGGGCCTGGGCCTGGCCCTGCTGGCCAACATGCCCTTCAGGCGCCGCTGGCCGGTGCGCCTGGCGCTGCTGCTGCCCTGGGCATTGCCGCTGTCCTTCGTGGGCCTGATCTTCGCGTGGTTCTTCCACACCGACCATGGCGTGGTCAACGACCTGCTGCAGCGTGCCGGCGCCACCGAATCGACGATGTGGCTGCTGTCGCCGGGCCTGGCCTTTGCCGCCATTTGCGCCGGCATCATCTGGAAGACCTCGTCCTTCATGGCGCTGCTGCTGCTGGCCGGCCTGCAGATGATCCCGCGTTCGCTGTACGAGGCGGCAGAAGTCGACGGCGCCTCGAAGTGGCAGCAGTTCCGCGAGGTCACGCTGCCGATGCTGATGCCCTCGATCATCGTGGCGCTGATCTTCCGCACCATCGCCGCGCTGCAGACCTTCGACATCCCCTACACCATGACCAAGGGCGGGCCCGGCAATTCGACCGAGACCCTGGCCATGCTGATCCACAAGACGACCATCGACTTCCTCGACGTCGGCTACGGCTCGACGCTGGCGGTGTGCATGTTCCTGATGTCGCTGGTGGTGACCGCGGTCTACCTGCGGCGCATCGGGCAGGAGTGATGCCCATGCCGAGCGGCTTCGACCAGGGCAGGGGGCTGCGGCTGCTGGCCGCCGCGCTGGTGGTCTTCAACGGCTTCTTCCCGGCGCTGTGGATCCTGCTCACCTCGCTGAAGAGCGACACCGAACTGGTGCAGAAGCCCATCACCTACTGGCCCGCGAACGCCACGCTGAACAACTACGTGCAGGCCTTCACCGACCAGCCGCTGCTGCACTACATGGGCAACAGCCTCATCGTGGCGCTGCTGGCCACCGTGTGTTCGCTGGCGGTGTCGGCCTGCGCGGCCTACGCCATCGCGCGGCTGAACCTCAAGCACCGGCGGCTGGTGCTGACGGCCATCGTCGCGTCGAGCATGTTCCCGCTGGTCACGCTGCTGGTGCCGATCTTCGAGACCATGCGTGCACTGGGCCTGCTGAACACCTACTTCGCACTGGTGCTGCCCTACGTGGTGCTGAACCTGCCGGTGTGCACCCTGGTGCTGGTGAGCTTCTTCCAGAGCATCCCGCGCGACCTGGAGAACGCCGCCATGATCGACGGCTGCACACGCATCGGCGCGCTGGTGCGCGTGGTCGTGCCGCTGGCCGCGCCGGGCGTGTTCACCGCCGCCATCCTGGCCTTCGTCAACGCCTGGGACGAGTTCCTGCTGGCCTTGTCGCTGAACTCCAGCGCCAGCATGCGCACGCTGCCGGTGGGCATCACGCTGTACCAGGGCGAGTTCACCTTCCCCTGGCCCATCATCTCGGCGGCGCTGGTCGTCGCCATCGTGCCGATCGCCGTGTTGATCGCGCTGTTCCAGGAACGCGTCGTCGGCGGCCTGACCCAGGGCGGGCTCAAGGGCTGAGTCCGGTCTGCATCAACTCAGAGAGCCAGTCATGACCTCAGGACCCTTGCGTTACGGACTCATCGGCTGCGGCAGCATGGGCCGCGAACACATCGAGAACATCCGCTCGCTGGGCGAAGGCGAGGTGGTGGCCATCGCCGACAGCCACGAGCCAAGCCGCGCCGCCGCGCTGGCCCGGCTGCCCGCCGGCACGCGCGTGTTCGAGCACCACCGCGATCTGCTGGCCGCCGAGCTCTGCGACGCGCTGATCATTGCGACGCCGAACCACACGCATGCCGCGGTGCTGGGCGACGCGCTGGCCAGCGACGCGCACATCCTGGTCGAGAAGCCGCTGGTCACGCGCATCGACGACGGGCTGGCGCTGCTGAAGCGGGCGCAGGCGCGCAAGGCCATGGTCTGGGTGGCGCAGGAGTACCGCTACATGCCGCCGGTGGCCGAGATGATCCGCATGGCGCATGGCGGCGCCGTCGGCCGCATCCACCAGGTGGCGATCCGCGAGCACCGCGAGCCCTTCTATCCGAAGGTGGGCGACTGGAACCGCTTCTCGGCCAACACCGGCGGCACCCTGGTCGAGAAATGCTGCCACTACTTCAACCTGATGGAACTGATCCTGGGCGAACCAGCGCTGCGCGTCTTCGCCAGCGGCGGCCAGCGCGTCAACCACCTCGACGAGTCCTACGGCGGCCGCCGGCCCGACATCCTGGACAGCGCCTACGTCATCGTCGAACATGCCAGCGGCGCGCGTGCGATGCTGGACCTGTGCATGTTTGCCGAGAACACGGTGGACAAGGAGTTGATCGTGATCGTCGGCGACCAGGGCAACCTGGAATCGCTGCTGCCTGCCTGCACGCTGCGCTACGGCCGCCGCGACGACTGGGGCCGGCCCCAGGCCTGGGGCGAGGAGACCGGCACCGGCCGCGGCGTCGACACGCGGCGCGTCTGGGACCGCAGCATCCGCTACCCGGGGGCGCACTTCGGCGCCTCGTACATCGAGCACCAGAAGTTCGCCCATGCCATCCGCCAGGGCCTGCCGCCGGAGGTGACGCTGGAGGAGGGTCTGCGCGCCGTGGCCGTGGGTCTGGCGGCGCACCGCAGCATCGACACCGGCCTGCCGGTGACGGTGGCCGAGCTGCTGCCGGCCATGGTCTGAAGCCATGTCCGGCACCACCCTCTATCCGTCACTGCGCGACCGCGTGGTCTTCATCTCGGGCGGCAGCTCGGGCATCGGCGCCGAACTCGTGCGGGCGTTTGCCGGGCAGGGCGCGCGCGTGGCGTTTTGCGGCACGCGGCCCATGGGCGGTGACGCGCTGGCCGATGAACTCGCCGCCGCCGGCTTGCCGCGCCCCTGGTACGCCGCCTGCGACGTGCGCGACACCGCCGCCTACCAGGCGCTGCTGGCCCGCGTGATCGGCGAGCTGGGGCCCGTGCGCGTGCTGGTCAACAACGCCGGCCGCGACGACCGCCACACGATGGAAGAGGTGACGCCCGAGTTCTGGGACGAGCGCCTGGCGCTCAACCTCAAGCACCACTTCTTCGCCATCCAGGCGGTGGCGCCGGCCATGGCGGCCGCCGGCGGCGGCAGCGTCATCAACATTGGCTCGGTGAGCTGGATGCGCGGCCGGCCCAACCTGGTGGGCTACACCACCGCCAAGGCGGGCATCCTGGGCCTGACGCGCACGCTGGCGCGCGAACTCGGGCCGCGCGGCATCCGCGTCAACGCCATCGTGCCCGGGGCCATCGTCACCGAGCGCCAGAACGCGCTGCACCGCGACCCGGCTGCCGACCAGGCCTTCCTGGACGCGCAGTGCCTGAAGATCAGGCTCGACCCCGGCCATGTCGCGCGGCCGACGCTGTTCATGGCCGCCGACGATTCCGACGGCATCACCGGCCAGCATGTGCTGGTGGACGCCGGCATTGCGCAGCAGTCGGTGATCAGTTGAGCAGCCTCGCCTCAGGCGGTGGCAGCCGCCATCCTGGGCATCGGCACCGCACGGTTGTGCGGCCGGCCGGTGTCCGGGCGCAGCAGCGGCTCGGCGGTGTACTGGCACACCAGCGCGCGGCGCGGCTGGTCGGTGCGGTTGGCGCCGGTGCGGTGCAGCGTGACGCTGGAGAAGGCCACCACCGAGCCGGCTGGCACTTCCACCACCTGGCCCGGCTCGTCACCGCGGTAGCCGACCAGGTTGGCGCCGCCATCGTCCCATTCGTGCGGGTTGACGGACCGGTCCTTGCGGATGTCACGCGGGATGATGAACACGGTGCCGTTGTCGCGCGTGGAGTCGTCCAGCGCGCACCACAACGTCAGGTAGGGCCTGTGCGCGAAGCGGATGTAGCCCGAGTCCTGGTGCCAGGCGAAGCTGTCGCCATGCTGCGGCGCCTTGACCACCACCTGCTCGTTGAACAGGTAGACCTTCGGCCCCAGCAGCTCGTGGGCGATGGTGCCGAGCAGCTCGCCCTTGACGAAGGCTTCCAGGGCCGGAAAGTGTTCGCAGCGGTTGGAAAAGAAGAGGCGCGTCGAGCCCTTGCTGATGGCGCCATAGGACTCGCCTTCGCGCAGGAAGGAAGGCGGGTAGGGCTCGCCGCGCGTGGTGGCGGCCACCAGCGCGTCGGTGGCGGCGCGCACGTCGGCCAGCTGCTGTGCCGGCATGGCGCGTTCGATGACGCAGTAGCCGCGGGTCTGGAAGCTGTCGATCTGTTCGGGGCTCAGCATGCGAATGTCTCCGGTGTTCGGGGGAGCCTGGAGCCTAGGCTCGGGCTGCGAAGCCTGCTCTGCCGATGCCGGCGAGCTGTCTGCATTTGATGCTGGCATGGCCGCCGCCGCATTGAACCTGATCCCCGAGGCCTTGTCCGGCCTGTGCTGGCTGAGCCACGCCGCGCGCCCGCGCTTCCCGCGTCGCAGCAGCCCGCACCACCACGCCGAGATCGAGGCCAACGTGGTCGAGACCGGCAGCTGCCGCTACCTCATCGACGGCCAGGAGCAGACGCTGAGCCGCGGCGACCTGTGCTGGCTGTTCCCGAGCCAGCAGCACGTGATCATTGACGCCAGCGCCGACATGTCGCTGTGGGTGCTGATCGTGCGCCCGGAATTCCTGGCCTGCCGCGCGCCCAGCGTGCCCGCCGACGTGGCCGAGAAGTCGCAGTTCACCCGCCCGCACCGCCTGCGCGAAAGCGACCGCCTGCACCTGGGGGGCGTGGCCGCCGCGCTGGTGGCCAGCGAAGGCGCGCCCGAGCATCACGCCGACGGCCTGGCCTGGTGGTTCGAGCAGGCTGCGCGCCTCACCGAGGCGCAGTCCGGCCGCGCTGGCCGCGCGCTGCACCCGGCCATCGTGAAGGCCTTGTCGCTGCTCGAAGGCGACCCCTCGATGCCCCTGCCGGAACTGGCCGACGTGGTGCACCTCAGCGCCAGCCGCCTGAGCCACCTGTTCGTCGACCAGGTCGGGCGCACGGTCTCGGCGCAGCGCAACCACCTCAAGTTGCGGCGCTTCCAGGAAAGCCTAAGCGCCGGCGACTGCCGCAACCTCACGCAGGCGGCCTTCGACGCCGGCTTCGGCAGCTATGCGCAGTTCGCGCGTGTGCTGCGGGCCAGCACCGGCGTCACGCCGCGGGCCCTGCTGGGTGGACCCGCGGCGCAGCCGCAGCACGCGGCGCAGCCGCAAACGCGCACCGGTCAGCGCCACGCGCAAAGCGGCACCGTGCCGCGCCCTTGAGCATGCCCGCATGGCCCCGCTTGCAACACCCACTTCCCTGATGATCGGCATCACCCGCCATGGCGCGGTGCACACCGACGCCGACAACTTCGACCTCGACACGGGCTTTCGCGTGGTGCGCGAAGCAGGCGTCTTCGACTGCCACGAGCGCACGCCGCCACCGGCCGAGCTGGGCGCCCACCTGCGCGCCAGCCATCGCCACGGCCTGCGTCACGGCCTGCCGATCCGGGCCGGCGGCTTCGACTACACGCTGGGCCGCGACCAGGCCCTGCCGCCATGGCACCTGCACATCGTTGGCGGCGGTGCGCTGATCGCGTGGGGTCGGCGTCGACATCGTTGCGAGCGGGCGAGCCGCAGCGGCGGCCTGCACGCGCATCGGCGGCCGTTCGTGGCCCGATGCGCAGCGCGCGGCCTTCTACGACGCGCTGTTCGGCACCTACCGCCAGTCGCAGGTTGCGCTGGTGCCCGCCAGGCGCGCGCTGGCGAAGGCGGCGTGACGGCCGTGCGCACCATCGGCTTTGCCGGGCGCTGTGGCCTGAGCGTGCTCTGCGACGAGCGGCACGGTGGCGCCGGTGTCGAGCTGACGGTGCGCAACCCCGGCCAGTTGGCCCAGGCCCAGGCGGCTCACGATGGCGTGGAGCGTGTGCTCGAGGCCACGAAGCTGCTGCCGGGCATCGGCTTCGACAGTGGCGGCCTGTCGCTGGCGCACGCGCTGGTGCGCGGCTTCTCGGCGCACCCGGTGCTGGGCCGCTTCCTGCACGGCGAAGTGATCGCCTTCGGCACGCGGGTGCAACGGGTGGCCCGAGGGCGGCCCATCGCCGAGGTGGCCGGCCACGCGGCCTGGGCGCAGCGCCTGGGCCGGCCGGCGAACTTTGCCGCCTTCGGCATCCCGCGCGTCGGCGATGATGAACTTGACGAGATCGCCCGCATCACCTGCACCGCACCCTACATCGCGCACCTGCAGCCCGTCATCGACGCTGCCGGCGTGCGGCACGCATGGACCACCGCAGACAGGCTCATCCCATGATCAACAGGCGCACCTGGTGTTCGGCAGCAGCGTCGGCCGCCGGCCTGGCTGCCTGGCCCGCGAAGGCGCAGGCGACCACCCTGCGTGTCTACCTGGGCGGTGCCAACCGCATGGACCTGATGCGCAAGCTGTTCGACAGCTACGAGCAGAAGACGCCCGGCGTGAAGGTGGTGATCGAACCCGGTGGTGCCACGTCGGAGCTGCAGCGGCGCTACCTGTCCACCGTGCTGTCGGCGCAGGACAGCAGCCTGGACGTGATGCAGATCGACATCGTGAACCCGGCGCAGTTCCTCAAGGCGCGCTGGATAGAACCCCTGGAAGGCCCGCTCGGCAGCGACCCCGCCACGCTGATCCAGCCCTTCCTGCCGACCTATGGCCGGGCCAACGTCGTCGGCGGCCGGCTGGCGACGTTGCCGGCCTACGTCGATGCCCAGTTCCTCTACTACCGCAAGGACCTGCTGCAGAAACACGGCGTGGCCGAACCGCGAACCTGGGATGACCTGGCGGTGGCGGCGCGCCGCGTGACCGATGCCGAGCGCCAGCCGCAGCTGAAGGGCCTGTCCATCCAGGGCGCGGCCATCGACGGCACGGTGTGCACCTTTCTCACGCCCTACTGGAGCCAGGGCAAGGAACTGGTCGACGCCAAGGGCCGGCTGTCGCTGGACAGGCCCGCTGCCGAGCAAGGCATGGCGATGTGGCTGAAGCTGATGGACCAGGGCGTGATCCGCAAGAACACGGCCGAGGTCAAGACCCAGGACACGACCAACGACTTCCGCGCTGGCCTGGCCGTGTTCGCGGTCAGCTGGGGCCTGGCCTGGGGCCGCTACCAGGAGCCCGACTCGCCGGTGAAGGACAAGGTCGGCATCATGCCGCTGCCCGCCATGCCGGGCGGCAAGCCCGCCACCTGCGCTGGCGGCTGGATGTGGGCGACCTCGGCCTTCTCGAAGAACAAGAAGGCCGCGGCCGAGCTGGTGCGCTGGCTGGCGTCGCCCCAGGTGGCCAAGATCCTGGCCGTGCAGGGCGCCCTGATGCCGGCCTACGCCGAACTCTTCCGCGACCCCGAGCTGCTGAAGGCCCAGCCCTGGATGGCCGCGGCATTGCCGGTGCTGGAGTCGGCACGCAGCCGGCCGGTAACGCCGCGCTACGGTGAGTTCTCGGACGCCGTGCGCACGTCCACGTCGGCCATGCTCGGGCGTTCGCAGAGCGTGCCGGTGGGCGTGCTCAACATCGAATCGCGCCTGCGCCGCGTGCTGCGCTGAGCGCAGCCCTCACATCCGCATCAGCGCAGCGGCCAGCACCAGCGCGGCCAGCCACAAGGTTTCCACCAGGATCAGCGCGAAAGGCCGCCAGCCGGCGCTGGCCAGCTGCGCGAACGAGGTCTTGAGCCCCAGCGCTGCGATGGCCATCACCAGGCAGGTGCGCGACAGCGTGCCCAGCGGATCGACCAGCGCCGGCGGCAGCCAGCCTGCAGAGTTGATCGCCACCATGGCGACGAACAGCCACAGGAACCACGGGATCAGGGACTGCCGGGCGGCCAGCGCCAGCGGGTCGTCGGCCTGGGCGGGGCCGGCACTCGCGCGCGTGCGCTTGAACGCCCAGGCCACACCCACCACCACCAGCGCCAGCATCGACACGCGGAACAGCTTGACCACGGTGGCGATGTCGCCCGTCTCGTGGCTGAGCGTGTAGCCGGCGCCCACGACCTGCGCCACGTCGTGGATGGTGCCGCCGATGAAGAGGCCGGCCAGGTCGGGAGGCAGGTGCAGCGCCTTGGCGATCAGCGGGTAGAGCACCATCGCGACGGTGGACATCACCGTCACCGTGACCACCACCATCAGCGTGAAACGCTCGCCACCCCTTTCGCGTGGCAGCACGGCCGAGATCGCCAGCGCCGCCGAAGCGCCGCAGATCGCCACCGCGCCACCCGACAGCACGCCCTGCGCGCGGCTCATGCCCAGGCGCCGCGCCAGCAGCAGGCCCAGCGCCAGCGTGCTGAGCACGCCGGCCACCACGATGAGCGCGGTGCTCCAGCCCAGCGAGGCGACCTGCCCGGCGGTGATGCGCGCGCCCAGCAGGCCCACGCCCAGGCGCAGCAGTCCGCGCGAGCAGAACTCGATGCCGGGCCGCGTCCTGGCGTCTTCGCTGAGGAAGTGGAAGCCGACGCCGAAGAACAGCGCGTACAGCAATTGCGGCCCGCCATGGGCGGTGGACACGAAGGTCGCGGCCACCGCGATCAGCGCGGCCACGCCAGCGCCGGGCCACAGCAGGGTGGCGCGGCTGCACAGGGCGGCCACGGCCAGCGGCGCCGTGCGGGAAGACAGCGTCATGTGGGGCGCGACAGCAGCTGCACGTATTCGTGCTGCGCCGTGTTGATGGTGGAGACCCGGTGCTCCACCGGCTTGTCGCCGAAGCTCAGCGCCGTGCGGCGCACCTGCATCACCGGGGTGCCCGGCGCCAGGCCCAGGATGCGCGCCGCCGTGCGGTCGGCGGCCACGGCGCGCGCGCGTTCCTGGGCGCGCAGCACGGTGATGCCGAACTCGGTCTGGTACAGGTGGTAGATGGTGCTGGGCCGCTCGCGCAGCCGCTTCTCGCTCAGGCCCTTGAACAGCAAGGCGGGCAGCATGAGCCGGTCGTGGATCACGGCCCGGCCCTGCAGCAGCAGGCGGTTGTCGATCTGGATCACCGGCTCGCCGGCCTTCAGGCCCAGCGCCTGCGCCGGTTCCTCGTCGACGCGCACGCGCTCGAAGGTCACCAGTTCGACCTGCGGGCTCTCGCGCAGGCCGTCGCTGCGTTCGACGTGGAAGAACTGGAACAGGAAGCGGTCGGCGTTGTGCAGCGCCACGAAGGTGCCGCGGCCCTGGCGGCGCACGAGGATGTGCTCGGCGACCAGCTCGTCCACGGCGTGGCGCAGCGTGCCCACCGACACGCCCAGGCCGGCGGCCAGCTCGGCCTCGCTGGGCAGTGCGCTGGCGGCCGGATAGCGCCCGCCTTCGATGGCGCGCAGCAGCCAGCGCTTGACGGCGCGGTACAGCGGTGCGCTGGCAGCGTCGGGGGCGATGGCCCGCAGCTCGGGCTGCGGCTGGCGGGGGGCTGCGCGGGTCGGGGTGATGAGGGCCACGGCGGCGATTCTGGGTCGGTCGCTTCAATCCTTCAAGTCATATGAATGACCTGTTTGACCCTTGGGAAGCTGCACGCCGACACTCGCGTCTTCGATCTTTCAGCCGACGAGGAGACCCCAGATGATTCACTTCGTGTTGCACGACGCCAAGGACACGGTGGCGGTCGTGGTGGTGGAAGGCGTGACGGCCGGCACCGAACTCCAGGGCTGGATCATGGACGACGACCAGTCGACTGCGGTGACGGCGCAGCAGGACATTCCCATCGGTCACAAGGTGGCGCTGAAGGACATGAGCCCCGGCGACACGGTGTGGAAGTACGGCGTCGACATGGGCAAGGTGGTTGCACCCATCAAGGCCGGCGAACACGCCCATGTGCACAACATCAAGACGAAGCGCTGGTGAATGGGCCCACACCCCTGGAGCGGCTGACGCCGCTGCCCCCGCGAGGGGGCGCCGCTGGCGGCCGGGCGAAGCCCGATCCGCGGCGGCTGCTGGATCCCAACCTCTCTGGAGCCATTGCATGAGCATCATCGACAAGAACACCACCTTCCTCGGCTACCGGCGCGAGAACGGCCGCGTCGGCGTGCGCAACCACGTCATCGTGCTGCCGCTGGACGATCTGTCCAACGCTGCGGCCGAGGCCGTGGCCTTCAACATCAAGGGCGCGCTGGCCATCCCGCACCCCTACGGCCGGCTGCAGTTCGGCGCTGACCTGGACCTGCACTTCAGCACCCTCATCGGCACGGGTTGCAACCCCAACGTCGCTGCGGTGGTCGTCATCGGCATCGAGGACAGCTGGACCCAGAAGGTGGTCGACGGCATCGCCGCCACCGGCAAGCCGGTGGTCGGCTTCGGCATCGAAGGCCATGGCGACCACGACACCATCCTGCGCGCCAGCAAGGCCGCGCGCGAGTATGTGCAGTGGGCCAGCGAGAAGCAGCGCGAGGCCTGCCCGATCTCGGAGCTGTGGGTCAGCACCAAGTGCGGCGAGAGCGACACCACCAGCGGCTGCGGCGCCAACCCGACGGTGGGCAACGCCTTCGACAAGCTCTACGAGACCGGCAATACCCTGGTCTTCGGCGAAACCTCGGAGCTGACCGGTGGCGAACGCCTGGTTGCCGAGCGTTGCCGCACGCCCGCGGTGAAAGAGCGCTTCATGTTCATGTTCAACCGCTACCAGGACATGATCAACCGCCACAAGACGAGCGACCTGTCCGACAGCCAGCCGACCAAGGGCAACATTGCCGGCGGCCTGACGACCATCGAGGAAAAGGCCCTGGGCAACATCCAGAAGATCGGCAAGAAGTGCCTGGTCGACGGCGTGCTCGACAAGGCCGAGGTCCCCAGCGGCCCCGGCCTGTGGTTCATGGACTCGTCCAGCGCCGCGGCCGAGATGGTGACGCTGTGCGCGGCCTCGGGTTATGCCGTGCACTTCTTCCCCACGGGGCAGGGCAACGTCATCGGCAACCCGATCCTGCCGGTCATCAAGATCTGCGCCAACCCGCGCACCGTGCGGCTGATGAGCGAGCATGTCGACGTCGACACCTCGGGCCTGCTGCAGCGTGGCATCAACCTCGACCAGGCCGGCGACCTGCTGCTGCAGTGCATGCTGCGCACCGCCAACGGCCGCCTCACCGCGGCCGAGGCGCTGGGCCACCGCGAGTTCGTGCTCACGCGTTTGTACGAATCGGCATGAAGCGGATCGTCATCACCGAGTTCATGGACGAAGCCGCGGTGGCCAGTCTGCGCGCGGTGCACGAGGTGGTCTACGAGCCGGCGCTGGTCGATCACACGGTCCGCCTGCACGCGCTGGCCGCCGATGCCGACGCGATCATCGTGCGCAACCGCACCCAGGTGCGTGGCGAGCTGCTCGCGGCGCTGAAACACTGCACCGTGGTCGGCCGTCTTGGCGTGGGCCTGGACAACATCGACCTGCCGGGCTGCCAGGCGCGTGGCATGCGGGTGATCCCGGCCACCGGCGCGAACGCGCTGAGCGTGGCCGAGTACGTCATCGCGGCGGCGATGTTGCTGCTGCGTGGCGCCTACCAGTCGACGGCCCCCGTGGCGGCTGGCGTCTGGCCGCGCAACGCCTTGTCCAACGGTCGCGAGCTGGGCGGCAAGACGCTGGGCCTGGTGGGCTTCGGCTTCATCGGGCAGCTGGTGGCGCGCCTGGCCAAGGCCCTGGGCATGGAGGTCGTGGCCAACGACGCGGTGCTGGCACCCAGTCATCCGGTGTATGCGGCTGCCGGTGTGGCCGCCGTCAGCCTGGACGAACTGCTCGCGCGCGCCGACGTGCTCAGCCTGCATGTGCCGCTGGTGGACTCCACGCGCGGCCTGTTCGGCGCTGCGCGCCTGGCCGCCATGAAGCCGGGCGCGGTACTGATCAACACCGCACGCGGCGGCATCGTCGACGAGCTGGCGCTGGCGCAGGCCTTGCGCGGCGGCCGGCTCGGCGGCGCTGCGATCGATGTCTTCGGCGTCGAGCCGCTGCCCGCGCAGCCGCACTTCGAGGGCTGCCCGAACCTGCTGCTCACGCCCCACGTCGCCGGCGTGACGCGCGAGTCCAACGAGCGCGTCAGCAGCCTGGTGGCGGCCCAGGTGCTGGAGGCGCTGCGCTGATGGCCACGCTGACGCTCGACGACGCGCGGCAGGCCGTGGCGCAGGCGCTGAAGGGCGCGGGCGCCAGCGACGCCATGGCGGCGGCCGCGGCGCGCGCGCTGGTGCTGGCCGAAGCGCAGGGCCTGGGCTCGCATGGCCTCAGCCGCGTGGCGCAGTACGCCACCCATCTGCGCAATGGCCGCGCCGATGGCCGGGCCGTGCCTGAACTGCGTGCCGGCAAGCGCGGCGCCGTGCTCGTCGATGCGCACCAGGGCCTGGCCTTCGCGGCCTGTGAACTGGCCGTGGCCGAAGCCATGCTGCGCGCGCGCGAGACCGGCATCGCCATCGCCGGCGTCACCAACAGCCATCACGGCGGCGTGCTGGTGGACCATCTGCGGCCGGTGGCGGCGGCCGGCCTGGTGGGCCTGGCCTTCGCCAATTCGCCAGCGGCCATGCCGGCAGCAGGTGGGCGCCATGCCGTCTTCGGCACCAACCCGGTGGCGGCGATCTTTCCGCGCCGCGGCGCCGACCCGCTGATGATCGACCTCAGCCTGTCCGAAGTGGCGCGCGGCAAGCTGATGGTGGCGGCCAAGGAAGGCCGTGCCATTCCACGGGGCTGGGCACTCGACAGCCAGGGCCAGCCGACCACCGACCCGAAGGCCGGCTTGGCGGGCTCGATGCTGCCGCTGGGCGCCTTGACCAGCCCGAAGGGCGCGATGCTGGCCCTGGTGGTGGAGCTGCTGGTCACGGCGCTGATCGGTGCCCAGTTCGGCTTCGAGGCGTCGAGCTTCTTCGTCGACGAAGGCAACCAGCCGCGCATCGGCCAGGCCTTCATCGTCATCGACCCGGAGGCCTTGGCCGGCCAGGCCAGTTATCTGGACCGCGTGGACGTGCTGGTGGCCGAGATGTTGCGCGACGACGGCCTGCGCCTGCCCGGCGCCAGGCGCGAGCTGCTGCGCCGCCAGGCCGAGCTGCAAGGCCTGGCGGTGGCCGACAGCTTGTTGCAGCAGTGGACTGTGGCCTGAGCCGGGCCGACAAGAACGACAGGAGACGAACAGATGCAAAGACGAGAACTGCTGCGCCGGGGCGGGTGGCTGGCGATGCCGGCACTCATCGCCCCGCAGGCCCTGTGGGCGCAGGGCGCGGACTACCCCAAGCCGGCATCGACCATCCGCTACGTCGTGCCTTTCCCGCCCGGCGGTCTGACCGACGTGATGGCGCGCCAGGTCGGCCAGCAACTGGCCGAGCGCTGGAAGCTCAACGTCGTCATCGACAACAAGCCCGGCGGCGGCGGCCAGATCGGCGCCGATGTCGTGGCCAAGGCGCCGGGCGACGGCTACACGGTACTGGCCATCACGCTGACGCACGCCGCCAACGTGACACTGTTCCCCAGGTCGCCCTTCGTCTTCCAGAAGGACCTGCGGCCGGTGGCGCTGCTGGCCGGTAGCCCGATGGTCGTCGTGGTGCCGGCGGCGAGCCCGATCAAGGACTTCCGCGAGCTGCTGGTGCAGTCGCGCGTGCGCGCGCTCAACGGCGGTTCCAGCGGCAACGGCACGCCGCCGCACCTGACGCTGGCGCTGTTCAACGACCTCAACAAGTCGCAGATCCAGCATGTGCCCTACAAGGGCGGTGCGCCGTCGATGAGCGACCTCATCGGCGGCCAACTCGACATCGTGTTTTCCAACATGCCCGAGTCCATCGCGCACGTGAAGAGCGGCAAGCTGCGCGCGCTGGCCATTGCCAGCACGGCACGCCACCCGCTGCTGCCCGAAGTGCCGACCACGGCCGAGGCCGGCCTGCCGGCGCTGCTGGTGGAGAACTGGACCGGCATGATGGCCCCCGCCGCCACGCCCGACGCCGTGGTGCAGCGGCTCAGCGACGAGATCGTGCGCATCATGGCCGCGCCCGACATCGAGGAGCGCGCACGCGCCCAGGGCTTCCGGGTCGACGCGCGCGGCGCCGAGCGCTTCGGCGCCTTCATCGACGATGAGGTCAGCCGCTGGGCGCGCGTGATCAAGGCCGCGGACATCCGGGCCGATTGACCGGCCGCGCCGGTCAGGCCGACGGCGCCATGACAGCCGTCGAGGCTGCGCAGGCGCAGGCCACCGCTTCTTCACGCGGCAGCCGGCGGCCCTTGAACCAGCGATGTTGCCTATCCACTGCACCCAGCCGCACGGTGACGGTGTCGGCTGCTCCTGGCGCCCACGCGCACAGCTGATTCCAGCCGTTTCACCAAGGTCTGGACCGGCGCAGGAAAGCCAGTGCCATTGAGTCTGCACGACGCGCACGTCGCTTGATTCAGCGCCGGCTACCGGCCCGAATCGAAGACCTGGCCAGCCGCGAACCATGAGGCTCGGCGCCATGTGGTCATGGATCGACGAAGCCCTCTCCGGCGGAGCCGGCAGATCCCTTGTTCAGCTGCTGTTCGATCAGGGTTTTCTCGCATGAGCCGACCCGGCGAACTGGACATGCATCCGACGCGGATGCTGGATTGCCGGCGCGTTCGATCCGCGGCCTTGTCGCCGACCCTTTTCGAATCAACGACTTAGCCGTTCCTGCGGTTGGCGCGTCCGATGGCATGCCGGTTGCTGTAGTGCACTGTCGGTCGCTTCTCTGGACGCGGTACCGAACGACAACAACAGGAGACGGACATGAGCACGACGGGCGACCTCGATCCCATCGAGACGAACGAATGGCTGGACGCTCTGAAAGCCGTGCAGGCCTTCCGTGGTGCAGAGCGCACGAACTACATCGTCAACCGTCTGGTCGGTGAGGCACGGCGCGAAGGTGTGTACGTACCGAGTTCGATGAACACGGCCTACAAGAACACGATCCCGCCCGAACGGGAAGAGAAGTCGACCGGCGACCGCGCCATCGAGCACAAGTTGCGGTCCATCATTCGCTGGAACGCACTGGCCATCATCCTGCGCGCCAACAAGGAGTCGTCGGAACTGGGCGGCCACATCGCCAGCTTCCAGTCGGCGGCCACGCTCTACGACATCGGCTTCGGCCACTTCTGGCACGCGCCCACCGAGACCCACGGCGGTGACCTGCTGTTCATCCAGGGCCACAGCTCGCCGGGCGTCTATTCGCGCGCCTTCCTCGAAGGCCGGCTGACCGAAGAGCAGCTGCTGGGCTACCGCCAGGAAACCGGTGGCAAGGGCTTGTCGTCGTACCCGCACCCGTGGTTGATGCCCGACTTCTGGCAGTTTCCTACGGTGTCGATGGGCCTGGGGCCGCTGATGGCCATCTACCAGGCACGCTTCCTCAAGTACCTGCAAGGCCGTGGCCTGGCTGAAACCTCGCAGCGCAAGGTGTGGGCCTTCATGGGCGACGGCGAAATGGACGAACCCGAGTCACTGGGCGCGATTTCGCTGGCCGGCCGCGAGCACCTGGACAACCTGATCTTCGTCATCAACTGCAACCTGCAAAGGCTCGACGGCCCGGTGCGCGGCAACGGCAAGATCGTGCAGGAACTGGAAAGCGTGTTCCGTGGCGCCGGCTGGAACGTCATCAAGGTGCTGTGGGGTGGCGGCTGGGACAAGCTGCTGGCCAAGGACAGCAGCGGCAAACTGCTGCAGCGCATGGAAGAGTGCGTGGACGGCGAGTACCAGGACTTCAAGAGCAAGAGCGGCGCCTACGTGCGCGAACATTTCTTCGGCAAGTACGAAGAGACACGCGCCCTGGTGGCCGAGATGAGCGACGACGAGATCTGGGGCCTGACACGCGGCGGGCACGACCCCGAGAAGGTCTTCGCCGCCTATGCCGCAGCAGTGAAGCACACCGGCCAGCCGACGCTGATCCTGCCCAAGACGGTCAAGGGTTACGGCATGGGCGAATCGGGCGAAGGCCAGATGATTTCGCACCAGGCCAAGAAGATGACGGCCGACGCGCTGCGGGGCTTTCGCGACCGCTTCCAGATCCCGGTGAGCGACGAAGAACTGGCCACGGTGCCCTTTGTCAAGCCGGCCGCCGACAGCCCCGAGATGTTGTACCTGCACGCGCGGCGTGCGGCGCTGGGCGGCTACCTGCCGCAGCGCAGGCGCAAGTCGGCAGCGCTGCCGATCCCGCCGCTGGCCAGCTTCCAGCGCCTGCTGGACAGCAGCGGCGAACGCGAGATCAGCACCACCATGGCGTTCGTGCAGATGCTCGGCACGCTGGTTCGCGACAAGGTCATCGGCAAGCATGTCGTGCCCATCGTGCCCGACGAATCGCGCACCTTCGGCATGGAAGGCATGTTCAGGCAGCTGGGCATCTACTCGTCGGTGGGCCAGCTCTACAAGCCGCAAGACGCCGACCAGCTGATGTACTACCGCGAGTCCAAAGACGGGCAGGTGCTGCAGGAAGGCATCAACGAAGGCGGCGCGATGTCGAGCTGGATCGTCGCCGCCACCTCGTACAGCACGAACAACGTGCCGATGATTCCGTTCTACATCTACTACTCGATGTTCGGCCTGCAGCGCGTGGGCGACCTGGCCTGGCTGGCCGGCGACATCCGCGCCCGCGGCTTCCTGCTGGGCGGCACGGCAGGGCGCACGACGCTCAATGGCGAAGGGCTGCAGCACGAGGACGGCCACAGCCACATCATCGCCGGCACGATTCCCAACTGCATCTCGTACGACCCGACCTTTGCCTACGAGGTGGTGACGATCGTGCGCGACGGCATGCGCCGCATGTACGAAGACCAGGAAGACGTGTACTACTACGTCACGCTGATGAACGAGAACTACCCGCACCCGGGCATCACCGAGGCGGGCGAGGGCGCTGCGGTCGGCATTCTGAAGGGCCTGTACAAGCTGAAGGACGGCGCCAAGACCGCAGCATCCGGCAAAGGCAAGGGCCTGCGCGTGCAGCTGATGGGCAGCGGCACCATCCTGCGCGAGGTGATGGCCGGTGCCGAGCTGCTGAAGAGCGACTTCAACGTCAGCGCCGACATCTGGAGCGCCACCAGCTACAACGAGCTGCGCCGCGACGGCATGGCCACCGAGCGCTGGAACCTGCTGCACCCCACCGAGACGCGGCGCAAGAGCTGGGTTGAAGCTTGCCTGGAAGGCAACGAAGGCCCGGTCATCGCGTCCACCGACTACATGCGCAACTACGCCGACCAGGTGCGCGAATACGTGCAGGCCGCAGGCCGGCGCTACGTGGTGCTGGGCACCGACGGGTTCGGCCGCAGCGACTACCGCGTCAAGCTGCGCCGCTTCTTCGAGGTCGACCGCTTCTACGTCGCGGTGGCCGCGCTGAAGGCACTGGCCGACGAAGGCGCCATCAAGGCCAGCGTGGTGGCCGAGGCGATCAGCAAATACGGGTTGGACACCGAGCGCGCCGCGCCGTGGACCGTTTGAGCAGGGGCACTTCCATGAGCAACGACATCAAGGTGCCCGACATCGGCGACTTCAAGGACGTGCCGGTGATCGAGATCTTCGTCAAGGTGGGCGACACGGTGAAGGCCGAGGATCCCTTGTGTTCGCTGGAGTCCGACAAGGCGACGATGGACGTGCCGGCGCCGCAGGGCGGCGTGGTCGAAGCCATCCTCGTGGGTGTGGGCGACAAGGTCAGCGAAGGCAGCGTGATCATGCGCTTTGCCGGCACGGGCGCTGCCGCTGCAGCACCCGCCGAAGCGGTGAAGCCCAGCGTCACGGCGCCACCTTCAGCGGTCAGCGCACCTGCCGGCCTGGCCGAAGTGCGCGTGCCCGACATCGGCGACTTCAAGGACGTGCCGGTGATCGAGATCTTCGTCAAGGTCGGCGACACCGTGAAGGCCGAAGACCCGTTGTGCTCGCTGGAGTCTGACAAGGCAACGATGGATGTGCCGGCACCCTTGGGTGGCGTGGTCAAGGACATCCGCATCCAGGTGGGCGACAAGGTCAGCGAAGGCAGCATCATCATGGCGCTGGCAACAGGCGGTGCAGGCAGCGCAGCTGCGACGCCCGCCGTGGCTTCGGCACCAGCCGCTGCGTCAGCCGCTACCACCGCCGCGGCACCCGCAAGCGCGGGCGTTGATGAAGGCGCCTTTGCGCTGGCCTACGCCGGTCCGGCCGTGCGCAAGCTGGCGCGCGAAACCGGCGTCGATCTCGGCAAGGTCAAGGGCACCGGTGAGCAGGGTCGCATCGTGCGCGCCGATGTCGAGGCCCACGCCAAAGGCGGTGGCGCGGCAGCCGCAGCACCCGCACCCAAAGCCGCTGCGGCATCTGCTGGCGGCGGTGGCGGTGGCCTGGACCTGCTGCCCTGGCCCAAGGTCGACTTCGCGAAGTTCGGCCCCATCGAGCGCAAGGAACTGTCGCGCATCAAGAAGATCTCGGCGGCCAACCTGCACCGCAACTGGGTCGTCATTCCGCATGTGACGACGCACGACGAAGCTGACATCACCGACCTCGAAGCCTTCCGCGTGCAGATGAACAAGGAGCTGGAGAAGAGCGGCGTCAAGGTCAGCATGCTGCCCTTCATGATCAAGGCGGCCGTCGCCACGCTGAAGAAGTTCCCGGAGTTCAATGCATCGCTGGAAGGCGACAGCCTGGTGCTGAAGAACTACTGGCACATCGGCTTTGCGGCCGACACGCCCAACGGCTTGATGGTGCCGGTGATCCGCGACGCCGACAAGAAGACGATTCCCCAGATCACCACCGAGATGGGTGACCTGGCCAAGCTGGCGCGCGACGGCAAGTTGAAGCCCGACCAGATGTCGGGCGGCACCTTCACCATCAGCTCATTGGGTGGCATCGGCGGCATCTACTTCACACCCATCATCAATGCGCCCGAGGTGGCCATCATGGGTGTCTGCAAGAGCTACTGGAAGCAGCACTCCAGCGATGGCAAGACCGCCGCCTGGCGGTTGACGCTGCCGCTGTCGCTGTCCTGGGACCACCGCGTCATCGATGGTGCCGCCGCGGCGCGCTTCAACGTGCACTTCGCCAACCTGCTCGCCGACATGCGGCGCACGATGTTCTAAGGGGCCGCAGCCATGGCACAGCTTTTGGAAGTGAAGGTCCCGGACATCGGCGACTTCAAGGATGTCGCAGTGATCGAGGTGATGGTCAAAGTCGGCGAGACCATCGCCGTCGACACCGGCCTCGTGATGGTGGAGTCGGACAAGGCATCGATGGAGATCCCGTCGACCCACGCTGGTGTCATCAAGGAAATCAAGGTCAAGGTCAACGACAAGGTCAGCGAAGGTTCGGTGTTGCTGCTGATCGAAGGCGCCGGTGCGGCTGCTGCCGCGCCCGCGCCTGCCCCAGTGGCTGCCGCTGCCGCCACGCGACAGACGGCCGCACCTTCGGCACCCGTACCCGGCGCCGCCACCTACTCGGGCAAGGCCGACGTCGCATGCGAAGTGCTCGTGCTCGGCGCCGGCCCCGGCGGTTATTCCGCCGCCTTCCGCAGTGCCGACATCGGCATGAAGACCGTGCTTGTCGAACGCTATGCCACGCTTGGCGGTGTCTGCCTGAACGTCGGCTGCATCCCTTCGAAGGCGCTGCTGCACACCGCGTCCGTCATGGACGAGGTCAAGCACCTGCCGGACCATGGCATCAAGTACGGCCCGCCCGAGATCGACCTCGACAAACTGCGCAGCTTCAAGGACGGCGTCATCAAGAAGCTCACCGGCGGCCTGGCCGGCATGGCCAAGGCGCGCAAGGTGGACGTGCTCACCGGCGTGGGCAGCTTCCTCGACCCGTACCATCTGCAGGTGGTGGCGGCCGACGGCAAGAAGACAGTCGTCAAGTTCGCCAAGGCCATCATCGCCGCCGGTTCGCAGGCCGTGAAGCTACCCTTCATGCCCGAGGATGAGCGGGTGGTGGACAGCACCGGCGCGCTGCTGCTGAAAAGCATCCCCAAGCGCATGCTGGTGGTAGGTGGCGGCATCATCGGCCTGGAAATGGCCACGGTGTACTCGACGCTGGGCACCCGCATTGACGTGGTGGAGATGCTCGACGGACTGATGCAGGGCGCCGACCGTGACCTCGTCAAGGTATGGGAGAAGGTGAACAGCCCACGCTTCGGTAGCGTGATGCTGAAGACCAAGACCGTCGGCGCCAAGGCCACCAAGGCCGGCATCGAAGTCAAGTTCGAAGGCGAGAAGGCGCCACCCGATCCGCAGCTCTACGACCTGGTCCTGGTGGCCGTGGGCCGCAGCCCGAACGGCAAGAACATCGCTGCCGAGAAGGCCGGCGTGGCCGTCACCGATCGCGGCTTCATCAACGTCGACAAGCAGATGCGGACCAACGTGGCCCACATCTTCGCCATTGGCGACGTCGTCGGCCAGCCGATGTTGGCGCACAAGGCCGTGCACGAAGCGCATGTGGCAGCCGAGGCGGCGCATGGCGAGCCCGCCTTCTTCGACGCGCGGCAAATTCCTTCAGTGGCCTACACCGACCCCGAAGTGGCCTGGGCCGGCAAGACCGAAGAGCAGTGCAAGGCCGAGGGCATCAAGATCGGCAAGGCCATGTTCCCCTGGGCCGCTTCGGGCCGCGCGATCGCGAACGGCCGCGACGAAGGGTTCACCAAACTGCTCTTCGACGAGGCCACGCACCGCGTCATCGGTGGCGGCATCGTCGGCACGCATGCGGGCGACCTCATCAGCGAGGTCTGCCTGGCCATCGAAATGGGCTGCGAGCCGTCCGACATCGGCAAGACCATCCACCCGCACCCGACGTTGGGCGAGTCCATCGGCATGGCTGCCGAGGTCTTTGAAGGGCATTGCACCGACCTGCCGCCGCAGAAGAAGAAATAGGCGCACGCCGTGGCCCTGAATCTCGCTTTTGAGACCGTCGGCAGCGGCCCGCCGCTGTTGCTGCTGCATGGTCTCTTCGGCTCCAGCAGCAACTGGCGCGGTGTCGCCAAGCAGCTGGCGGCCACGCACACCGTGTACGGCGTGGACCTGCGCAACCATGGCGCGTCACCCTGGGCTGACTCGATGGACTACACCGAGATGGCCGATGACGTGCTGCAGCTGATGGACCGCCTGGCGCTGAAGCAGCCGGTGGTGCTGGGCCACAGCATGGGCGGCAAGACGGCTATGGCCTTGGCGCTGCGCCAGCCGCAGCGCGTGACCTGCTTGATCGTGGTCGACATGGCGCCAGTGCCCTATGCCGACACGTTGACGCCCTTTGTCGAGGCCATGCGCAGCGCCGACGTGCTGGTGGCGGCCAGCCGCGCGGAGGTCCGGAGCCGGTTGCAGCAAGCCGTGACGGAACCTGGCGTCGTGCAATTCCTGATGCAGAACCTGGTGCCGCACAACGAGCACTTCGACTGGCGCATCAACCTGCAAGGCATCAGCGCGGCCATGCCCCAACTCTGCGGCTTTCCGAGCGAGGTGCTGGGAGCCCGTTTTGACCGCCCGCTGACGGTGATTGCCGGTGCGAATTCCGACTACGTGGGGCAGCGCAATGCCTCGGCCTTTGCCCCCATGTTTCCGCAGGCGCGTGTCGAGGTGATTGCCAATGCCGGCCACTGGGTACATGCCGACCAGCCGGAAGCTTTTGTGGCCTGCGTCAAACAGGCCCTGGCACTGCCCGGGCACCCGACGCAGCACGCCACTGCGGCCCCGACGCACTGACCACTCAGCACCAGACAGGAGACAAGACCATGAGCGACGACACCCTGCGCCAAGCCGCACTTGACTACCACCGCTATCCGACGCCGGGCAAGATCTCGGTCACGCCCACCAAGGCGATGGCGACAGCGCGCGACCTCTCGCTGGCCTATTCGCCCGGTGTTGCCGATGCCTGCATGGCGATCCACGCCGACCCGCTGGAGGCCGGCAACCTCACGGCGCGCAGCAACCTGGTGGCCGTCATCACCAACGGCACGGCCGTGCTGGGCCTGGGCAACATCGGGCCGCTGGCCAGCAAGCCGGTGATGGAAGGCAAGGGTTGCCTGTTCAAGAAGTTCGCCGGCATCGACGTCTTCGACATCGAACTGGCCGAGAACGACCCCGACGCGCTGATCGAGACCATCGCGCGCATGGAGCCCACCTTCGGCGGCATCAACCTCGAAGACATCAAGGCGCCCGAGTGTTTCTACATCGAGACCCGGCTGCGCGAACGCATGAAGATTCCCGTCTTCCACGACGACCAGCATGGCACGGCCATCGTTGCAGCGGCGGCCATCCTGAATGCGCTGAAGCACGTGGGCAAGAACATTGCCGAGGTGAAGCTGGTGGCCTCGGGCGCTGGCGCCGCCGCGCTGGCCTGCCTGGACCTGGCCGTGAGCCTGGGCCTGCGGCGCGAGAACATCCTGGTCAGTGACGCCAAGGGCGTGGTCTACCTGGGCCGCACCGAGGGCATGGACCCGAACAACTCACGCTACGCGCGCGACACCAGCGCGCGCACGCTGGGCGACATCATGCCGGGCGCCGACATTTTCCTGGGCCTGTCGGCCGGCGGCGTGCTCAAGCCCGACATGGTCAAGGCGATGGCGCGCGACCCCATCATCCTGGCGATGGCCAACCCGACGCCGGAAATCATGCCGGAAGAAGCGCTGGCGGTGCGGCCTGACGCGATCATCGGCACCGGCCGCTCGGACTACCCGAACCAGGTCAACAACGTCCTGTGTTTCCCCTTCATCTTCCGCGGC
>JANNFE010000265.1:0-2796 GCA_031379415.1 Betaproteobacteria bacterium | reverse complement strand
CATCTGTTCGACAGCCGTGACGCCGAACCCCTGGCCCATGTGGACGTGCTCGGCGCCGGCCGTGCGGCCCTTGTGCAGGCCAACACCGAGTTCGGCCTGGCCCTGTCCGACGACGAGATCGACTACCTCGTCAGCGCCTTCACCGGCCTGGCGCGCAAACCGACCGACGTCGAACTGATGATGTTCGCGCAGGCCAACAGCGAACATTGCCGCCACAAGATCTTCAATGCCGACTTCGTGATCGACGGCGTGGCGCAGCCGCGGTCGATGTTCGCGATGATCCGCAACACCCACGCGCTGGCGCCGCAGCACACCGTCATCGCCTACAGCGACAACGCCTCCGTGATGGAAGGTGGCACGACGGAACGCTGGCTGCCGCAGGGTTACACCAATGCACCGGTCTACGGTGCGCGGCAGGAGACGGTGCATGTGCTGATGAAGGTGGAAACGCACAACCACCCGACGGCGATTTCGCCCTTTCCGGGAGCAGCCACCGGTGCCGGCGGCGAGATCCGCGATGAAGGCGCCACCGGCCGCGGCTCGCGTCCGAAGGCGGGCCTGACCGGTTTCAGCGTCTCCAACCTGCACCTGCCCGGAACCGACGAGCCCTGGGAGCGCGACCCCGTCGGCAAGCCCGAACACATTGCCAGCGCCTTGCAGATCATGGTCGACGGGCCGCTCGGCGGTGCTGCCTTCAACAACGAGTTCGGCCGGCCCAACCTGGGCGGCTACTTCCGCGTCTTCGAGCAGACCGTGGCCGGGGTGCGCCGCGGCTATCACAAGCCCATCATGATCGCCGGGGGCCTGGGCAGCATCAGCGCCAGTCAAGTCAAGAAGCTGCCTTTCGGCGCCGGCACGCTGCTCGTGCAGCTGGGCGGGCCTGGCATGCGCATCGGCATGGGTGGGGGTGCCGCCAGTTCCATGGCCGCCGGCACCAACACCGCGGCGCTGGACTTCGACAGCGTGCAGCGCGGCAACCCCGAGATCCAGCGCCGCGCGCAGGAGGTCATCAACCATTGCTGGGCGCTGGGCGAAGTCAATCCTGTCGTCGCCATCCACGACGTGGGCGCCGGCGGCATCAGCAACGCCTTCCCGGAACTGGTGGACGGCGCCGGGCAGGGCGCCACCTTCGACCTGCGCAAGGTTCCGCTGGAAGAGAGTGGCCTGGCGCCCAAAGAGGTGTGGTGCAACGAGAGCCAGGAGCGCTACGTCCTGGCGATCCATCCCGACCTCATGCCGATTTTCGAGCAGATGTGCGCGCGCGAACGCTGCCCGTTTGCCGTCGTGGGCGTGGCGACGAGTGACCGCGAGCTGGTGCTCGAAGATGGCCCCGGCGGCGAGCGCGTGATCGACATGCCCATGGACGTGCTGCTCGGCAAGCCGCCGAAGATGCACCGCGACGTGTCGCGCGTGGCGCGCAGCGAAAGGCCGCTCGACCTCACCGGCGTCAAGCTCGAGCAGGTGGCGCTCGACGTGCTGCGCCACCCCACGGTGGCCAGCAAGCGCTTCCTGGTCACCATCGGCGACAGGACCGTGGGCGGCCTGAACCACCGCGATCCCATGGTCGGCCCCTGGCAGGTGCCAGTGGCCGACTGCGCCGTGACGCTGGCCGACTACGCCGGCTTCCGCGGCGAAGCCATGGCCATGGGCGAACGCACCCCGCTGGCGGCACTGAACGCACCGGCCTCGGGCCGCATGGCCGTGGGCGAGGCCATCACCAACCTGCTGGCCGCTCCCATCGAGCTGGCGCGCGTGAAGCTCAGCGCCAACTGGATGGCGGCCTGCGGCGAGCCCGGCGAAGACGCGGCGCTCTACGACACGGTCAAGGCCGTGGGGCTGGAGCTGTGCCCGGCGCTGGGCATCGGCATCCCGGTGGGCAAGGATTCGCTTTCGATGCGCACGCGCTGGGGCCAGGATGGGCAAACCCGGCAGGTCACGGCGCCGGTGTCGCTCATCGTCACCGCCTTCGCGAGTCTTACCGACGTGCGCGGCACGCTCACGCCGCAACTGCAGCCGGGCGACACGACGCTGGTGCTGATCGACCTGGGGCAAGGCCGCAAGCGCATGGCCGGCAGCATGCTGGCGCAGGTGCTGGCGCAGTTCGGCGATGAAGTGCCTGACCTCGACGACGCCGCGCAGCTCAAGTCGCTCGTCACCGCCATCAATGTGCTGCGCGAGCAGGGACGCATCCTGGCCTACCACGACCGCAGCGACGGCGGCCTCTGGGCAGCGGTGTGCGAGATGGCCTTTGCCGGCAAGCTTGGTGTGAGCCTGAATGTCGACATCCTCGTCACCGAAAGCGACGGCATCGCCGACAGCCGCGCCGAGTACGGCGACTCGAAGAACTGGGCCGGCCAGGTGAGCGAGCGCCGCAACGAGCTGATGCTCAAGGCCTTGTTCAACGAGGAGCTGGGCGTCGTGATCCAGGTGCCCACCGCGTTGCGCAATGAGGTCATCGCCACGCTGCGCGAGCACGGTTTGAGCAAACACGCGCACTTCATCGGCAAGCCTAACGAGCGCGGCGTGGTCGAGGTCTGGCGCGACACCACGTGCCAGTTCACCTCACCGCTGCCGACGCTGCAGCAGCAGTGGGACGAGGTCAGCTGGCGCATCGCGCGCGAACGCGACAACCCGGCCTGTGCCGATGCCGAACACGCGGCGGCCGGCGACCCGGCTGACCCCGGCCTGCATCTGCACCTGAGCTTCGACCCGGCAGAGGATGTGGCCGCGCCCTTCGTGCACGCCGCGCGGCCGAAGATCGCCATCCTGCGCGAGCAAGGCGTGAATTCGCATGTC
>JANNFE010000263.1:0-13845 GCA_031379415.1 Betaproteobacteria bacterium | reverse complement strand
TGTTGAAGTTGCGCAGGTGCTCGACGTTGAAGCCGTTGTTGCCGGTCGGGTTGAAGGGGCCGGCGCGCTCCAGGTGGGCGGGCACGTAGTAGCTGCCGTTGGGATGGTTGGCCACCATCCACTTGATGGCTTCCACCGTCTTCAGGTGGCCGCGGTCACCGACGCCGTCACCGGCAGGGCCGCCAGCGGTCGGGATCAGCTTCTGGCCGGTGGCGCTCCACCAGCTGGTGGCAGGCGACGACAGGACGCTGCCCGGCACCGTGCAGCTCCACTGGTTGCTGACGCCCCGGCTGGTGTCGGTGTCGTTGCGGTCGAAGCAGTAAGACCACTGCGCCAGGGCATTGGCATTGCCCAGCGCGGTGTTGGCGGCGCCGATCGGCGTGGTGTAGATCGCTGCCGGCATCTGGCCGGTGATCACCGACATCGAGGTGTGCTCGTGGCCGGCGGCCACGGACTCCAGGCCCAGGAAGAGGGGCACGTTCTTGTTGGAGGCCAGGTTCTCCAGCAGCGGGTACTGGAAGGACTGCAGCGCCTGCCAGCGCCACATGTTGCCGGCCGGGTTGTCACCCTGCAGTGCGGCGGCGCCGATGCTGTTGGTCCAGGTCGTCGTCGGGCCCTGGTTGGTGAACGGGTAGCCCGGCGTGGCCAGGCTGGCATCTTCGGTCAGCGTGCAGTTGCGGGTGCCGCGGCCACCGTGGCCGGCTTGCACGAACCAGTCCAGGCCCCAGGTGGCGGTGGACTTCTTGACCAGCTTCTGCATCGACAGCGAACCGTCCGAGCAGGTGGTGTGGTTGTGGAAGTCGCCTGCGACGTACTTGCCGGCCGGCGTGCCCTGCGCGTCGGCGCTGGGCGCGACCGACAAGGACACGGTGCCGAAAACTGCGATGGCGGCCAGGGCCACGTCGCGCTTGGTGAAATGAACACTCATTGAACCCGCTCCTGCTTTGTAGGTTGCACTCATCGTAGGCAGGCCCTTTGACCGTCGCGTGACAAGCCGGCGACGAAGCGAGCTTCTTGCCGAGACCCCCCTGAACCCGGGGGTGAGCCAGTGGCGCGAGGGTGGGGGGAGCGACGCATCACTGTCATGAAAGCGGCCGATAGTCATGGCCAACGCCTGACCTACAACGAGGAAGTTCCGATGACCGCCCTTCATTTCGCCGCCCGCCCGCTCGCCCTTGCCGCCCTGCTGTGCGCAGCCGGTGCGGCGCACGCCGACATCACCGTCAACACGAACTTCGCGTCGTTCCTGGCGGCCACCAACGGCAGCGCCGACAGCTTCTCCGACCTGACCATCAACACCGACGTCGGTGCCAGCGCCATCGCCCGCAGCGCCGGCCCATATGCCTACACGGCCTCGGCGCAGAGCAACCTGTTCGTCATACCGGCAGCCGGCACCATCGCCTTGTCCACGGGCATCCCCACCGACAGCATCACCTTCAGCGGCTTCGTGACGCCGGTGCGCGCTGTCGGCGCCAACTTCTACGCCAGCAACGTGCTGGGTGAAGTGGCCTCGGGCGCGCTGACCGTGGTGGCCACCGACATCAACGGCCTGGTCAGGACGCAGGCCGTCGCCGGCAACTCGCTCACCGGTTTCGTCGGCTTCCTCTCCGACGCACCGCTGGCTTCGGTGGTCGTCAGCCTGACGGTGGCCAACGAAGAGCGTTACGTCACGGTCGACAACGTGGTGCTCTCCGCCGTGCCCGAAGCCAGCAGCTGGCTGATGATGCTGGCCGGCGGCGCCGTTGCGCTGCGCATCGGGTCACGCCGCCGCGGCTGAAGCCAGCTGGCGGGCGGGCCGCGGACTGGCCGTTTGCGGCTCGCCGAGAATCGGGGCCATGGACGAAGTCATCGGGCTGTTTCCCACGCCTTTCCTGCGCGTGAAAGGCGCACTCGGCCCGGCGCTGGTGAAGGGCCTGGTCGAACATTTCGCGACGCGCGCGGTGCAGGAGAACAACTCTTCCGACAGCTTGTCGCACACCGAGCTGCTGAAGCCCGGTGACAGCCCGCTGTTCATCGAGGCCGCCACGCTCATCACGCCCAAGCTGGCCGACTTCGGCGCGCTGATGTTCGGCGAACGTCTGGGCTGGTCGTTGAAGGAAATGTGGGTCAACGTGCTCGACACGGGCGGCCGCCAGGCCATGCACAACCATGCCAACAGTTTCATCTCGGGCGTGGTCTACCTCACGCCGACGCATGCCGACTCGCAGACGGTGTTCATGAAGTCGCCCGGCGGCTACGACTTCGCCTTCCGCAACGACCACGCGCGCACCACGCCCGGGCCCTACAGCGCCGACAAGTGGGTGAGCCCGGCGCCCGCGCCCGGTGACATGGTGCTGTTCCCCAGCTACCTGATGCATGCCGTGCCGCCCAACCCGGGTGAGCGCCGCATCAGCCTGGCGTTCAACGCCATCCCCACGCGGCTGGACTCCTGGGGCTACACCATCGCGTTCGCAGGCTGATGGCGCCGGCCATCGGCGCGCCCGCCGCCACCGCCGCCACCGCCGCCCCGCGCTTGCCGCTGGTGCTGATGCTGGCATTGATGGTCGCCTCCGGCTTTGCCGGGCTGGGTTACCAGATCGTGTGGACGCAGCAGGGCGCGCTGTGGCTCGGCCACGAGTCGGCCGCGGTGCTGGCGGTGGTGACGGCCTTCTTCGGCGGCCTGAGCCTGGGCGCGCTGGCGCTGGGGCGGCGCATCGAGGCCAGCGCGCGGCCGGCACGCTGGTACGCGGTCTGCGAAGCCGTCATCGCCGCGTGGAGCGTGGTGCTGGCGCTGGCGATGGCGCCGGCCAGCGAATGGCTTCTGGCATTCACCGGCGCGCAGCCCGGCGCGGCCCGGCAATGGGGCCTGGCCTTCTTCGGCACGCTGCTGCTGCTGCTGCCGGCCACCGCGGCCATGGGCGCGACGCTGCCGGCCATGGCGCGTGTCGCCACCGGGCTGGCGTGGCGGCACGGTGGCATTGCGGCGCTGTATGCGGCCAACACTTTCGGCGCCATGGCTGGCGTGCTGGCCTGCGCCTTCTGGCTGGTGCCGACGCTCGGGCTGACGGGCACGGCGGCGCTGAGCGCGCTGCTCAATGCCGGCTGCGCGGTGGTGGCGTGGCGCCTGCCGGGCAGCCCGCCTGCAGTCACCCCCATAGCGGCGGCGGGTGGGCCCGGCGCGCAGCGCCTGCTGCCGCTGCTGGCCGCCACCGGGCTGCTGGGCATCGGCTACGAGGTGCTGGTGGTGCGCGTGCTCAGCCAGGTGACGGAGGAGACGGTCTACACCTTCGCCATGCTGCTGGCCGTCTACCTGGTGGGTACGGCCGCCGGCGCGGCGCTTTACGAACGCAGCCGAGCCAACACCATGAACGCCGAAACCGTGCGCCACCGGCTGCTGCTGGCGCTGGCCATCGCCTGCCTGCTCTGCACCGCAGGGCTGTGGGGTGCCGAAGCGCTGCGCGACATGGCGCTCCAGGCGTCCGGCCCGGGCATGGCCGGCGCCCTGGCTTCCGAAGCCACACTCGCGCTGGCCGCCTTCGCGCTGCCCACGGTGCTGATGGGCGCGCTGTTCAGCCACCTGGCCACCGAAGCCCGCCAGGCCGGCATCGGATTCAGCCGTGCTCTGGGCGTCAACACCCTGGCTGCGGCGCTGGCGCCGCTGCTGTTCGGCGTGCTCGTGCTGCCTGCCGTGGGAGCCAAGCTGGCGCTCCTGGCCGTGCCGCTGGGCTATCTGCTGCTGGCGCAGCGTGCGTGGTTCGCCCGCGGTGCCGTGGGTGCCGTCACCGTGGCGCTGGCCCTGCTGGCGCCGCCGCTGGCCTTCATCGACGTGCCCGAAGGCGGGCGCCTCATCAGCTACACCGAAGGCGCGATGGCCGCGGTGAGCGTGGTGGAAGACGCCGAGGGCGTGTCGCGACTGCGCATCGACAACCGCCAGCAGGAAGGCAGCAGCGCCACGCTGCTGGCCGACGCGCGCCAGGCGCTGCTGCCGCTGCTGCTGCACCCGGCGCCCAGCAAGGCGCTGTTCCTCGGCCTGGGCACCGGCATGACCTCGGTGTCGGCCGCGCAGGACCCGACGCTGCAGGTCGACGTGGCCGAACTGCTGCCCGAGGTCATCGCGGCATCGGCGCACTTCACGCGCGCCCTCGACGGCGGCACGCCCAACCCGCGGCTGCGCCTGCTGGCCGCCGACGCGCGGCGCTACGTGCGCGCCAGCGATGCGCGCTACGACCTCATCGTGTCCGACAACTTCCACCCCGCGCGCAGCGGTTCGGGCTCTCTCTACACCGTGGAACACTTCCGCGCCGTGCAGGCGCGCCTGGCGCCAGGCGGGCTGTTCTGCCAATGGCTGCCATTGCACCAGCTGGACCTGCCCACGCTGCGCAGCATCGTGCGCGCCTTCACGACGGTCTACCCAGGCGGCGCGGCGATGCTCGCCACCAACAGCCTGGAGACGCCGGTCATCGGCCTGCTGGCGCGGGCCGACGGCGCGCCGCTGGCGCTGCCGTCCGTCGCCTCGCTGAACCAGCGCCTGGCCACGCACCGCCTGCCGCAGCGCCTGGGCGACTACGGCATCCACGATGCCTACGCGCTGCTGGGTGGCTTCTTCGCCGGGCCGCGCGCGCTGTCCGCCTGGGCCGCAGGCGCGCCCTTGAACACCGATGACCACCCGGTGGTGGCCTACATGGCGCCGCGCATCACCTACGCACCCGACTCGCTGCCACGCGACCGCCTGCTGGCGCTGCTGCCGCAGCTGAGCGTGGCGCCGGCAGAGATCGTCGACGCCGGGCCCGAGCACACGGCGCGCCTGGCCGCCTACTGGCGGGCGCGCAACGCCTTCATCGCTGCCGGCCGCAACGTAAGGCCCGCCGCCGATGTGCGCGCCATGCTGGCGCAGGTGCGTGAACCGCTGCTCGCCGCGCTGCGCGTAAGCCCCGACTTCCGCCCCGCCTACGAGCCGCTGCTGGGCATGGCCGTGGCGCTGGGCCGCAGCCACCCGGCGGCTGCGCGTGAACTGCTGGGTCAGCTGGCGCGCCTGCAGCCGGCCTGGGACGATGCGGCCCAGGCGCTGCAAGCCCTGCCGGCGGCGCCGTGAAGTAGCGGCTCAGGCGTCGGCGAGCTTCAGCACCAGCTTGCCGAAGTTGGCGCCCGTGAAGAGCCTGGTCAGCGTGTCGGGGAAAGCAGCCACGCCACCGGTGACGACATCTTCCCGGCTCTTCATGCGGCCGTCCTTCAGATAGCCGGCCATCTCGGCCACCGCCAGGTGGTAGCGGTCGGCATAGTCGAAGACGACGATGCCTTCCATGCGCGCCCGGTTCACCAGCAGGCTGAGGTAGTTCTTCGGGCCCTGTATCGCCGTGGTGGCGTTGTACTGGCTGATGGCGCCGCAGATGATGATGCGGGCCTTCTTGTTGATGCGCGCCAGCACGTCGTCGAGGATGTCACCGCCGACATTGTCGAAGTAGACGTCCACGCCACCGGGGCAGTGCTGCTTCAGGCCGGCCTTCACGCCTTCGTTCTTGTAGTCGATGCAGGCGTCGAAGCCCAGCTCCTTGACCACCCACGCGCACTTCTCGGGCCCACCGGCGATGCCGACGACGCGGCAGCCCTTGATCTTGGCCATCTGCCCCACGGTCTGCCCCACCGCACCAGCGGCGCCCGAGACCACCACCGTTTCGCCCGGCTGCGGCTGGCCCACGTCCATGAGGCCGAAGTAGCCCGTCATGCCGGGCATGCCCAGCACGTTGAGCCACTGCGTCAGCGTGCCCAGACGCAGGTCGATGCGCGCCAGGCCGGCGCGCTTGAACTGGTCGGCCGCCACCGACCAGTATTCCTGCACGCCGGGGCTGCCCGTGACATGGCAGCCGACGGGGAAGGCCGGGTTCTTCGAGGCCACGACCACACCCACACCCCCCGCGCGCATGACGTCGCCGATGCCCACCGGCGCGATGTAGCTCTTGCCTTCGTTCATCCAGCCGCGCATGGCCGGGTCCAGGCTCAGCGCCAGCACCTGGACGAGCACGCCGCCTTCACCGGGTTCGGCCACCGGCTCTTCGGTGAACTGCCAGTTCGCTGCGGTGGGCAGGCCGACAGGGCGGGCGGCCAGGCGGCATTGGTGGTTGACCCGGGTGGCGAGGGTGGCGGTCATGGCTGTCTCTCTTCGGTCTGCGGCGCGCAGTGCGCTGCATGGTAGCGGCGCGCGCTGGCCGCAGGCGTCGCGCCCGCGACGCGCCGCTCAGCGCAGCACCAGCACCTGCAGCGCCACGCGCAAGGCCTGTTCGTAGATGGCGTCTGGCGCAGCGGGTGCCGCTGCGCCTTCACCGACGACCGCCATGCTCACGCCCAGGCGCGCTGCCAGCGCGTCGCCGGGCCACAAACGGTCCACGCCTTGGGCGTCGCGCCAGGCCATGCCGGCCAGGCGGCCGGCGGCGTCGAAGACCGGGCCGCCACGCGGGCCTGCTGGCACCTCGATGCCCAGGGCGCGCGTGCCCGGCACCGCCGCAAAGCGGCCGAAGAAGCCCAGGCGCAGCCACGGCCAGGCGGGCGCTGCGTCGCCGCTGACGGCGTACTCCACCAGCGAGGCCGCGCTGCCCGCAAAGGGCTCGCGTGGCGTTGCCGCCAGGCCGGCAGGCACAGGCAGGGGCATGTCCAGCCGCACCAGCGCCACGCCGTCAGGCGCATCGACGCGCAGCAGCGTGGCCGCCACCGTCTGGCCCAGGCCGTTGCGCAGCCACAGGCCGCTGGCGCCGTGGATCAGCGACGCCGGCAGGAACGCGTGCCGGCCGTCTGCGGCCAGCAGGCCGGTGCCCGCAGCCAGCGCTGCCGCCGGCACCTGGGCCTGCGTGGCATAGGGCCGCACGCGCACCGGCGGCGCGGCCAGGGCGTCCTGGGCAAGAGGCCAGGGCGCCGACAGTTGCCGGCGCGCCTGCAGCAGTGCAGCGTCTGCCGGCGCGGCGGCCAGGGCCTGGTCGAGCAGACGGCCAGCCGGCGCGGCCTGCCCCCCGGCCTGCAGCAGCCAGGCATAGAGCGCGGCGCTGGCCGGCAACTCGCGGTGTGCGCCCGCGGCATGGGCGCCGAAGGCCAGCGCGCGCCGGTACTCGCCGGCCTGCATGTAGGTGCGCACGAGCGCCAGTTCGGTGTCGGCGGCATGCACCATCAACGCGGCGCGGTCGAAAGCCTGCTGCGCGGCTTCGGTGTCGCCGCTGGCCAGCTTCAGCTCGCCTTCGTCGAGCAGGCGTTGCCGCTCGGCCATCACCTGCGGGTCGGCCGCGCCGGGCCCGCCTTGCAGGCGGCGCAGCGCCTGCAGGCTCCACTCGGGCGTCTGCGCGCTGGCCATCGAGACAAACAAAGACGCCGCGGCGCCCCACAGCAGGGCCACCGCGGCGCCGTGGCAAGCGCGCCAAGGGGTCACTTCGCGGTCGTCACGGCACGCGCGTGATGCGCGGCTTGGCCAGGTTGGCCGCCGTCGGGTCATAGGGCGCGGTGGTGGTGGGCGGCGTGGTGAAAGGCGGCTTGAAGGCTGCCAGGTAGGACACCAGCGCGTCGATGTCCTGCGCGCCGCCGAGCTGGTTCACGCTGCCCAGCAGCACGGTGAAGCCGTCACCGCCGGTGACGATGAAGTTGTTGACCGTGATGCGGTAGGTCTTGGTCGGGTTCTGCACCACACCGCCGATGACGATGTTCTCGGTGGGCCCGGTCACCACCGGCGCCGCGCCTGTCAGGTCGGTGGGCGTGAAGCTCACGTCGGTGACCTTGCTGCACGGCGCGTTCGACGCCTTCCAGGTGTACTTCAGGCCATTGCTGATCTGCAGGATGCGCTGCGTGCCCTGCCCCAGGCAGCCCACGAACTGCTGCTCCAGCAGGTCCTTGAGCTGCTGCGCCGTGATCGTCACCGTGAACAGCGTGTTGCCGAAAGGCTGCACCGTGAAGGCGTTGCCGTAGGTCACGTTGTAGGGATAGACCGGCGGCACCGCGGTGTCGACGAAGCCCGGGTTGCGCACGCCGCCGGCGTTCATGAAGGCCATCACCGCGCCGCCCAGCGCCGCGGGCTGGGTGGCCTGCAGCTGCGCGTCGGCAATCAGGTCGCCGGCCTCCATCTCGCCGGCACTGTTGCCGCTGTTGCTCAGCGGTGCGGTGATGGTGGCGATGACCTGGTTGGCGAGTGGCGAAGACGCGCCCTTGTAGGCGGCGACGATGTCCTTCACCTCGGGGTTGGCCGCCACCCACGCGGTGGCATCGACGTCGTTGCGGCTGACCAGGCGGTTGGTGGCGCTGACGGCGCTGATGTCGCGCGTGATGGGGTCGATGGTCACATCGACATCGGTGAGCACGCGGCCGAAGGCGCTGGCCGAGGTGACGGGCAGCAGACGGCCGATCTTGTTGGGCAGGCCGGTGGGTCGTGGCGTGTTGCCGTTGTCCACCGTGCTGGCGCTGCAGTTGTAGGCGGCGTGCGTGTGGCCGCTGATGACGAGGTCGACCGCGTTGTCCAGCCGCGCCACGACCCTGGCGATGTCGCTGTTGGCGAGGTCCCCCACGCAGCCATTGATGTCGCTGTTGCCACCGCCGAAGCCGCCCTGGTGCACGAGCACGACGATGGCTTCGATGCCCAGGCCGCGCAGCCGCGGCACCAGCGCATTCACGGTATCGGCTTCGTCGTTGAAAGCCAGGCCGGCCACGCCGGTGGGCGTGACGATGCCGGGCGTGCCCTTCAGCGTCATGCCGATGAAGGCCATGCGCACGCCGTTGAAGGTCTTCACGCCATAGGGCGCCAGCAGGGTGCGGCCGGTGGCGGTTTCCACCACGTTGGCCGACAGCCACTTGTACTTCGCGCCGTCGAAGGTGCCCGGTGCCGACGAGCCGAAGCCGCGGCAGCTGTTGGGGTCGGGCTGGCCGCTGTTGTTGAGCTTGCAGCCGCCGCTCTGCAGGCGGCGCAACTCGTCCTTGCCCTTGTCGAATTCGTGGTTGCCCACCGCGTTGAACTCCAGGCCGATCTTGTTCAGCGTCTCGACCGCGGGCTCGTCGAAGAAGAGCGCCGAGACCAGCGGCGTGGCGCCGATGAAGTCACCGGCGCCCACCACCACCGAGTTCGGGTTGGTGGCCTTCAGCCTCGCCACGTAGGCCGCCAGGTACTCGGCGCCGCCCACCGGCGGTCGTTGCGCTGCCGGGATGCCGGTGTTGGCGCCGAAGGTGCCGGGGGACTCCAACGTGCCGTGGTAGTCGTTGAAGCCGATGATCTTGACGGTGAAGGGCGCGCGGACGGTGGCGGTGCGGATGTCTTGCGTGCCGGCGGCGATGCCCAGCGTGGTGGCCAGGCTCAGGGCGGCAAAGGCAAGCGCACCGGCGGTGCGGTTGAGGGTCTTCATGGGCAGGCTCCGGGCGGGGTTCAACGGACGCGGCGGCGCAGCGCGCTCGCCATCAGGGCCAGGCCGGCCAGCATCGACGCCAGGGTCGCAGGCTCGGGCACCGGCGAGACTTCCAGCTTGATGCCGCCCACCGTGCTGAACAGGGGCCCGTAGGTCGGATCGATCGTGCTGGCCACCATGCTGCCGCTGACGACGTAGTTGCCGGCGCCGAGCGTGAACACGCCGCGGCTGTACTGCGGGTTGGCCAGGGCGGCGTCGAAGTCCAGGCCGATGCTGTCGACGGCGTTGTTGACGGGCGCCGATGTGTTGGCCGGCGCGAGCAGCGGCCCGAAGCTCAGGCCGAACTGGTCACCGGAAAGCCCTCCGTCAACCACCGTCAGCATGCCGAAGCTGCCATCGGGCACGGTGAAGGCAAAGCTCAGGGCGCTGCCGTCGTCAATGTCGATCCAGCCCAGGTTGCCGGACAGGTCGAGGGCGACGTCGAAGACCGCCCATTGGCCATCCCCGGCCAGCGTGGCGGCCTGGGCAGCGCCACCGAAGGCGGCGGCAAGGGCCAGCAAAGTGCGTGCAAACATCCCGAACTCCCCCAAAGCAAGACTCTGGAGGATGGTGGCTCGCCATGACGCACCGGTGACTGCTGGCGCCGTGTCAGTCCGAAGGGATCACACCGCTTGCGGGGGGTGGGGCGCAACAGCGGGAACAAAAAAGGGCCCCGCAGGGCCCCTTCACAACCGGCGCGACCGGCTCAGGAAGCGTCAGCGCGGTTCTTGCGCATGTAGACGCCCAGCAGCCCCAGGCCGGCCATCATGGCGAGCACCGTGCTGGGCTCGGGTACGGGTGCTGCCGTCACGCTGAAGGTGATGGGCACTTCAATGGCTTCCAGCCCGTCGGCGTAGAGGTCGAAGTACTCGCCGTTGAAGAAGTAGACGTTCACGTTGGGCTGACCGCCGGCCACGCTGTACAGCATGCCCGGGGCCGAAAAGTACGGCGCCACCGAGCTGAATTCGTTGTCGTACTCGAAGAACGGGTCGGTGCCCAGGGGTACCAAGCCGGTGATGGCCAAGCCGTTGCGGGAACCGGTAACGCTGAGAATTGCCTCAGGCACCAGCGCCGGGCCGGCGGTGGTGAGCGTGCCCGCGGCAGTGACGCCGTCACCGGTGTAGGACCAGATCCAGGTCTGGTCGGCATGCGCCGCACCCAGGGAGGACAGGCCCAGGGCCCCGATCGCCAACGCGCGCTTGAAGTTCATCTTCTCTCCAGAAACTGAGGCTGCAGGATGGCAGTCGGGTGAACAGCACCACGGATGTAACAGCAAACCCGACACACGGCTGCTGCCCACTCCGCACGATAGCCCAGTGAATCACAGGCGCCCAGGTGCATCAACCGCCTGTTCCGGGGGGCATCGGCGGCGACGCGGCGCCTGGACAACGATGCACCTCGACGGTGACATGGCGTAAGCGGTCCAGCGGCGCCAGGCGCTGGCGGTAGGCGGCCGTGGGCAGCGGCGCGTCAGCCACCACGGCCAGGGCGGCGCACCAGGCCCGCGCGCCGACCTGCCAGACATGCAGGTCGGCCAGCTTGGCGTCGCCATCAGACTCGATCAACTCGCGAATATGCCCAGCCAGCGCCGGGTCTTCGGTGGCGTCGACCAGCGCGTGCGCCGTGGACCTGAGCACGCCAAACGACCACTTGCCGATGACCACCGCGCCCAGCAACGCCACCGCCGGGTCCAGCCAGGCCAGGCCGAACCAGGCCCCGCCGGCCAGCGCGGCAATGGCCAGCAGCGAGGTGAAGGCGTCGGCCAGCACGTGCAGGTAGGCGGCGCTGAAGTTGTGATCGCCATGGTCATGGTGGGCGTGATGGCCGTGCTCATGACCCTGTCCGTGCCCATGCGAGTGCCCAGGCGAGTGCCCCTGCGCGTGCCCATGTTCCCGGCCCGCACCGCGCGACAGCAGCCACACGCTGGCCAGGTTGACGAGCAGGCCCAGCACGGCCACCGCCAGCGCTTCACCGTACTGCACGCTGCGCGGGTGGCGCAGCGTGTCGACGCCCTCCCAGGCCAGCCACACCGCCACCGCCAGCAGCACCAGGCCGCTGGTGTAGGCCGTCAGCACTTCGATCTTCCAGCCGCCGAAGGCAAAGCCCGCCGGCCCGCCGGCCACGGCGCGGTGCGACGCTGCCTGCTGCGACAGGCGGTAGGCCAGCACCGCGCCACCCAGCGCCAGCGCATGCGTGCCCATGTGCCAGCCGTCGGCCGTGAGTGCCAGCGAAGCAGTCCACCAACCCACGCCCAGTTCCACGGCCATGGTCGCCAGGGTCAACAAGGTCACCGCGGTCAGCGCGCGCTCGCGCCGACGCTGGCCCTCGTCGGCGAAGGCGTGGCTGTGCGCAAAGGGCCGCAGGTCGTGCGCGTGCATGCTGCTCAGGCAGGCGTCAGGTGGGTGCCTTGGTGATCATCGTCACGGTGTACTGGCCGTCGATGCGGTCGGCCACGAAGCGGATGCGATCGCCGATCACCAGGTCGTCGAGTAGCTTCACATCGCGCACGCGGAAGGCGACCGCCATCGCCGGCATGTCCAGGTGCTTGATGCCGGCATGCTTCAGCGTGACGCGGGCACCGGGTTTGTCGATCTTCACCACCTCGCCGGCCACTGTCGGGGCCTGGGCCAGCGCCGCCGTGGCCACCACGGTGATGGCGGTGAAAGCAAAGAGGCGTTCCATGCGGGTCTCCAGCGCCGCAGCGGGAGCCGCGCGCCCGCGCAGTGTGCCGCAGCCGCGATGCCCACGCGGCCGGCGAATGGCGCGGCACGCGGCGGGCGCTTTCCTACAATGCCGCTCCCCTCCGCCCACCGCCAGCCCCCGATGAGCATCGACCCCGACCTGTCCCACATCACGCCGCGCGACCAGGCCGAGATCCTGGCCCAGGCGCTGCCCTACATCCGCAAGTTCCACGGCAAGACGCTGGTCATCAAGTACGGCGGCAACGCCATGACCGACCCCGCGCTGCAGCAGGACTTTGCCGAGGACGTGGTGCTGCTAAAGCTGGTGGGCATGAACCCCATCGTCGTGCACGGCGGCGGGCCGCAGATCGACGACGCGCTGGCCAAGATCGGCAAGAAGGGCACCTTCATCCAGGGCATGCGCGTCACCGACGAGGAAACGATGGAAGTGGTGGAGTGGGTGCTCGGCGGTGAGGTGCAGCAGGACATCGTAGGCCTCATCAACGCCGCCGGCGGCAAGGCCGTGGGCCTGACCGGGCGCGACGGCGGCATGATCCGCGCGCGCAAGCTGCGCATGGCCGACAAGGACGACCCGAGCAAGGAACACGACATCGGCCAGGTCGGCGAGATCACAAGCATCGACCCCAGCGTGGTGAAGGCGCTGCAGGACGACCAGTTCATCCCCGTCATCAGCCCCATCGGCTTCGGCGAGGGCAACGAGAGCTACAACATCAACGCCGACCTCGTGGCCGCCAAGCTGGCCACCGTGCTGAAGGCCGAGAAGCTGGTGATGCTGACCAACATCAAGGGCGTGCTGAACAAGGCCGGCGAGCTGATCACCGAGCTGACGCCGCGCGAGATCGACGAGCTCATTGCCGACGGCACCATCAGCGGCGGCATGCTGCCCAAGCTGGCCGGTGCCATCGACGCTGCCAAGAGCGGTGTGAATGCCGTGCACGTGGTGGATGGGCGCGTGCCGCACGCCATGCTGCTGGAGATCCTCACCGACCAGGCCTACGGGACCATGATTCGATCGCATTGATGTCCCGCGGTACACGCGTCTGGCTGTTCGATCTCGACGACACGCTGCACGACGCCACCCATGCGTCGATGCGCGAGATTCGCGACGCCATGGGCGCCTACATGGTGCAGCACCTGGGCCTGAGCGAGGCCGAAGCGCACGCGCGGCGGCAGCACTACTGGCGGCGCTATGGCGCCACGCTGCTGGGCGTGGTGCGGCACGACGGCGTGAAGGCCGAGCACTTCCTGCACCACACCCACGTGCTGCCGGGCCTGGAGGCACGTGTGCGCGGTCACCGCGCCGACATCGCCGCGCTGGCGCGGCTGCGCGGCCGGCGCTACATCCTGACCAACGCGCCGTTGGTGTACGCGCGGCGGGTGCTGGGCGCTTTGGGCATCACGCACCTGTTCGACGGCGTGCTGGCCATCGAAGACATGCACATGTTCGGCCAGCTGCGGCCCAAGCCCGATGCGCGCATGCTGCGCCGGCTGGCCGCCACCCTCGCCGTTCCGCCGCAGCGCTGCACGCTGGTGGAAGACACGCTGGTGCATCAGAAGGCGGCCCGCCGCGTGGGCATGCAGACGGTGTGGATGCAGCGCTGGCTCGCCGGCCGCGGCGACCGCCGCCACCTGCGCCCGGGCTACGTGGACCGGCGTGTCAGGTGCCTGCGCAAGCTGCTGCGCGACTAGGAGTCTGCGCGGCAGAAGGCGTCGAAGCGAAACGTGCGAAAAACGAGGACCGTTCGGTATCGCCTGCAAGCCCAGGG
>JANNFE010000368.1:0-35086 GCA_031379415.1 Betaproteobacteria bacterium | reverse complement strand
AAGGCCTGCACGGCACCGTAGCCGATGGTCCACAGCGCAAGGAAGGCGCCGACCATGGTGAAGGTCCAGCCCGAGGCGTACAGGAACACCGGCACGCCGACGACGAACCACACGTCACGCGCACCGAACAGCGCCACGCGGGCGGCGGCCAGCAGGTTGATACCGCGGTTCTTGGCGAACAGTTCCTTTGCTGATTTCGAAGCCTTGTTCTTGCCCATCAGCGGTGGCACGAAGCTGACCACGCCAACGAAGACCAGCGCCAGCAGGCCCGCCATGGCCCACAGCGATGCCTGGAAGCCCAGCGACTGCAGCAGCAGCCCGCCCAGGAAGAAGCCCACGCCCTTCATCGCGTTCTTGCTGCCGGTGAAGAAGGCCACCCACTTGAAGAGTTGGCCCGATGCCGAGCCGGCAGTGAGCTTGATGGCCGACTTGCTGGCGGTCTTGGTCAAGTCCTTGGCCACCCCGCAAATGCCTTGCGCGCCCACCGTCCACGCTACTGACATCACCACCGTCCACGACGGCGACAGTGCCGACAGCAGCAGGAAGCCTGTGATCTGCGTCGCCAGCCCCACGGCCAGCATGCGGGCAATGCCGTAGCGTGTGGCCAGCCAGCCGCCGATGAGGTTGGCCACCACGCCCATGGCCTCGTACAGCAGGAACAGGAAGGCCAGCGTGAAGGGCGAATAGCCCAATCGGTAGAAGTGCAACAGCACCAGCATGCGCAGCGCGCCATCGCTGAGCGTGAAGCCCCAGTAGGCGGCCGTGACGATGGCGTAGTTGCGGGTGCCAGTGTTCATGACGAGGCCAGCCCGGTCAGATGCCCTGGGCCTGCATGTGGCAGGCCAGGTCCACCATGCGGCAGGCGTAGCCCATCTCGTTGTCGTACCAGGCGTAGACCTTCAGCATCGTGCCGTCGGTGACCAGGGTGGACAGCGCGTCGATGATCGAACTGCGTGTGTCGCGGGCGTAGTCCGCGCTGACAAGCGGGCGCTCTTCAAAGCCCAGGATGCCGGCCAGCGGCCCGCTGGCGGCGCTGGCGAAGAGGCGGTTCACTTCTTCGGCCGTGGTCTCGCGCTTCAGCTCGAACACGCAGTCGGTCAGCGATGCGTTCAGCACCGGTGCCCGGACCGCGTGGCCGTTCAGCTTGCCTTTGAGCTCGGGGTAGATCAGTGCGATGGCCGTGGCGCTGCCGGTGGTGGTGGGGGCCAGGCTCAACATGGCGCTGCGGGCGCGGCGCAAGTCCTTGTGCGGCGCATCGACCATCAGGTTGGTGTTGGTCGGGTCGTGGATGGTGGTGATCTGACCGTGGCGGATGCCGATGTTTTCGTGCACCACCTTCACCACGGGCGCTAGGCAATTGGTCGTGCAAGACGCCGCGGTGACGATGCGGTGCTGGGCGGGGTCGTACAGGTGGTGGTTGATACCGACGACGATGTTCAGCACGTTCCCAACTTTGACGGGTGCGGCCACGATGACGCGCTGGGCGCCGCGGTCCAGGTGGCCCTGCAGCGTCTCGGGCGTGAGGAACTTGCCGGTGCACTCCAGCACCAGCTCAACGCCCAGGTCGCCCCAGGGAATCTCTTGCGATGTCGGATGCGACGAAAATGACAGCCTGCGGTTGTTGATGCGGATGCCGTTGTCGCCAACCGCCGCAATGTCCGCGCGCCAGCGGCCCTGTACGCTGTCGAAGGCAAGCAGATGTGCGCTGGCGGCGGCTCCGCCCGTCAGTTCGTTCAGGTGGATGACCTCCAAGCGATTCCCCGCGCGCGGATCGTCCGACGGCCGCTCCGCCGCGCCCATCGCAGCACGCAAGGCCAAACGGCCGATGCGGCCCATTCCGTTGATGCCAACTCTCATGGTGCTGTCTCGTTGACGCGCCTGTAGACGCTCTGATAGTTCCAGTAACGCGGAAATATAAGGCGAGGAAATGACAGATTCGTGACTTCCTCAGGCCACACGGCGTGCCAGCTGCCAGTGCGGGACCTTGATGCACACGATGACGAGCGTGCATTTGACGCGTTAGTCAGCCCGGGCTGGCGATACGCGGATCCTCAGCTTGTCGGCCACCTGACGGCCCTGGACGGCATCTTGCACTTCGATGGTCTGGCGCCACGCCTCGCGCTGGCTGGCGTTGACGTCGCCCAGACACAAGGTCTCGCGCTGGGCGACGCGGCCACCAGCGAGGCGGCGCGACTTGACGGTGCTCCAGTCCTCGTGGACCTCGCCATCGTTCTTGCGCCGTTGGCAGCGCAGCAATGTGCCCAGCACTGTACGAAGCAGACCCGCCCTCGGCAACACCCAAGGCTACGCTGCACAAGCTGTCGAATTGGGTGGTTGGTTTCTCGGCATTGTCAGATGCGGGATAGCCGAGGCGATTCGGGCGAATTTCAGCTCGAATTGGGCATCTGCGGCTCTCCAGAAGCGCTTTGCGCCCATTTCGGGCGCACTCATGCCAATTGGCTCCTGGCCAAGTAGATGTTGGCCGGCCGCCCGCCCGTGCACAAGGAGCCCACTGGATCGGCACGCGGAAGTGGCGCCAGCCGCCGCGCGCTCACGAGTGAAGTACGAGTGAGGTGCAGCTGCCGGAAGCCGAGGCCGTCCAGATCCCTCGTTGTCGGAAACGCTCAGACGGCGCTGCGCCTGCGACCTGCCTGGGCCGCGCGGTCAAGGAAAACTCCAGCCTAAGCCGGGTCTTCGCCAGCGGATCCGACATCGTGGTTGCCAGCAGCCGGGGTCTCTGGCCAGCCACGCGCCGGTGACGACGCGACTGCGGCCTCAGGTGTTGGAGACCACGCCGTCGCGCAGCTGCAGCACGCCCGCATCCACCAGTTCCAGCAGCACCCTCTCGCCGAAGGCACGCAGGCTACCCTCGGGCCGGCCCATGCGCTGCCATACCGCGGTGTACAGCGGCACGGTGGTGAACCAGGCGAAGAGTTCGGGCACCGCCTGCTGGCGTTCCTCCAGCAGGTGGTACTTGAGCAGCGCCTTGACGGCGTGGCGCGCGTGCTTCAGCGGCTGGGCGCGGAAGAAGGCCAGGCGTTCGCGTGCGCGCGCCAGCGCGCCAGGCAGGTCGCCGAAGGGCGCGCCGTGGCCGGGGATGGCCCAGCGCGCGGCGAGTGACTCGATCAGATCGAGCGCGTGCGCCTGGTCGTCGAAGGCATCGTCGCCGTCGAGCTCGGGGAAGATGACGCCGAAACCCCGCTCCCACAACGCGTCGGCGGTGATCACCACACCCTGCTGCGGCTCGAAGAGCATCAGCGAATGCGGGTCGTGCCCCGGCGCGGCCAGGGCCTGCCAGCGCTGGCCGCCCACCTGCAGCGTGTCGCCGGGGCGCAGGCGCGCATCGGGCACGAAGCGTTCGCAGCGCTGGCCGGTGGGCGCATAGCTGAGAGCGCTTTCATCCCAGGCCATCACGGCATCCCACTGGCCGGGCGGAATGCTGATGCGGCAGCCGAACTCGCGCTGCAGCCGCGCGTTGCCGCCGCAGTGGTCAGAGTGGAGATGGGTGTTGACGACGCCGGCCAGGGTCTCTGCGCGCAGCGCGTGCCGCAGCAGGGCCACCGTCTGCTCGCCGTGCAGCACATGGCTGCTGTCGACCAGCACCGCGCCGGCGCCTGCGCCCTGCAGCAGGATGTTGTTCGACGACAGCCAGCCGCGTTCGAAAACCGTGATTCCGGGCAGGTGGGGCAGGGCAGGTGGCATCGGCTGGTGTGGCAGCGGCTTTCGCGGCTGCATTCTGGCCGAACAGGCATGGCAGTTGCGTCGGCGCGAGCTACCATCGGCGCTGACAAGAACTCACACAAATGCGATGAAGCTGCTGCTGAAGTTCAATCTCATCTTCGTGCTGGTGATGGCCATCGGGGTGGCCGTCAGCGGCTGGATCAGCCGCAGCCTGCTGCAACAACAGGCGCTGGAAGAAGTGCTGGGCGGTGCACGGCTGATGATCGAGCAGGCCAGCGCGGTGCGCGCCTACACCTCGGGCCAGATCACCAAGCTGCTGGCCGAGCAGCTGAAGACCGAGTTCCTGCCGCAGTCCATCCCCAGCTACTCGGCCACCGAGGTGCTGGCCACGGTGCGCGCCAAACACCCCGAGTACGGCTACAAGGAAGCCACGCTCAACCCCACCAATCCGCGCGACCGCGCCGTGGGCTGGGAGGTTGACATCGTCAACAGCTTCCGCAACGACCCCGAACTGAAGGAGATCGTCGGCCAGCGCGACACGCCCACGGGCAAGTCGCTGTACGTGTCGCGGCCGCTGCGCATCACCAACCCGGCCTGCCTGCAATGCCACAGCAGCGTGGAGGCGGCGCCCAAGACGATGATCGACAAGTACGGCACGGCCAACGGCTTCGGCTGGCAGCTCAACGAGGTCATCGGTGCGCAGGTGATGTCGGTGCCGATGGCACTGCCGCTCAAGCGTGCCGATGACGCCTTCCGCCTCTTCATCGGCTCACTCGTCGGCGTCTTTGTCGTCGTCGGCGTCGTGCTCAACATCATGATCTGGTACGTGGTGGTGCGCCCGGTGACGCAGCTGTCGGCGCTGGCCGACAAGGTGAGCCAGGGCGACCTGGCCGCCGCCGAGTTCGAGACCAAGAGCCGCGACGAGATCGGCACGCTGGCGCAGTCCTTCTCGCGCATGCGGACGAGCGTGGTGCAGGCCATGAAGATGCTCGACAACTGAGTCCGCTTCAAGGCATGACGTGAGCCACCCGGAAAAGCTCGGCAAGTACAGCATCACCGGCGTCCTGGGCGAGGGCGCGATGGGCGTGGTCTACCGCGGCTTCGACCCCGACATCCGGCGCGTGGTGGCGCTGAAGACCATCCGCCACCAGGGCGGGCTGGCGCCCGAGGTCAGCAAACAGAGCGCCGCGCGCTTCCGCAACGAAGCCCAGGCCGCCGGGCGTCTGCTGCATCCGGGCATCGTGGGTGTGTACGACTTCGGCGACGACGGCAACGTGGCCTACATCGCGATGGAGTTCGTCGAGGGCCACACGCTGTCGGCCTACATCGCCAAGCGGGTGGCCTTCTCCGAAGGCGACATCGCCTGCATCGCCGCGCAGCTGTGCGAGGCGCTGGGCCACGCCCACGAACACGGCGTCTGGCACCGCGACATCAAGCCTTCGAACGTCATCATGACGAAGTCGGGCCGCGTGAAGATCGCCGACTTCGGCATCGCACGCACCGACACCACCGGCCTGACCATGGCCAACAGCGTACTCGGCACGCCCATGTACATGGCGCCCGAGCAGTTCATGGGCCGGCCCATCGACCACCGCGTCGACCTCTACGGCACCGGCGTCGTGCTCTACCAGCTGCTGGCCGGCCGGCCGCCCTTCGTGGGGCCGCCGGAGTCGCTGATGTACAAGGTCGTCAACGAAGTGCCGATGCCGGCTTCCACTGTGGAAGGCGGGCGCGGCCTGACGATGTTCGACGCCGTGGTGTCGCGCGCGCTGGCCAAGGACCCGGTGGAACGCTGGCCCAACGGCGCCGCGTTCCGCGACGCCATGAGCCGCGCCCTGGGTGCGCCGCTGCCGGCCGCGGTGTCGCACGAGGCCGTCTACGCGCTACCCATGGCCAGCGACTACGCGCCCACCGAGCGCATCCCCACCAGGCATGCGTCGGCGGCTTCTTCACCGCTCACCGGCACCGGCAACACGCCCACGCACTGGGACCCGGCCGTGCTGGCCAAGGTCGAAGCCACGCTGGCGCGCCATGTCGGCCCCATGGCGGCCGTCATGGTGCGCCGCGCCGCGCGTGAATGCCACGACGTGCCCGCGCTCTACGCCCGCCTGGGCGAGCAGATCACGCAGACCTCGGCCCGCGAAGCCTTCCTGGGGCTCATCTCCACCGCCGGGCCGGGTACGGGGGGCAGCACCGGGGGCAGCACGGGCCACCATCGTGCGGGGCATGCCTGGACGGGCAGCGGCGGCGCCACTGGCACCTCGTCGGCCACCAGCGGGCCGGTCAGCGATGCACTGCTCGAGCAGGCGCAGAAGGTACTGGCGGGGCACGTGGGGCCCATCGCCAAGGTGGTGGTCAGGCGCGCCGCCGAACGCACGCGCCAGCGCGAAGCCCTGTTCGCGCAGCTCGCTGAAGCGGTGCCCGAGGCGGCACGCGCGCGCGTGCTGGCCGAACTGGCCAAGCTGCACTAGCAGCAGGCCGGCCGCCAGCGGCCGGGCTTATTCCACGCTTTTCACGATTGGGCGGCAAACGCCCCGTTTCATCCCCGTTCGGAGGGACGACAGCGGGTCGATAACTCACCTATTGTTGTTTGCACACGCAGGCCCGCCATGAACCACACCTCCAGCCCCGAACGTCTGACACCCGAAGCGGTGCAGGCCCAGCGCGCGGCCATCGCCGTGGGCCTGGCGCCGCTGCTCGTGCTGCTGGCCTTCACGGCCGTGGTCATCGGCTTCATCGAACCCGACATCGGCGTCGCCATCTTTGCCGCCTGCACGGCCTGGGTGGTGTACGAGATGTACCGCTACCAGGACCGCATCGAAACGTCCGAGGAAGCCGCCGGCCCTTGGCTGTGACTCGCGCCGCGGGTCGCGGCGCCTTTCTCGTTCATTTCCTCGCTCACTTGCGGCTGTTGTCCAGCGAAGGCGGCGGCGTGTAACCCAGTTCGCGCGCCCGCGCCTCGTACTGCGCGGCCAGCAGCGGCTGCTCCACGCGGCGGTAGTGCAGGGCGAGCTCGTAGCTCGCGATGCCGTTGCCCAGGGCGGCGGCGTACTGCAGCCAACCTTCGTAGCGTGCACCGTCGCGCCCCTGCGCCCGCGCCAGCCGCGCCGCAGCATCCTTGTCGCCGCGGCCGGCCTTGGCCAGTTCGGCCGCCGGCGTGGTGGGGCCGGGCTGGAAGGCGCTGCGGAACAGGCGCACGTCGTTGCGGCGCAAAATCTGCGCCGCCTCGCGCGCGCCTTCGCGCGCCACCTGCACGCTGGCCGCCAGCCGGCTGCCCGGGTGGTGGGCCAGGAAGTCGGTGGCCAGCTTCACCACGTCGGCCGGCCACATGGCGGCTTCCAGTTGTGCCCAGTCGGCGGCCTCGTCGCGGCTGGCGAAGCGCGGCGCCTCGGTTTCCTTGGCCGCCTGTGCCGGTGCCAGCCGGCGCTGCACTTGCGTGTTCTCGGCAATGAAGGGGTATTGCGCAAATTGGCGCAGCAGCGGCACCGGGTGGTTGAGCATGGTGTTCTGCACGTCGTACTTCACCAGGCGAAAGAGGTCGCTGAAGGTGATCTCGTCGGACGACTGGTCCAGCAGCTTCACCAGCGACGCCGTGTAGAAGGTGTTGCGGGTGTCGTCGGCCGGCGCGATGGCCGGCTTGCCGGCCCCGGTGGCGAAGGCAATCAGGCAACCCGGCGGCGCTTCCACCTGGTTCAGGCCGTCGCCGCGCGCCACGTCGCGCAGCGAGGTGCGGCAGGCGTCGACGACGGCGATGGTCAGCCCCTCGGGCCGCCGCGGCAGCAAGCCCACCACGCCCTGGGTGAGCGTGAGGCTGGCGCGCATCAGCGCGTCGGGCCGGGCCTTGGGGCTGATACGCGCCGAGACGAGCAGGTTCTCGGCGTCGACCTGCGCACCGTGGCCCGAAAAGTAGAAGAAGACCGTGGACTGCGGCGGCGCCGCGCGCACCTGGGTGGCGAAGTCGCTCATCGCGGCGCGCGCCTGCGCCAGGTCGAGATCGAGCCCGTCGGTGACGGCGAAGCCTCGGCGTTCCAGCACGGCGCGCAGATCGCGCACGTTCTTGTGGATGGGCGGCAGATCGTCGCCCTCGGGGTAGTCGCGGTTGCCGATGAGCAGCGCCAGGCGCGGCGGTTCGGCCGGCGCCGGGGCCGGTGCTGCGGGCTGCGGCACGGCCGGGCGCGCGCCGGCCAATGCGGCCAGCGCGGCACAGGCCTGGAGCCAGCGGCGACGGGGCCAGTGGGGTTTGTTCATCAAGGTGCTCGGCAGCCCAGCAGGCCGCCATTCGTCAGGTTTGTCAGGTTTGTCAGGTTCGTCGGGTTGGGCGGGCAGGTCAGGGGCAGGCGGATGCCTTCGGTGCCCTGCGTGGCCGACGGCGCGGGGCCGACCTCGGCAATGACGCCGGCGCGCAGGCGCACGGCCACGTTCTCGGTGCGCACGGCCTCGTCGAAAGCGTTCTTGCGCGCCGCCTCGCTCACCGCCACGGTGGCCGAGATCGAGTTCTCGACCTGCGGCGTGTTCGGCAGCACGCCGTTGTAGAAGACCGGGATCTCGCCCTGGATGCCGGCACCGTCGAAGAAGAAGCGGTAACCGGCCGAACTCACCGCCGGGCCCCTGAGCAGCACCGCGGTGCTGCCCTGCGCGCCGCCGCGCGGCAGCACGGTCACGTAGCCGGCGTCCAGCGGCAGCGTGCGGCCGCCGTAAGCGCGGCTGCCCACGTCCACGCGCAGGCCGCCTTCGGCGCCGGTCTGGCCGAAGGGGAAGGGCAGGGTGAAGGACTGCGGCGTCAGGCGCAGCGTCAACGCCGGCAGCGACGTGGCGGTACCCACCGCGGCGTCGAAGGGCAGGCGCGCCACGATGCTGGCGCTGTCACCCACGGTGGCCAGGCGGTCGGCGCGCAGGTCCACCACATCGGCCACGATGCCGGCGCCGCCCACGTTGACGGTGCTGCCTGCCACGCGCACGCGGCTCTGCACCGCGTAGGCCGCGGCCGGCGCACCGCCGAAGGACAGCGCGATGCTGTTGGACGACCAGGCGGTACCGGCCGTGCCCGCGACCACGGACAGCAAGCCGTCGTAGCGGTTGTCCGCGCGCAGCAGTTGCACCGAGCCGTTGTTGCGGGTGGTGACGCTCAGCCCCGCGCCGACGGCCACGGTGATGGTGCTGGCTTCGCCCTGCAACACGGCGTCGGCGGCGTAGGCGATGGGCAGGCCGGCGGCCAACTTGCCGGTCAGTTCGGCATCTGGCGCCACGGCGCCGGTGGCAGCGGCCGACACCAACTCCAGCGTGCCGCCGTTCACGGCCAGGCCGGCGGCCAGCGTCAGGCGCCCGCTGTCGATGCGCCCGCCGGCGGCGGCCGTGACCGTGCCCAGCGTCAGCGCACGCGGGCCATCGGCGTCGAGGCCGCTGTCCAGCGTGATGCGGTCACCGGCCGTCAGCGAGACGGCACCGCCGTAGCGGTTGCCGGCGTTGACGGCGTCGATGCGCTGGCCGGCCAGCGTGATGTCGCCGCTGCTGCTGACGGCGCCACGCAGCAGCAGGTCGCCGGTGGCGCTGAGGTCGCCGCCGAGCGCGACACGGCCGTCGGCGTCCACCGAACGAACGGCCTCGTTGCCGGCCAGCACCAGGCTGGCGCCGGGGCGCACCAGCACGGCGCTGTTGGTGGACAGCGCGCCAGCGTTGGCGGTGGCCAGTTCGCCGCGCGTCACGACGGTCTGGCCGCTGTAGCTCTTGTTGCTGCCGCTGAAGAGCAGGCGACCGCTGCCGGCCTGTTCGATGCCACCGTCGCCGCCCACCGCTTCGGCCAGCGTGACGCCGTCGCTGCGCGCGAAGACCAGCGTGCCCGACAGGTCATAGCGCCCGCTTGCCAGGCTGCCGCTGGTGGCGCCGTCGCCGATGCGCAGCGTGCCGGCTTCCACGCGCGTGCTGCCGGTGTAGGTGTTGGCGCCGGTGAGCGTGAAGACGCTGCTGCTGCCCTGCTTGATGAGCCCGCCGCTGCCGCTGATGACGCCGGCAAAGCTGCTGTCGGCCGAGCGGCCGGTGGCCAGCGTGAAGCTGCCGAGCGCCAGTTCACCCTGGCCGGCGAGCACGCCGAAGGTCTGGTCGCCGGTCATGGCCAGCGCGGCGCCGTTGCCGATGTTCACCGCGGGCGTGACCGCGAAGCGCTGTGCCGCGGTCAAGGTGAGCGTGCCGTCCTCGACGCTGACCGTGGCCACCGCGGCACGGCCGGCCAGTGTGCTGCTGCCGCGCGAGACCAGGGCACCCGCGCCCAGCTCGGCGTCGACACGGCCGCCGTCCAGCGTGGTGCTGGCGGCGGTGAGCACGCCGCTGCCGCCCAGCGTGCCGGCCAGCTGCAGACGGGCCACCGTGTCGGCGCCTTGCAGGGCCAGCGTGGCGCCGCGGTTGACGCTGACGGCAGTGGTGTCGGCCAGACGATCGGCCGCGCCCAGGCTCAGCGTGCCGTCTTCGATGGTCAGCGTGGTGGCCGCTGCCACCCCGTTCAGCCGGCTCGCACCGCGCGAGACCAGCGTGCCGGCGCCCAGCGCGGCGTCGACGGTGCCGCCATCCAGCGTGTACAGCGTGGCCACCAGCGTGCCGGTGCCGCTCTGGGTACCGCTCAGGGTGCCGGCCAGCAGCAGGCTGGCCACGGTCTCGGTGCCGGTGAGCGTGAGCCGTGCGCCAGGCGCCACGCTCAGGCCACTGCCATCGGCCAGGCGTTCGGCAGCCAGCAGCGCCAGCGTGCCGCCTTCGACGGCCACGGTCTGCGAGGCCAGCGTGCCGACGAGCTCCAGCGTGCCGCCGAGCACGCGCGTGGCGCCGAGCTGCGTGTTCGCGCCGCCCAGCGTGAAGCGCCCCGTACCCTGCTTGACCAGCGCACCTTCGCCGCTGATCACGCCGTCGAAGCGGCTGTCGCTGGCGTTGCCGGTGGTCAGGGTGTGCACGTCCAGCGCCACCCTGCCGGCGCCGGCCAGTGTGCCGAGTGTCTGTTGGCCGGCCAGCGCCAGCGTGGCGCCGCCGGCCACCGTGGTGGCGGGCGCAGCGCTCAGGCGGTCGGCGGCGGCCAGCGTGAGCGTGCCGTCGGCCACCGTCAGCGTGCCCACGGCGGCCGTGGCGGCGAGCTGGCTCGCACCGCGGCTGCTCAGCGCGCCGATGCCGAGTGCGGCGTTGACGGTGCCGCCATCCAGCACATAGCTGGCGGCGGTGAGCGTGCTGATGGCGGACGGTGTGCCAGACAGTGTGCCGGCCAGCGCCAGGCTGCCGACGACCTGGTTGCCGGCCAGCGCCAGTGTGGCGTCGCGCGCCACGCTCACGGCCGTGGTGTCGGCCAGGCGCTGCGGCGACGCCAGCGCCAGCGTGCCACCCGCCACGCGCGTGGTGCCGGTGTAGGTGCTGGCCCCTTGCAGCGTGAAGGTCGAGCCGCCTTGTTTGACGAGGCCACCGGCGCCCGAGAGCACGCCGCCGAAGTCGCTGTCGCCGCCGCTGCCGGTGGCGAGCTGATGGCTGCCGAGGTCGACACGGCCCAGCCCGGCCAGCGTGCCGAAGGTCTGGTCGCCGGCCAGTTGCAGCTCGGCGCCGCCGCCCACCGTGACGACGGGTGCGGCGCTCAGGCGGTTGGCGCTGGCCAGCAGCAGCGTGCCGCCGCTCACCGTCACGCTGCTGACGGCGGCCGGGCCGCTCAGCCGGCTGGCCCCTTGAGCGCTGAGCTGCCCGGTGCCGAGCGCGGCTTCGACGTTGCCGCCGTCGAGCGCATAGGTCGCCGCCGTGAGCCTGCCTTCGCCGCCCAGCAGCCCGGCCAGTTGCAGGCGGCCGATGGTCTGGTTGCCGGCCAGCGTGACGCCGGCATTGCGCGCCACGTCGAGCAGCGCGGTGTCGAGCAGGCGCTCGGGCGCCGCCAGCGCCAGCGTGCCGCCCACCACCTGCAGCGTGGGCGAGGCCAGCGCGCCGGCGACGGTCAGCGTGCCAGCTTCCACGCGCGTGCTGCCGCCGTACTGGCCGCTGCCGGCCAGGGTGAAGTTGGACGCGCCCTGCTTGACGAGGCCACCGCTGCCGAGCAGCGTGCCGTCGTAGCGGCTGTCGACCGCGCCGACGATGCGCAGCGTGTGGCTGTCCAGATCCAGCACGCCGGAGCCGGCCAGCGCGCCCAGGGCCTCGTCGCCGCCCAGGGCCAGCCGGGTGTTGGCAGCCAGTTCGACGGCGGGCGCCTGCGTCAGGCGCTGCGCGCCCTGCAGCGTGAGGATGCCGCCGCTCACGGTCACGCTCCCGGCGCCGCTGCGCCCGGCAAGCCGGCTGTTGCCGCTGCTGGTGAGCGCGCCGGCCCCCAGGTCGGCGAACACCGTGCCGCTGGCCAGCGCGTAGGTCTGCGCCAGCAACGCACCGCTGCCGGTCAGGATGCCGGCGATGTCGATGCGGCCGACGCGTTCGTCGCCGCCCATGCGCAGCGTGGCGTCGGTGGCGATGGTGACGCTGGCGGTGTCGGCCAGGCGGTCGGCCGCAGCCAGGCGCAGTTGACCGGTTTCCACGCTCACGTTCAGGCTGCCGGCCGTGCCGGCCAGCAGGCTGGCGCCGCGCGACACCAGGTTGCCGGCGCCCAGGTGGGCGTTGACGATGCCGCCGTCCAGCAGATAGCTGCCGGCGCTGAGGATGGCGCTGCCGCCCAGCGTGCCCGCCAGGTTCAGCGTGGCCACGGTGTCGTTGCCGCCCAGGCTCAGCGTGGCGTCACGCGACACGCTCACGGCGCTGGCGTCGGGCAGGCGGTTGGCGCTGGCGGTGGCCAGCGTGCCGGCGAGCACCGTGGTCGCGCCTTCGTAAGTGCTGGCGCCGCCGAGCGTGAAGCTGCCGTTGCCGGCCTTGCTCAGGCCACCGGTGCCCGCGAGCACGCCGTCGTAGCGGCTGTCACCGGCGGCGCCGGTGGTTAGCACGTGGCTGGCCAATTGCACCTCGCCGGCGCCGGCCAGGCGGCCCAGGGTCTGGTTGCCTTCCAGGACCAGCGCGGCGCCGACGCCCAGGGTCGTGACGGGCAGGCCGGTCAGGCGCGCGGCGCCGGCGAGCGTGAGCGTGCCGGCGCCGACCAGCACGCTGTCGACGCCGGCCTTGCCGGTGAGCCTGCTCGCACCCTGGCTGGTGAGCGCGCCGCGGCCGAGGTTGGCCAGCAGCGTGCCGCCGTCGAACTCGTAGTCCGCCGCCGTCAGCACGGCATTGCCCGACAGCGTGCCGGCGAGCTGCAGTCGGCTGATGGTGTCGGCGCCGCCGAGCGCCAGCGTGGCGTCGCGTGCCACGGCCACGGTGGCGCCATCGGCCAGCAGGTTGGCGGCATTCAGCGTCAGCGTGCCGGCGTTGACGTTGATCCGCAGCGCGCCCACGGCGGCCTCGATGCGGCTGGCGCCGATGCTGCCGATCTCGCCCGCGCCCAGTGCCGCGGCGACGCGGCCGCCGTCCAGTGCGTAGCTGGCGGCGCTCAGGATGCCGTCGCCCGACAGCATGCCGGCCAGCGCCAGGCTGGCCACCGTGTCATTGCCGCCCAGGGCCAGCGTGGCATCCCGCGCCACGCTCACGTCGGCGGCGTTGTCCAGCAGGTTGCTGGCGGCCAGCGTGAGGGTGCCGGCGTTCACCGCCACGTCCCGCGCGCCAACGGGCGCCGCCACGCGGCTGGCACCCACCGACACCAGCTGGCCGGCGCCGAGCGCGGCATTGACGGTGCCGCCGTCCAGGTTGTACTGCGCGGCGGTGAGCGTGCCGCTGCCGGCGAGCATGCCTTGCAGGGCCAGCGAGCCCGCCGCCTGCGCGCCGCCCAGCTGCAGCGTGGCGTCACGCGCCACCGTCAGCACCGTGGCCGCCGGCAGCACGTCGTCAGCGGCGGTCTGCAGCGTGCCGGCGCTCACCGCGGTGCTGCCGGCGTAGACGTTGGCGCCGCCCAGCGTGAAGCGGCCGCTGCCGGACTTCAGCAGGTTGCCGTCACCGGAGATGACGCCGTCGAAGCGGCTGTCGCTGGCGTTGCCGGTGGTGAGCGTGAAGCTGCTCAGGTTCACGCCGCCATTGCCGGCCAGCGAGCCCAGCGTGGTGTCACCCGCCAGGCGCAAGACGGCACCAGCGGCCACCGTGGCTGCCGGCGCGGCCGTCAGGCGGCCGGCGCCAGCCAGCAGCAGGCTGCCGTCGTCTACAGCCAGCGTGCTCACCGCTGCGGTGCCGGCCAGTGTGCTGCCACCGCGGGTGGCCAGGCGCCCGCCGCCCAGGCGCGCGTTCACCGTGCCGCCCTGCAGCCGGTAGTCGGCGGCCGTCAGCGTGCCGGCGCCGCCGAGCGTGCCGCTGAGGTCGAGCGAGGCGATGGTCTCGGCGTTGTCGAGCGTGAAGGAGGCGCCGCTGCTCACGGTGACAGCGGCGCCGTCGGCCAGCCGGTTGGCGCCGCTCAGGGCCAGCGTGCCGGCATTCACCTGCAGCAGTGCACTCTGCAGCGTGCCGCTCAGCGCGAGCACGCCGCCGTCCACGCGCGTGCTGCCGGTGTAGCTGCTGTTGCCCGACAGCGTGAAGGTCGAGGCACCCACCTTCACCAGGCCGCCGGTGCCGGTGAGCGCGCCGCTGAAGACGCTGTCGCCGCTGCTGCCGGTGGTCAGCGTGCTGGCGCCCAGGCCCACGCTGCCCGCGCCCTGCAGCAGGCCGAAGGTCTCGTTGCCAGTCATGTTCAGCGCCGCCGCGCCGACCACCTCGACGGCCGGCGCCGCGGTGAAACGGCCGCCCGAGCCCAGCGTGAGCACGCCGGTCTCCACTGTCACCTGCGTCGCGCCGCTGGTGCCGCTGAGTAGCGTGTTGCCGCGGCTGACGATGCTGCCGCTGCCCATGGGCAGCGCGTAGTTGCCTTCGCTGATGACGTAGCTGCCGGCGTCGAGCGTGCCGTTGCCGTTCACCGTGCCGCCCGTCACGGCCAGGCGGCCGACGCGGTCGCTGCCGTTGAGCGTGAGCACGGCGTCCAGCTTCACGCTGACATCGGCAGTGTCGACGAGCAGGTCGCCGCGCGCCAGCACCAGCTGGCCCGATTCGACGTTGACGATGCCGGCGCCCGCTGTCGCCGCCAGCGTGGCCACGCCGCCCACGCCGGCGTCGGCGTCGAGCTGGCCGGCGCCGAGCGCGGCGTTGACCTGGGCGCCGTTGCGCAGCGTGACGTTGGCAGCGGTCAGCACATGCGCGGCGCCCACCGGCGCGGTGTCCAACGTGCCGGCCAGGGTCAGCCGTGTGAGAGTCTGGTTGCCGCCCAGCAGCAGCGCCGCGCCGCTGGCGACGCTGACGGTGGCGGTGGCGGCCAGGCGGCCGGCGCTGGCCAGGGTCAGCGTGCCGGTGCCGACATTCACCGCGGTGGCCGCCGCCGTGCCCGCCAGGCGCGCGTTGCCGGCCACCGTGAGCAGCGCGCCGCCGAGGTTGGCGGTGACGTCGGCGCCCGCGCGTAGCGTGCTGCCGTCGCTGGCCGTCAGGGTCTGGCCGGCACCGGACAGCGTGCCGCTCAGATCGAGTGTTCGCACGTTCTGCGCGCCGCCCAGCTGCACGCCACCGGCGCTGACGGTGAGCGCCGCGCCGGTGTCCAGGCGGCCGGCAGTGGGCAGCAGCAGCAGGCCGCCGGTGACGTTGACGGTGGCGGCGCCCGAGCTGCCGGCCAGCGTGCTGTTGCCGCTGCTGCTGAGCACACCGCTGCCCAGCGCCGCGCTGGCGGCGAGGTTGCCGCCGGTCAGTGTGTAGCTGTTGGCTGTCAGCGTGCCGATGCCGGCGACCGTGCCGAGCAGCGTGAGCGTGCGCACGGTGTCGGCGCCGGCCAGCACCAGCGTGGCCGGGCCGGCGACGCTGAGATCGCTGCCGTTGGGCAGCACGTTCTCACCGGCCAGCGTGAGCGTGCCGCCGGCCACCAGCGTGGCGCCACCATAGAGCTGCCCGCCACCGAGCGTGAAGTTGCCGTTGCCTTGCTTGGTGAGGCCGCCGTTGCCTGACAGCGTGCCGCTGTAGCTGGCCGGCCCGGCGGTGTCGAGCGTGAGCGTGCCGCCGTCGAGATGGACGCCACCGGCGCCCACCAGGTTGCCCAGCGTCTGCGCACTTTGCAGCACCAGCGTGCCGGGCGCCGCCAGCGTGGCCGTCGGCGTGCCGGCCAGGGTGCCGGTGTCGGTGACGGTGAAGCTGCCGCCGTCGACCTGCAGCGCCGGCGCGTTCAGCGTGCCGCTGAGGCGGGCGTTGCCGCTGGCGACCAGCCCCGGCGCCTGCAGGCTGGCGGCGACGCTGCCGCCCGTCAGCGCCACGCTGTTGGCGGCCACCAGCGTACCCGTGCCGCTCAGCGTGCCGCTCAGGTTCAGCGTCAGCAGGCTCTGGCCGCCGGTCATGCGCAGCGTGCCCGCGCCGGCGACATCGACGCGGGCCGTCGCCGGCAGTCGGTTGGCGCTGGCCAGGGTGAGCACGCCGCTGTCGACGTTCACCAGCGTGGCCTCGGCGCTGCCAGTGAGCGTGCTGTCGCCCGTGACGCGCAGGCTGGTGCCACCCAGGTTGGCGAGCACGCGGGCGCCGGCAGTCAGCGTCGTGTCGGCCGTCAGCCGCGCTGCACCCGACAGCGTGCCGGCGAGCTGCAGCGTGGCCACGGTCTCGTTGCCGGTCAGCGCCAGTTCGGCGCCGCCGGTCACGGTGATGGCTGCGGTGTCGATGATGCGGTCCGCTGCGGCGCCCAGCGTCAGACGGCCGGCGTTCACCGCCAGCGTATCGGCAAACGACTTGCCGGACAGGGTGCTGTCGCCTGCGACGACCAGCGCGGCGCCGCCGACGTCGGCGTTGACCCGCGCGCCAGCTTGCAGCGTGATCGTGCCTGCGCTCAGCCGGCTGCCGGCACCGTCCAGCGTGCCGGCCAGCGTGGCCGTCTGCACGCTCTGGTTGCCGGCCAGGGTCAGCGTGGCGGTGTCGCGCAGTTCCAGGGTGACCGCGGCGCCGGTCAGCCGGCCGGCGCCTTGCAGGGTGAGGTTGCCGCTGTCGACGCGCAGGTTGCCGGCCAGCGTGCCGGCCAGCGTGCCGTTGCCCGTAGCCACCAGGTCGCCGGCGCCCAGCGCGGCGGTGGCCGAGGTATTGCCGCCGCTGAGGATGTAGTTCGGTGCCGTCAGCAGGCCCGCGCCGTCGAGTGTGCCGGCCAGGGTGAGCAGGCTCACGGTCTCGGTGCCGCCCAGCCTGAGCAGGCCGGCGCCGCCCACCGTCACGCGGCTGGCATCGGCCAGGCGCTCGTCGCCGCTCAGCTGCAGCACGCCCTGGCTGACCGTGGTGGTGCCGGTGTAGGCCTGCGCGTCCGACAGCGTGAAGGTGGTGGCCGCGCCCACCTTGCTGAGCCCGCCCGTGCCGCTCATCTGGCCCGCCCAGAGCGTGCTGGCGGCGCCGCCGGTGGTGAGCGTGGCGGCGCCCAGCGTCACGCTGCCGCTGCCGGCCAGCGTGCCCAGGGTCTCGTTGCCGCCCAGCGCCAGCGTGCCGTCGACGGTGGCCAGCGGCGCAGCGCTGAAGCGGCCGGCGTTCTGCAGCGTGAGCGTGGCGCCGTTGTTGACGGCCAGCGTGGCCACGGCGGCATTGCCGCCGAGCGTGGCGTTGCCGCTCACCACCAGCGCACCGCCGCCCAGGTTGGCCTGCACGCGGGCGTCGGCACCCTGCAGCGTGGTGGTGGTGGTGGTCAGCGTGCGCCCGCTGCCTTCCAGGCTGCCGTCGAGACGGAGCGTGGCCACGGTCTGGTTGCCGCCCAGCGCCAGCGTGGCCGGCGCCGCCACGTTCACGTTGGCGGTGGCGGCCAGCAATTGCGCGCCGCCGGTGCTCAGGGTGCCGGCGTTGACCCGCACCGTGCCGGCGCTGGCGGCGCGGTTGAGTGCGGCGTCGCCGTCGATGTCGAGCGCGGGGCTCGCGAGTTCGGCATCCACCAAGGCACCGGCGAGCAGCCGCGCGCTCAGCGTGGTGAGCCGGCTGCCGGCCGGCCCCGACAGGCTGCCGGCGCTGACGAAGGCATTCACGGCTTCATTGCCCGCGAGCGCCAGGCCGCTGTTCACGCCCAGGTTCAGGTTGGGCACGCCCAGCAGTCGGCCCGGCGCGCCCAGGGTCAGGGTGCCGCCGGCGACGTCGACGCTGCCGACGCTGGCGTGGCCGTCAAGGCGCGCATTGCCGCTGACGCTCAGCGTGGCGGCCGCGAGCTCGGCTTCAACCAACGCGCCGGCCTGCAGCGTGAGCGCGCCGCTGCTGGTCAGCGTGTGGCCGGTGCCCGCCAGGCGGCCGGCGGTCTGCAAACTGGCCACCGTGGTGTCGGCGCCCAGCGTGAGCGTGCCGCCGTTGGCGATGCTCAGCAAGGTGCCCGCACCCAGGTTGGCCGTGGGCGCCAGCGTCAAGGCGCCGCTGCCGGTGACGTTCAGCTGCGTCAGGCTGGCCGCGCCAGCAAGCGTTGCCGCGCCGTCCACGTCCATCAAGCCGCCCGCCACTGCGCCGTTGAGCGCAGCGCCGGCGCCGAGCACGTGGTTCGCCGCCGTGAGCACACCGCCGGCCGCCAGCGTGCCGCCCAGCACCAGCCGGCCGATGGTCTCGGACGCGCTGTCCAGGCGCAGCGTGGCGCCGCTGGCGATGGTGACGGTGGCCGCGTCGCCCACACGGTCGACATCGCCGGCCGCCAGGCTCAGCGTGCCGCGGATGGCGCGCAGGTTCAGCGTGGGCAGGCTGCCGGTCAGGCGCAGTTCGCCGCTGCCGGCCTGCTGCAGCGTGCCGGCACCGGCCAGGCCGCCACCGAGCAGCACGAGGCCGCTGCGGTCGTAGGCCAGCGTGGCGTTGGCGACCACGCTGGTGCTGCCGCTGACGATGAGTGCACCGGCAGCCGCGCCGTCACCCACGGTCAGCGTGCCGCTGCGCACCTCGGCGTTGCCGTTGACCTGGATCGTCGCCACGATCGACGAGACGCCATCGCTGATCAGGGCCGAAGTGATCAGCGGCGTGGCGATGCTGCTGTTGTTGAGCACCACGCTGGCCGTCGTCAGCGTGCCCGTGCCAGTGACGGCGCCCGGCCCGGTGAGCGCACCGATGGTCTCGTCAACGGCCAGCCGCAGCGTGCCACCGGCACTGACGTTGACGCCGCCGGTGTCGATCAGGCGGTCGGCCGTTGCCCCCAGGTTCAGCGTGCTGCCGCTGTTGATCTGCACCTGGGCCAGTTCGGAACGGCCGTTCAGCGCCACGCTGCCATTCGTGGTCAGCGTGGCGGCGCCAGCACCGGCCAGCGTGCTGCCCAGCGCCAGCAGCGCACCGTCGTTCAAGGTGCTGCCGTTGCCGGCCGTGAGCCGGAAGCCGCCGTTCAGCGTGCCGGCCAGGGTGAGTTGACCGACGCTGTCGTCGGCGCCCAGCGTCAGCGTGCCACGGCCGAGCACGCTGACCGTGCTGGCATCGCCCAGGTTGGCGCTGGCGCCCAGTTGCAGCGTGGCGTCGCTGTTGACCAGCACGCTGGCCACGTCGGCGGCCGAGTTGACGTTGGCCGAGGCCGCGGCGGCCAGCACCAGCGCACCACCCGACAAGGGCGCGTTCACCACGCCGCCGGTCTGCAGCGTGTAGGTGGTGGCCGTGAGTGCGGCGCCGCCGTTCAGCGTGCCGGCCAGCGTGAGCGTGCCCACCTGCTCGGCGGTGTCGCCCAGCGTGAAGGTGGCGCCGCTGGCGACGTTGACGGCGGTGGTGTCGCCGATGCGCGAGCCCGCGCCGTTGGCCAGCGCCAGCTCGCCGCCGCCCTGCACCTCCAGCGCGGCCAGGCTGTTGACGCTGCCGCCGATGGTCAGGCGGCCGCTGCCGGCCTGGCGCAGCGTGCCGCCGCCCAGCAGGTTGCCGACGACGATGTTGTCGCTGCGCCGGTAGTCCAGGCGGTTGCCGTTGCCGATGGTCACGGCGCCGCTCAGGCTGCCGGCCGTGGCGCCGTCGCCCACGGTGAGCACGCCGCTCTGCACGCTGGTGTTGGTGGCGGACAGGCTGGCGGTGATCAGCGCCGTGTTGCCATTGCTGGCCAGCGTGGTGGCGGTGAGCGCAGCGCCGCTCACGGTGCCCGAGAGCGCCAGCGTGCCGATGGTGTTGCTGGTGCCGGCGCCCAGCGCCAGCTCGGCGCCTGGCGCGACGTTGACGGTGGCGGCAGCACCCAGCACGCCGTTGGCGCCGATGGTGAGGAGGTCTGCGCTGACCGTCACCGTGCCTGCGCCCGCCGCGGCGTTCAGGCTGCTCAGGCCGGTGGAGGTGAGCGTGCCGGCGCCCAGCCGGGCGTTGGCGGTGCCGCCGTCCAGCGTGTAGGTGGGCGCCAACAGCTGCGCCGTGCCGCCCAGCGTGCCTTGCAGCAGCAGGCTGGCCACGCCTTCGTCGGTGTCGCCCAGCGTCAGCGTCGCGCCGCCGGCCACGGTCACTGCGGCGGCATTGCCCAGCCGCGCGGCACCGACGGCCAGGCTCAGGCTGCCGGCATCAACACGCACCAGCTTCAGCGCTGCGGCGCTGGCGCCCAGGATCACGTCGCCGCTCTGCACGCGCAGGCCGCCGGTGCCGGTGAGCGCGGGCAGTGTCAGGTTGCCACTGCGGTTGATCGCCAGCGTGGCGCCGTCGGCCACGGCCACCGAGGCCACGTTGAGCGCGCCCGTGGCGCCGCCAGCGCCCAGGGTCAGCGTGCCGCCATTGATGCTGGCCGAGCTGGCAGTGATGGCGCTGGCCACGCTGCTGGTGCCGCTGCTGGCCAACGCGCGCACGGTGAGCGCCGATGCGCCCGCCACGCCGCCGCCGCTGAGCGTGAGGTCGCGCACTTCCTCGCTGGCGTTGCTGGCCGTGAGCCGGCCGCCGGCCAGCGTCAGGTCGGTGTCGTTGGCGATGCGGTTGTCGTTGCCTGCCGCCAGCACCAGTGTGCCGCCGGTCACTTCCACCCGGTCGGTGCTGATGCTGCCGGTGGCGCCGTCGATGACCAGCGCCTGCGTGCCGGCCTGGCGCAGCGTGCCGGCGCCGCCCAACGCGAGCAGCGTGGTGTCCAGCGTGATGTCGGCCGCGCCGTCGAAAGCCAGCGTGGCACCGTTCTGCACCGTGACGGTTGCACTGCCGATGCCGCTGGCCAGCGTCAGCAGGCCATTGCTCACCGTGAGGGCACCGGTGTAGGCGCTGGCATCGGCCAGGCGCAGGGCGCCGGCACCGCTCTTGGTGAGGTTGTTGTTGCCGCTGAGCGCGCCGCTCACGCTGGACGCGCCGGTCACCGTCCAGGTGCTGTTGCCGGCCAGCGCCACGGCGCCGGTGATGGTCAGCCCGTTGGCCGTCAGGTTGCCATTCAGGCTGTGCGCCGTGCCGCTGCCGTTGTCGCTGATGAGCAGCGCATTGGCGCCGGCGCTGAGGTTGACGTTGTCGATCTCGACATGGCCCGTGCCGCTGGCCGTGCCGGCGGCGTTGTCGTTGGCCGACAGTTCGATGCCACCCGTGGTGGCGATGGCGGCGTTGATGAGGATGTTGCCGCCCGAACGCAGGGTCAGCTTGCCGCTGCCGCTGAGAGCGCCGCCCTGGCTGCCGACGGTGATGAGGTTCTTGGCCGCCAGCGACACGTTGGTGCCGTCGCCCAGCAGCGTGTTGATCGACGCCTTGGTGAATTCGGTGTCGTCCGGCGCGTCGTTGAAGTTGACGGTGGCCGGAGCCGCGACGGCCGTGCCGGCGTTGTTGATGGTGATGGTGTTGGGGTCGAGCAGCAGCGTGCCGGCGCGGCCTTGGGGCGCCGCCAGGTCCACCGCGCCCGCGAACTGCAGCGTGGCCTTGCCCGAAACCTCGGCAAAGCCGCCGTTGCCGCCCCCGGCGCCGCCGCGTGCCGACAGCGCGCCGCCGTAACGCGTGACCTGGTCGGACCAGACGATGATGCGCCCGCCGTCGCCCTGCACCAGCGCATCGGCCGCCAGGCGTGCGCCGGCCACCACACTCACGCGTTCGGCGTTGCGCAGTTCGGGGTTGGCGCCCTGGTAGTCACCGCCCACGCGCAGGCCGCCGCCGCCCGTGGCGCCCGACGCATCGAGCACCGCGGTGGCCGCCAGGCCCAGGTGCTGCCCCAGCACGGTGATGCTGCCGCCGCGTTCGCCCGCCTGCGTGCCGCTGGCGTCGAGCTGGCCGCTGAGCAGCGTGACGCCGCTGGCACCACCGTCCACGACGATGCGCCCTTCGCGCTGACCCAGCGAACGCGCCTGCACCACGCCTTCGAGGTTGAGCACGGTGTCGGCGAAGCCGGCGCGCGCTGCAGCGCGGATCTCGGCCGTGCCACCGTCGGCGCGCACGCTGCCCAGCAGCGCCAGCCGGCTGTCGAGGTGGTCATTGCGCACGTTGAAGAAGATCAGGCCGTCGCCTTCGACGTCCACCAGCACCTCGCTGGCCGCAGCCAGACCGACGCGGCGCGCCTGGATCTGCCCGCTGTGGTGCAGCTGCGGCGCCACCAGCACCACGCTGCCGTCGGTGGCGGTGATCTGGCCTTCGCTGCGCAGTTCGCCCGCAGGGCCTGTGCCGGCGCCCAGCTGCAGGCGGCCCGAAACCATGTCTTCGCGCGTGATGGACAAGGTGCTGGCCACCAGCGAGCCCACGTCGACGCGCGAACTGGCGCCGAATACGATGCCGCGCGGGTTGATGAGCCACACACTGCCGTTGCTGCTGAGCGTGCCGTAGATCAGCGAGGGGTTGTCGCCGACCACGCGGTTGAGCAGCACCGAACGCGCGTCGGGCTGCACCACGTTGACACGCTCGCCGGCACCGATGGAGAAGCTGGTCCAGTCCAGGCCGGCGCGTGGCGTGGTCTGCACGATGTCGGTCTGGCCGGGCAGCGTCTGGCGCACCGTGGCCTGGCCGAAGGTCGGCACGGCGCCCTGCGGCGCCCCGAAACCGGCCGGCGCCACGCCCAGCAGGCAGGCCGCCAGGCTCACCGGGCGCAGCGCCCAGTGCGGGCGCGTGGTGCAGGCGGGCGGTGCGGGGCGGCAGGGTGCGGGCATGGCGGTGCGGGCCTTCAGTTGAAGAGCATGGCGGCCTGCAGGTAGGCCCGCGTGCCCTCGATCTTGTCACCGGCGCGGGTGAGGCCGCGCACCGCACGTGCCACCGACAGGCGCAGCGAGAACTCGCCCGGGCGCACCCAGGCCAGGCCGAGGCCGGCGCCGGCGAAGGCGCCGTGGTTCAGCGGGGCATTGAGCTGCGCGTTGTCGCGCGGTTTGGCGCGGTACTGCACGTAAGCGCCGTCGCCGAACAGGCTGAACACCATCTCGCGCGCGACACGGCCGAACCAGGCCTCGGGCGGCAGCAGGCGGATCTCGGTCGTGACGATGACGCCGAGGTCGCCCGTACCTTCACCCGAGCTGAAGGCGCGCACGCCGTCGGGCCCGCCGACGCGGAACTGCTCGGTGGTGTCGAGGTTGTTGCGCGTGTACTGGCCGCGAACGGCGAAGTAGACCAGCGCGCGGTTGGTCACCAGATCCTGCAGCCGCGTGGTGCCGTAGCTCAGCTTGGTGTAGCGCGCGTCGTCTTCCAGCAGCGTGGCGCCGCCGGGCAGCTTGACCCGTCCGCTGCCCAGCGTGGCCTCGAAGGTGTTGACACCACCACCAAGCAGTGAATCGCGGAAGTCGCCGGTGGCGCCGAGCGCCACCGCGTCGACGTTCTTCTCGGTCTGCGTCTCGGTCACGCCCTGGCGGTCGGTGTACTGCTTCTGTTCCACCGACAGCAGCGTGAACAGGTTCAGGTTGCGCGAGCGCACCAGCGGGTACAGGCCGTAGGCGTTGAAGGTGGCGGCGCTGCCGTTGAGCTCCAGCGGGAAGGCTTCCTTGTCCAGCTTGTAGCGCACCGCCGACAGCGAGGCACCGACCTTGAAGCCGTCGCTGCCCAGCGGCGTGGTGTAGCCCAGCAGCGCGAAGGCCAGGCCGCGCGTGTTGCTGACCAACGCGTTGGCGGTGAAGCCGTCGCCGCGGCCGAAGGGGCTGTTCACCTGCAGCAGGCCGCCCAGGCGGTACAGGCCCAGCGCGTCGGAGCCGTTGCGGTCGATCTCCAGCTTGCCCGAGTAGATGCGTTCGGGCGCCGGCGTCACGACCAGCGTGGCCGTGCCCGGGCGGCTGCCGGCGCGCAGCTCGAAGCGCGCCGTCATGCCGCGCAGGTCGTTGACCAGAAAGACCACGCGCTCGACATCGCGCACCTTCAGCACGCTGCCGGGCTGCAGCCGCGCCAGGTAGGCTTCCACCACCTCGCGGTCTACCGCCAGGCCGTTGCGCCAGTTCAGTACCACGCGGTCGAGCCGCCCTTCCAGCACCGCGATGCGTACGACGCCGCTTTCGGGCGACTGCTCGGGCAAGTAGGCATAGCCCAGGTAGTAGCCCAGCTCGCGCTGCAGGAAGCGCGTGACCTCGTTGGCGGCGGCCACCAGGTCCTCGAAGCCGCGCTGCGTGCCGGTGTAGCGGGCGGTGATGCGCGGCAGTGCCTCGCGCAGCTCGGCAGGGGCGGCGTCGTCCACGGCATAGCGCTGCACGTCCAGTCGCAGGTCGTCTTCGGGTTTGCCCAACTCGCGCGGGGGTGCGGCTGCGGCCGGCACGTCACCTCGGTTGTCAGGCGCAGTGCGCGGTGCCAGTTCGGCCGGCGTGGGCACCACGGCCGGCGTGGGCACCACCGTCTGCGCCACGGCCGGCCCGGCCAGGCCCAGGCCGCAGGCCCAGGCTACGCAGGCGCGCACCAGCATGCGGCAGCGCCGATCGCCCATCCCGGCCTGAATATGGAGCTGAAGTCGTGAGGACATGTTAATGGGCGTGCGAGTGGGGTCTGGCAGTGCCGGGGACTCCCCTCGACAAAGGACGATGCCCGGAAGCACCAGCCTCATGATGATGGCGCGGCGAGGCCGATGGCGCCATGTGATTCACCCCCCGCCGCAGCGTGAATATTCAAGGCTTTTCAGGGCTTCTCATGCCGGGCGGTTCTTGCGACACTCGCTCGCTGTTCGATGCGCTTGCAAGAGGGCGGAAGACGCCGGCCAGCATCCACGACGACATCTCAAGACCCCAAGCGATGAGCGAACTCGAAGACGCAGAAGCCCTGGTTGCCCGCTGGCTGCAACCCCTGCCCGACGCGGCCGCGCCTTGCGGGCCGGACCTTGAGTACGACAACGACTTCCTCGCGCTCACCCAGGCGGCCGCGGGCAAACCCGAATCACAGTTCGGCGCCGCCGAAGCGCCCGACTGGCGCAGCGTGGTGTCGATCTCGGCTGAACTCTTCGAGCGCACCCGTGACCTGCGCGTGGCCATCGAGTGGCTGCGCGGCAACCTGCGTCTGCTGGGCTACCCGGCACTGCCGCTCGGCCTGAAGCTGATCAACGGCCTCATGATCGATCGCTGGGAAGCCGTGCACCCGCTGCCCGACCCCGACGACGGCGACCCCTACGGCCGCGTCAACGCGCTGACCCTGCTGCGCGAACAAGCCGGCGTGCTGGGCGAACTTCGTGAGGCGCGCATCACCGAAGACCGCAGCATCGGCCTGCTGCTGGTGCGCGACGTCGAAGCCGTGCTCGCCGCGCCCGGCGCCACCACGGTGAAGAGCGACTACACACGCGACCAGGCCGCCAAGATGCTGGCAGCCGCGGTCGAGAAGCAGGCGGCGTTGCGCGCCATCTGCACCGAGGCCGTGGCCCAGGCGCGCCAGCTCATCGCCATCACCAACGACAAGCTCGGCAGCAGCCTCGCGCCCGACCTGCGCCCGCTCTACAACATCGCCAACGCCGTGCTCACGCTGTTGCCGCCCGAGCGCATGGCCGACGAGGCTGGTGCAGGCGACGAAGGCGGCGAAGGCGCGGGCGTCGCTGGCGGCGGGCGCTCGATGCGGGGGCTGTCCGGCAGCGTGTCTTCGCGCGAAGAAGCCCTGCGGGCCATCGACCTGGTCATCGAATACCTGGAAAAGGCCGAGCCCACGAACCCGGCACCGCTGTTCCTGCGCCGCGCGCGGCAGCTCATCGGCCACAACTTCCTGCAACTGATGAAGGTGCTGGCCCCAGACTCGCTGGCCGAAGTGGCGCGCTTCGTGGGGGTCGACCCCGAAAGCGTCGAAGACCCGAATTCCGGCGCTTGACGAATCGGCGCCGTTAGAAGAAAACCTCCCATCTTTAGGCCCGACCCACCCCGACGCACAGGAGCTTCCCCATGAGCAGCAGCCAGAAATTCATCGCCCGCAATCGCGCACCGCGGGTGCAGATCGAGTACGACGTCGAGGTCTACGGGGCCGAAAAGAAGGTGCAGCTGCCCTTCGTGATGGGTGTGCTGGCCGATCTGTCGGGCAAGCCGGCCGACCCGCTGGCACCGGTGGCCGACCGCAAGTTCCTGGAAGTCGACGTCGACAACTTCGACGCCCGCATGAAGGCCATGAAGCCGCGCGTGGCCTTCCAGGTGCCCAACGCGCTGACCGGCGAAGGCAACATCAGTGTCGACATCACCTTCGAGAACATGGACGACTTCTCGCCCGCCGCAGTCGCCAAGAAGGTCGATTCGCTGAACAAGCTGCTCGAAGCGCGGCAGCAACTGCAGAACCTGGTCACCTACATGGACGGCAAGGGTGGTGCGGAAGAGCTGATCGGCAAGCTGATGTCCGACCCCGCGCTGCTCGGCGCGCTGGCCACATCGGCCAAGCCTGCCGACGCCTGAGCCCCACCCATCCTTCACGCAAATAACAGGAGCCCCAAATGGCCGAAACACAGTCCGCCGCGTCGTTGGCAGGCGTTCAACTGGAAGGCAGCGACCTGGCGTCGCTGCTGCAGAAGGAATTCAAGCCCAAGTCCGACGATGCCAAGAGCGCCGTCGAACAGGCCGTGCAGACGCTGGCGCAGCAAGCGCTGGCGCAGACCCAGCTCATCGGCAGCGATGTCGTGGCGTCCATCGAAGCCATGATCGCGGCCATCGACAAGAAGCTGTCGGACCAGGTCAACCAGATCCTGCACCACGAAGACTTCCAGAAGCTCGAAGGTGCCTGGCGCGGCCTGCACTACATGGTGAACAACACCGAGACCGACGAGCAGCTGAAGATCCGCGTCATGAACGTGTCCAAGCAGGAGCTGGGCAAGACGCTCAAGCGCTACAAGGGCACGAGCTGGGACCAGAGCCCGATCTTCAAGAAGATCTACTCCGAGGAATACAGCCAGTTCGGCGGCGAGCCCTTCGGCTGCCTGGTGGGCGACTACCACTTCGACCAGAGCGCGCCCGATGTCGAACTGCTGGCCGAGATGGCCAAGATCGCCGCCGCCGCGCATGCCCCCTTCATCACCGGCGCCTCGCCGACGCTGATGCAGATGGACAGCTGGCAGGAACTGGCCAACCCGCGTGACCTGACGAAGATCTTCACCACCCCCGAATACGCCGCCTGGCGTTCGCTGCGCGAAAGCGACGACAGCAAGTACGTGGGCCTGGCGATGCCGCGCTTCCTGTCGCGCATGCCCTACGGCGCGAAGACCAACCCGGTGGAGGCCTTCAACTTCGAGGAAGACACCGGCTCGGCCGACCACGGCAAGTACACCTGGGCGAATGCCGCCTACGCCATGGCCACCAACATCAACCGCTCCTTCAAGGAATACGGCTGGTGCACGCGCATCCGCGGCATTGAATCGGGCGGTGCGGTGCAGAACCTGCCCACGCACACCTTCCCCACGGATGACGGTGGCGTGGACATGAAGTGCCCGACCGAGATCGCCATCGAAGACCGCCGCGAGGCCGAACTGGCCAAGAACGGCTTCATGCCCCTGGTGCACCGCAAGAACAGTGATTTCGCGGCCTTCATCGGCGCACAGAGCCTGCACAAGCCGGCCGAGTACGACGACCCCGACGCCACCGCCAACGCCAACCTGGCGGCGCGCCTGCCCTACCTGTTTGCCACCTGCCGCTTTGCGCACTACCTGAAGTGCATCGTGCGCGACAAGATCGGCTCCTTCAAGGAACGCGACGACGTGCAGCGCTGGCTCGGCACCTGGATTTCGCAGTACGTCGACGGCGACCCGGCGCGTTCATCCGAAGCCTACAAGGCCAGCCACCCGCTGGCCGCAGCCGAGGTGGTGGTCGACGAAGACCCTGCCAACCCCGGCTACTACAGCAGCAAGTTTTTCCTGCGACCGCATTACCAGCTCGAAGGACTCACCGTGTCGTTGCGGCTCGTGTCCAAGCTGCCCTCTGCCAAGGGCGCCTGAGCCTTCATTTCATCGAGCGTTTCCGTCATCAACCTTCACTGGCTGCGCAGCTGAGGGCGCCCCGCGCAGGGGGCGTTTATCGCAGTGTGCAACGCCCCGATTGCGGGCAATAGGAGTCCATCATGGCCATAGACATGTTTCTGAAGATCGACACGATCAAGGGCGAAGCGACCGACAAGGCCATGGCGGCCTCGATCGACGTGCTGGCCTGGGGCTGGGGGGTGTCGAATTCCGGCACCACCCACATGGGCGGCGGCGGCGGCGCCGGCAAGGCCAACTTCCAGGACCTCTCGGTCACCAAGTACGTTGATTCTTCGTCGCACGCGCTGCTCGGCGCCTGCGCCACGGGCGAGCACTTCAAGACCGCGTCGCTGCACGTGCGCAAGGCTGGCAAGACGCAGCTGGAGTACATCACCATCGAGATGAAGGAAGTACTCGTGACCTCGGTGAGCACCGGCGGCTCTGGCGGCGAAGACCGGCTGACGGAAAACCTGTCGCTCAACTTCGCCGAAGTGAAGTTCATCTACAAGCCGCAGAAGCCTGACGGCTCGCTGGGCGATGCCCTGCCCTTCACCTACAACATCGCCGAGAACACGGTCTGAGGGCGCGGCGCCGCCTGAAGCGTTGACAGCGAAGACGGCCGCGCAGCCCGGCGGGTTGCGCGCCGCCCACCGCATTTCCATTGCCGCCGGAAGGAAGCACCGTGGCCCGTTCCGACATGTTTCTGAAGGCCACCGGGCAACGCTCAGGCGAGATTGCCGGCGAGTCCAGCGACAAGACCTTCATCAACCAGATCGACGTCATCGACTGGTCCTGGGGCATGAGCGCACCCTCGGCGGTGTCGGGCCAGCGCACCGGCCGCGTCACGCTCAACGAACTGCGCCTCATCAAGAAGGTCGACAAGTCGTCGACCGCGCTGATGGCGGTGATGAGCAACAACGAAGTCATGACCAATGTCGTGCTGACCGTGCGCAAGGCCGGCGGCACCAGTTCGCTGCCCTACTTCATCGTCAAGCTCACCAACGCGCGCATCAACACCTACACCGTCAACTCGCAGCATGGCGACGATGGCGCGCCCGAACTCGTCGAGAACCTGGCGCTCAGCTTCAAGTCGATCACGGTCGACTACACACCGCAGAGCGGCGTCGGCGCTGGTGTGGCGACCTCCAGCTTTACCGGCATGGCCGGTCCCGAATGACCCGACCGGAGTGTCCATGTCCAAGCCCAGTGCCGCCGAACAGGCCCTGAAAGACGGCGACGTCACGCGCGCGCTGAAGCTGCTCACCGAACAGGTGCGGGCCCAGCCGCAGGACGCCAAGCTGCGCGTCTTCTTGTTCCAGCTGCTGTGCCTGCTGGGCCAGTGGGACCGCGCGCTCAACCAGCTCAACGTGTCGTTCGAGCTCGACCCCGGCACCTTGCCCATGGTGCAGACCTATCGCGAGGCCATCGCCTGCGAGACGCTGCGCCTGCAGGTCTTTGCCGGGCAGAAGGTGCCCATGCTCTTCGGCGAACCCGAGACCTGGGTCGCGCTGCTCATCGAGGCGCTGCTGCGTGAAGGCCGCGGCGAAGCCGAAGCGGCCGACACGCTGCGTGCGCAGGCGCTGAGGCAGGCCCCGGCCACCGCCGGCCAGGCCGTCGTGGGCGAGGCTGCCGCGCAGCCCTTCGCCTGGATCGCCGATGCCGATGCCCGCCTGGGCCCCACGCTCGAGGCCGTGATCAACGGCCGCTACTACTGGCTGCCCTGGAACCGCCTGGCCAAGGTCGACATCGATCCGCCCGAAGACCTGCGCGACCGTGTCTGGATGCCGGCGCACTTCGAATTCACCAACGGCGGTGAGGTCGTCGGCCTCATCCCCACGCGCTACCCTGACACCGACCTCGCGGCCGGCGACCTGCTCACGCTGTCGCGCGGCACCGCATGGCGCGAGAGCCGAAGCGGCATCTTTGCCGGCCTGGGCCAGCGCCTGCTGGTCACCGACACGGCCGAGTTCGGGCTGATGGACCTGCGCTCGGTCACCCTGGCCGAAGCCTGACCCGCGCCCGCGCCATGTCCAACCTGCGTGCCCAGGACAGGCTGCAGCCGGCCCTGCTGGACCGGCTGACCGACGACGAGGTCGACTCGCGCACCGAGACGCCCGAGACCCGCGTCATCAACCGCCAGCGCATGCGCGAGATGGTGCTGCGCGACCTGGCCTGGCTGTTCAACGCCACGGCGCCGGGGCCTTCTTCGGTGGACTGGTCGCGCGCCGAACACGCGCGCAACTCGGTGCTGAACTACGGGCTGCCGGCACTGTCGGGCCAGACCGCTTCGACCATCGATCCGCTGGTGCTGCAGGCGCGCGTGCGCCAGGCCATCCTCGACCACGAGCCGCGCATCCTGCCGGCCACGCTGAACGTGGAGGTGGTGCTGTCGGACGCGCAGATGGACCATCACAACCAGATCGGCTTTCGCATCAGCGGCCAGCTGTGGGCGCAGCCGGTGCCGCTGGAACTGCTGCTGCAGACCGACATCGACCTCGAGACCGGCCGCGTCGCGGTCAGAGAGCTATGACCCCCCCCCGAAGCGACCTTCGGTCGCCTCCCCCCCAGGGGGGCGCCGCCAGCGGCCCGGCGAAGCCGGTTCCGCGGCGGCCGCTCGGGGGCGTCGAAGCCGTCGCGTCACGTGCGCTGCGCTTGGCCTGGAGGCGCTGAAGTGGACCCGCGGCTGCTGCGCTACTACAACGAGGAACTGCGCCACCTGCGCGAGATGGGCGCCGAGTTCGCGCAGCAGTTCCCCAAGATCGCCGCGCGCCTGGGCATGGAAGGGCTGGAGGTCACCGACCCCTACGTGGAGCGCTTGCTCGAAGGCTTTGCCTTCCTGGCCGGGCGCATCCAGCTCAAGCTCGACGCCGAGTTCCCGCGGTTCACGCAGCGCCTGCTGGAGATCGTCTACCCGCAGTTCCTGGCGCCCACGCCGTCCATGCTCATCGCGCAGGTGCACCCGGAGCTGGGTGATCCTTCGCTGGCCATGGGCGTGAAGCTGCCGCGCGGCAGCGCCATGAACAGCCAGCCGGGCAAGGCCGGCGCTACGGCCTGCGAATTCCGCACGGCGCATGAACTGACGATGTGGCCGCTGGAGATCACGCAGGTCGAATACTTCACCCACGCCGCCGACCTGCCCATGGCCGCGGTGCCCGAATGGCGCAAGTACCGCGCGGGGCTGCGCCTGCGCATCCGCACCACCGCGGGCCTGGACTTCGCGCAGATCGCGCTGCAAGACCTTCGGCTGCATTGCGCCGGCATCGACGACGTGGCCTACCGCCTGCACGAACTGGCCTGCGGCCACGCCATGGGCGTGCTGGTGCTGCCCACGCGCCGCCCCGCGGCCACGCACGCGGCACTCGATGGCGACTGCGTCGAGCCGGCCGGCTTCAGCGACGAAGAAGCCCTGCTGCCGCAGACCCTGCACGGCTTCCAGGGCTACCGCCTGCTGCAGGAGTACTTCGCCTTCCCGCAGCGCTTCCTGTTCTTCGACATCTGCGGTGTCGGCGAGGCCTTGCGCAAGCAGGGCGGCGTTGAGGCCGACATCGTCATCCTGTTCTCGCGCGCCGACAACGCGCTGCTGCAGTCGGTGGACGCCACCAGCCTGGTGCTGCATGGCGTGCCCGCCATCAACCTGCTGGAAAAGCGCTGCGACCGCATCCACGTCACGCCCGACAACGCCGACTTCCACATCGTGCCCGACCGCACCCGGCCGATGGACTACGAAGTGCATTCGGTGCTCGACGTGCTGGGCTACGGCACCGGCGTGAACAGCGAGTGGCGTTTCCTGCCCTTCTACAACGCCTTCCACACCGAAGACCGCGGCCACAAGGCCTACTACTCGGTGCAGCGGGAACCGCGGTTGCTGTCGCAGACGCAGCAGCGCGAAGGGCCGCGCACCTCCTACATCGGCACCGAGGTGTTTCTCTCGGTCGTGGATGCCAACGAGGCGCCTTTCCCGGCCGAGTTGAGGCAACTCGGCGTGCGCGCGCTGTGCACGAATCGCGACCTGCCGGTGCTGATGCCGGTGGGCGGCGCGTCCTCGACGAAAGGCGACCTCACGCTCGTGCAGACCGCGCCGGTGAAGATGATCCAGGTCATCAAGGGGCCGTCGCGGCCGGTATCGGCCATGCGCGAAGGCAACATGGCCTGGAAGCTGATCAACCAGCTGACGCTGAACCACCTGTCGCTCACCGACACCGACGCCGAACAGGGCGCCGCCGCGCTGCGCCAGATCCTGCGCCTGTACGCCCACACGGGCGACGCCGGGGCCCAGCGCCAGGTCGACGGCGTGCGTTCGGTGCAGCTCAAGCAGGTGGTGCGGCGCCTGCCACTGCCCGGGCCCATCACCTTCGGTCGCGGTGTGGAGCTCAGGGTCGAGATCGACGACCTGTCCTTCGAAGGTGCCAGCGCCTTCCTGCTGGGCTGTGTGCTCGAACGCTTCGTGGCGCGGCACGTCTCCATCAACGGCTTCACGCAGACGCGGCTGCACTCGGTCGGCCGTGGCGACATCCTGATCGGGAGGCCGCGATGCGGCGTGCGCCCGATCATGTAGACCAGCCGGCGCCGCCGGACGACGGCGCGGCCGCCGAGCGGCTGGTGCGGCGCCGTGCCGACGTCTGGCGCGACCTGGCTGCGCAGCCTCACCGCTACGACTTCTTCCATGCCCTGCGCTTGATCGAGGCGCAGTACCCCGACAAGCCGCGCCTCGGCCAGGCGCGCCGGCCGGTGGACGAACCGCTGCGGCTGGGCCAGGCGGCCGACCTCTCGTTTGCCCCCAGCAGCCTGTCGCAGGTGAACCTGGCCGACCGCAGCGGCAAGCCGCGCGTGGAAGTGCGCTTCTTCGGCCTCTTCGGCCCCAATGGCCCGCTGCCGCTGCACATGACGGCCTATGCGCGCGAGCGCAAGATGCACAAGGCCGACGAGACCTTTGGCCGCTTTGCCGACTGGTTCCACCACCGCCTGCTGCTGCTGTTCTACCGTGCCTGGGCGCAGGCCCAGCCGGCCGTCAGCCTGGACCGGCCGGGCGAGGACCGCTACGCCGACTACGTGGGTTCGCTGGTCGGCCACGGCCTGCCGGAGTTGCGGCAGCGCGATGCCGCGCCCGACCATGCGCGCCTGGCCTTCAGCGGCCTGCTGTCGCGCCAGGCGCGCAACGCCGACGGCCTGGCGCACCTGCTGTCGGGCTTCCTGGGCATGGTGGTGCGCGTCGAGCAGTTCGTCGGCCGCTGGATGCCGCTGCCCGAGGGCGAACGCACGCGCATCGGCCGCCGCGGCATGTCGCGCCACAGGTCGACTTCGCAGCTCGGCGCCAGTGCCGTGCTCGGCCGCGCGGTGTTCGACCGCCAGCATCACTTCCGCATCCATGTGGGCCCGCTCTCGTTGCCCGCCTTCGAGGCGCTGCTGCCCACCGGCAGCGCGCTGCCCGCGGTGCAGGCGCTGGTGCAGCAGTACGCGGGCCTGGAATACGGCTGGGACATGAGCCTGCAGTTGCAACAGGCTGCGGTCCCCGCCGCGCGCCTGGGCCGCCAGGGGCGACTGGGCTGGACCACCTGGCTGGGCACGCCGCTGCGCATTGACGCACCGGCGCTGAACCTGGTGCCGAACCTCGCATCACGATAAGAAACCCCGTCGAAAGGACCCCCATGGCAGAGATCAACCGCGTCACCCTCTTCGGCAAGCTGAACGCCCCGACCTACAAGGCCGTCGAAGGCGCCACGGTGTTCTGCAAGCTGCGGGGCAATCCGTACGTGGAGCTGGAGCACTTCCTGGCCCAGCTGCTGCAGCAGCCCGACAGCGACTGGCACCGCGTCATCAAAAGCGCGCAGCTCGACATGTCGGTGCTGGCCAAGGACCTGACGGCTGCGCTCGACCGCCTGCCGCGCGGCGCCAGCAGCATCAGCGGCATTGCCGAGAACATCGCCGACGCCATCGAGCGCGGCTGGGTCTACGGCACGCTGCTCTACGGTGACAACGTGGTGCGCAGCGGCTACATGCTGGTGGGCATGCTGAAGACCAAGAACCTGCGCAATGCGCTCATCGCCATCAGCCGGCAGTTCGAGAAGCTGAAGGTCGAAGACCTGTCCGACAGCCTGACCAAGACCATCGCCGGTTCGCCCGAAGACGGGCAGGGCGCGAGCGATGGTTCGGGTGCTGCGGGTGGCGCCGCGCCGGGTGAAGCCAGCGGGGCCATCGCGCCCGCGGCCATGGGCAAGCAGGAGGCGCTGAAGAAGTTCACCGTCGACCTGACCGAGCAGGCGCGCAGCGGCAAGATGGACCCCATCGTCGGCCGCGATGACGAGATCCGCCAGGTCGTCGACATCCTCATGCGTCGGCGCCAGAACAACCCCATCCTGGTCGGTGAAGCCGGCGTCGGCAAGACGGCGGTGGTGGAAGGCTTTGCGCAGCGCATCGCGCGCGGCGACGTGCCGCCTTCACTGAAGGAAGTCGAGTTGCGCTCACTGGATGTCGGCCTGCTGCAGGCCGGCGCCAGCATGAAGGGCGAATTCGAACAACGCCTGCGCAGCGTCATCGACGAGGTGCAGGCCAGCCCGAAACCCATCATCCTGTTCATCGACGAGACGCACACGCTGGTGGGCGCCGGCGGTGTGCCGGCACCGGCGACGCCGCCAACCTGCTGAAGCCCGCACTCGCGCGCGGCACCTTGCGCACCATCGGCGCCACCACCTTTGCCGAATACAAGAAGCACATCGAGAAGGACCCGGCGCTGACGCGCCGCTTCCAGACCGTGCAGGTCGACGAGCCCGACGAGCCCAAGGCCATCCTGATGATGCGCGGCGTCGCCTCCACCATGGAGAAGCACCACCAGGTGCAGATCCTGGACGAAGCACTGGAAGCCGCCGTCAAGCTGAGCCACCGCTACATCCCGGCGCGTCAACTTCCCGACAAGAGCGTGAGCCTGCTCGACACCGCCTGCGCCCGCGTCGCCGTGAGCCTGCACGCCACGCCGGCCGAGGTGGACGACTGCAGGAAGCGCATCGAGGCGCTGGAGACCGAACTCGGCATCATCGCGCGCGAAAAGGCCATCGGTATCGACATCGGCAAGCGCGAGGCCGAGGCCAACGAATTGCTCACCGGCGAACGTGCGCGTCTGGCCGCGCTGGACCTGCGCTGGGCCGAGGAGAAGACGCTCGTCGACGAGCTGCTGGCGCTGCGCGCCAAGCTGCGCGCCGGCATCAAGCCGGTGGAAGGCACGGGCAGCAA
>JANNFE010000166.1:0-64741 GCA_031379415.1 Betaproteobacteria bacterium | reverse complement strand
ACCTGCTGCAGCGGGTGCTGCGCAACTAGCGCGCTGCGTACCGCCACGGCCAGGGCCGTGCGCGGGTTCGTCGTTCCCGGGCTCCTGTCACTGGCAGGGCCCGGCCCCAGACGCCACGCGGAGCACCGCTCATGTCTCATCTTCTTCTGGCTGCCTGGCTGGGCCTGGTGGCCACCGCCGCGGCAGCCCAGCCCGGCCCCACGCTCGCCTACGAACAGGCGCTGACGCTGGCCGTCGAACGCGCGCCCTTGCTGGCGGCCCGCCGTGCCGCGGTGGACGCCGCAGCGCAGGGCCGCATCAGCGCCAGCCAGCTGCCCGACCCCAAGCTGGTGGTCGGTCTGGACAACTACCCCGTCGGCGGGCCCGAGCGCTACTCGCTCACGCGCGACGGCATGACCCAGCGCACGTTGGCCTGGATGCAGGACGTGCCGAACGCCGCCAAGCGCGCGGCGCGTGCCCAAGGTGCCGAAGCGCGCGTGGCGCGCGAGGGCGCCATGCTGGCCGCCGAACAGTCGGCCGTGCTGCGCGAGGTGGCGCAGGCCTGGCTGGCACGCCATTTCGCCGAGCGCCAGCTGGCCTTGTTCCCGGCGCTGGAAGACGAAAACCAGCTGCTGCGCAGCACGCTCGATGCGCGCATCGCCAGCGGCAAGGCCATGCCGGCCGATGCCACCATGGCGGCGCAGGACACGCTGATGCTGGCCGACCGCCGCGACGAGCTGCAGCGCGAACGCGCCAAGGCCATGGCCTCGCTGCTGCGCTGGCTGGGGGACGCCGCAACCTGGCCGCTGTCCGGCGGCCCGCCGACCTTTGCGCCACCCGCGGTCGACCTGGCGCAGCACACCGACGCCCAGGTCTACGCACCGATGGCGCAAATGGCCCAGGCCGACATCGCCGAGGCGATGGCCATGGCCCGCGGCGACTGGGGCTGGCAGGTCGGCTACGCCAAGCGCAACTCGGCCTATGGCGACATGGTGAGCTTCGCCATCAGCTTCGAGCTGCCGCTGTGGCGTGAGCAGCGCCAGAACCCGCAGATCACGGCACGCCGCAAGGACGCCGAGCGCATCGCCGCCGAACGCGAGGACTTCATGCGCCGCCGCCGCGAAGAGCTGGACCTGCAGCGCGCCGAGGCCGACGAACTGGCGCACAAGCGGCAACGCCTGCAGGACAGCGCGGCGCCGCTGGCGCGCCAGCGCGTGAGCCTGGCGATGGCCGCCTACGAGGCCGGTCGCGGCGAGCTCGCCGCGGTGCTGACGGCGCGGCGCGAGCAGGTCGAACTGGCGCTGCGCGCCATCGAACTCGAAGCCCGCATGGCCGCGCTGTTGGCCAGGCTGAGCTTTCTCTCCACGGAGACACGTCCATGAACACCCGAACCCTCTTGATCGCCGCCCTGGCGCTGGCGGCCGCGGTGGCCGCCGGCTACGGCCTGGGGCGCCTGAACGCTGGCGCGGAACACGCCGCCGTGGCCGTCTCGGCGCCTGTCGAGGCCGAACGCAAGGCCTTGTATTGGTACGACCCCATGAAGCCCGAGGCGCGTTTCGACAAACCCGGCCGCTCGCCTTTCATGGACATGGACCTCGTGCCCAAGTACGCCGATCAGATGTCCAGCGGTGGTGTGGCCGTGGACCCGCGCGTGGCGCAGAGCCTGGGCCTGCGCTTGGCGGTCGTAACACGCGAGCGTGTGGCCAGCAGCTTCGAGGCCGTGGGCACCATCGGCTTCAACGAGCGCGACGTGGTGGTGGTGCAGACGCGCACGGCCGGCTTTGTCGAACGCGTGATGCCACACGCCGTGGGCGACGTGGTGGGCGCGGGTGCGCTGCTGGCCGAGCTGCGCGTACCCGAATGGGCCGGCGCGCAGATGGAGTACCTGGCGCTGCGCAGCAGCGAAGCCGGCCTTGCGGCCGCGGCGCGCCAGCGGCTGGTGCTGCTGGGCATGCCCGAAGCGCTGATCGCCGATGTCGAACGCCAGGGCCGCGCGCAGCCGCTGCTGGCCATCACCAGCCCGGTGGGCGGCGTGATCATGGAGCTGGGCGTGCGGGCCGGCATGTCCTTGCCCATGGGCGCGACGCTGGCGCGCATCAACGGCCTGGCCACGATGTGGCTGGAAGTGGCGGTGCCCGAAGCGCAAGCCGGGCAGCTTGCAGTGGGGCGCACGGTGGCCGTGACGCTCACCGCCTACCCCGGCACGCCGCTGCAGGGCCGCATCGCAGCCGTGCTGCCCGACATCAGCCGCGAGACGCGGACCTTGCGCGCGCGCATCGAACTGCCCAACCCCGGCGCGCGCCTGAAGGCCGGCATGGCCGGCGTGGCCTCGCTGGGCGCACCGGCCGAAGAGGCGCTGCTGGTGCCCAGCGAAGCCGTCATCCGCACCGGGCAGCGCGCGCTGGTCTTCGTGGTCGACGAGGGCGGGCGCTACCGTCCGGTGAATGTGCAGCTCGGCCGCGAAGCGGGCGGCCGGATGGTCATCACCCAGGGCCTGCAGGAAGGCCAGCAGGTGGTGGCTTCGGGGCAGTTCCTCATCGACTCCGAGGCCAGCCTGGGCGGCGTGGTGGGTCGTACTTCATCGCCTGCCGCCTCGGCGCCGGCCATGGAGATGGGTAAGTGATCGCCGCGCTCATTCGCGCCTCGGTGGCCAACCGCTTACTGGTGCTGCTGTGCACGCTGTTCATCGCCGCCTGGGGCGTGTGGGCGGTGCGCGCCACGCCCATCGACGCGCTGCCGGACCTGTCGGACGTGCAGGTCATCATCCGCACCACGCTGCCCGGGCAGGCGCCGCAGATCGTCGAGAACCAGGTGACGTATCCGCTTGCCACCACCATGCTCTCGGTGCCCGGCGCGAAGACGGTGCGCGGCTATTCCTTCTTCGGCGACAGCTTCGTCTACGTGCTGTTCGAGGACGGCACCGACCTCTACTGGGCGCGTTCGCGCGTGCTCGAGTACCTCAACCAGGTGCAGGGTCGGCTGCCGGCCACGGCGAAGACCGCGCTCGGCCCCGACGCCACCGGCGTGGGTTGGATCTTCCAGTACGCGCTGGTCGACAAGACCGGCCGGCAGGACCTGTCGCAGCTGCGCGCCTTGCAGGACTGGTTCCTGAAGTACGAACTGAAGAGCGTGCCCGGCGTGGCCGAGGTGGCCACGGTCGGCGGCATGGTGAAGCAGTACCAGGTGGTGGCCGACCCCCAGAAGCTGGCCGCCTACGGCATCACCTTCGAGCAGGTGCGCATGGCGCTGATGGCGGCCAACCAGGAGGCCGGCGGCTCGGTGCTGGAACTGGCCGAGGCCGAATACATGGTGCGCGCCAGCGGCTACCTCCGGACGCTGGACGACTTTCGCGCCATCCCGCTGAAGTCGCGCGACGGCGTGCCCGTGCGGCTCGCCGACGTGGCCTTCGTGCAGACCGGCCCTGAGATGCGCCGCGGCATCGCCGAACTGGACGGGCAGGGCGAAGTGACGGGCGGCGTCATCATCCTGCGCTCGGGTGCCGACGCGCAGGCCGCCATCACCGCCGTGAAGGCGCGGCTGGCGGAGCTGCAGAAAAGCTTGCCGGCCGGCGTGGAGCTGATCACCACCTACGACCGCAGCCAGCTCATCGAACGTGCGGTGCGCAACCTGGCCATCAAGCTGCTGGAAGAATTTGCCGTGGTGGCGCTGGTCTGCGTGCTCTTCCTGTGGCACCTGCGCTCGTCGCTGGTGGCCATCGTCTCGCTGCCGCTGGGCGTGGGCGCGGCCTTCGGGGTGATGCACCTGCAGGGCATCAACGCCAACATCATGTCGCTGGGCGGCATCGCCATCGCCATCGGGGCGATGGTGGATGCGGCGGTGGTGATGATCGAAAACGCGCACAAGAAGATGGAAGCCTGGCAGCACGCGCATCCTGATCAGCAGCTGCAAGGCGACGAGCACTGGCGCGTGGTCACCGCAGCCGCAGTGGAAGTGGGCCCGGCGCTCTTCTTCAGCCTGCTCATCATCACGCTGAGCTTCATACCGGTGTTCACGCTGCAGGCCCAGGAAGGGCGGCTCTTCGGGCCGCTGGCCTACACCAAGACCTATGCGATGGCGGCGGCGGCGCTGCTGTCGGCCACGCTGGTGCCTGTGCTGATGGGCTACTGGGTCCGCGGCCGCATTCCCGACGAAAGCCGCAACCCCATCAGCCGCGTGCTGATCAAGGCCTACCGGCCGGTGCTCGACGGTGTGCTGCGCTTCCCCAAGGCCACGCTGGGCGTGGCGGTGCTGCTGCTGGCCACCACGGCCTGGCCGCTGCTGCACCTGGGCGGCGAGTTCCTGCCGGCGCTGGACGAAGGCGACCTGCTCTACATGCCCACGGCGCTGCCGGGCCTGTCGGCCGCCAAGGCGGGTGAACTGCTGCAGCAGACCGACCGCATGATCAAGACGGTGCCCGAAGTGGCGCGTGTCTTCGGCAAGGCCGGCCGCGCCGAGACGGCCACCGACCCGGCGCCGATGGAGATGTTCGAGACCACCATCCAGCTGAAGCCGCGCGAGCAGTGGCGGCCCGGCATGACGCCTGAGAAGCTGGTGGAGGAGCTCGACGCCGCGGTGAAGATCCCTGGCCTGGCCAACATCTGGGTACCGCCCATCCGCAACCGCATCGACATGCTGGCCACCGGCATCAAGAGCCCCATCGGCGTGAAGGTCTCGGGCACCGACCTGCGGGCCCTGGACCGCGTGGCCGCCGCCGTGGAACAGGTGGCGAAGGGCGTACCGGGCGTCAGTTCGTCGCTGGCCGAACGGTTCACCGGCGGGCGCTACGTCGACGTGCAGATCGACCGCGCCGCCGCGGCGCGCTACGGCCTGAACATCGCCGACGTGCAGGCCATTGTGGCCGGCGCGGTGGGCGGCCAGATGGCCGGTGAAACCGTCGAGGGGCTGGCGCGTTTCCCCATCAACCTGCGCTACCCGCGTGAACTGCGCGACACGCCGCAGAAGCTGCGCGAGCTGCCCTTCGTCACGCCGCTGGGCGCGCAGATCACGCTGGGCACGGTGGCCGCCATCACGCTGAGCGAAGGCCCGCCGATGCTGAAGAGCGAGAACGCGCGCCTGGCGAGCTGGGTCTACGTGGACGTGCGCGGGCGCGACCTGGCCGCGGTGGCCGCCGACCTGAAACGCGCTGTGGCCGCAGGCGTGAAGCTGGAGCCTGGCGTGAGCATCGCCTACTCGGGCCAGTTCGAGTTCATGGAGCGCGCCAACGCGCGGCTGCAGGTGGTGGTGCCGGCCACCCTGGGCATCATCTTCGTGCTGCTCTACCTGACCTTCCGCCGGGTCGACGAGGCCGTGCTGATCATGGCCACGCTGCCCTTCGCGCTGACCGGCGGCGTGTGGTTCCTCTACGCACTGGGTTACCACCTGTCCATCGCCACCGGCGTGGGCTTCATCGCGCTGGCCGGGGTCAGCGCGGAGTTCGGGGTCGTCATGCTCATCTACCTGAAACACGCACTGCAGGACCGGCTGAACGCGGGCGCCGTGCACAGCCCCGCCCTGGTGGACGACGCCATCCGCGAAGGCGCCGTGCTGCGCGTGCGGCCCAAGGCCATGACGGTGGCGGTGATCCTGGCCGGCCTGGTGCCCATCGTCTGGGGCAGCGGCACCGGTTCAGAGGTCATGAGCCGCATCGCCGCGCCCATGCTCGGCGGCATGGTCACGGCACCGCTGCTGTCGCTGCTGGTGGTGCCGGCGGTCTACGCGCTGCTGCGGCGGCGGGCTCAGGCGGCATGAATGCGCCGCTGCGCGCCGAACGCACGGCCCACCTGCACCCGGCGGCCCAGGTGGCGGCGCAACTGGGCGTGCAGCCCGCCGCCGGCCTGGCGGCGGTACAGGCGCAGGAGCGGCTGGCCACGCACGGCCACAACCGCGTGCCCGAAGCGGCGCCGCGCAGCCTGGCGCGGCGTGTGCTGGCGCAGTTCCAGGACTTCATGGTGCTGGTGCTCATCGCCGCAGCGGTGCTCTCGGGCTTCATCGGCGACCTGGCCGACACGGTGGTCATCGTCATCATCGTGTTGCTCAACGCCGCCATCGGCCTGGTGCAGGAGTGGCGCGCCGAGCGGGCATTGGACGCCCTGAAGCGCCTGGCCAGCCCGCACGCCACCGTGCGGCGCGACGGCCAGCCGCTGAGCGTGGAGACCGAGCACGTGGTGCCCGGCGACGTGGTGCTGCTGGAGGCCGGCGCGCTGGTGCCGGCCGACCTGCGCCTGCACGACGTGGCGCAGCTGCAGGTGGACGAGAGCACGCTCACCGGTGAGTCGGTGGCGGTGGCCAAGCACACGGCCCACCTGCCGGCGCTGCCCGAAGGCGAACACGCCTTGGGTGACCGCCTGAACATGGCCTTCAAGGGCACCCTGGTCACCCACGGCCGCGCCGAAGGCCTGGTGGTGGCCACCGGTGCGCACACCGAACTGGGCCGCGTGGCCGGCCTGCTGCGCGACACCGGCGAGCGCAGCACGCCGCTGCAGCAGCGGCTGGCGGCCTTCGGCAAGCGCCTGTCGCTGGTGGTGCTGGCCATTTGCGCCGTGGTCTTCATCCTCGGCGTGCTGCGCGGCGAATCCGTGGTGCTGATGGCGCTCACCGCCATCAGCCTGGCCGTGGCCGCCATCCCCGAAGCGCTGCCGGCGGTGGTGACGGTGCTGCTGGCCCTGGGCGCGCGGCGCATGGTGAAGGTCAATGCCTTGACGCGGCGCCTGCCTTCGGTGGAAACGCTGGGCTCGGTGAGCGTGATCTGCACCGACAAGACCGGCACGCTGACCCAGAACCGCATGCAGGTGAAGGCCGCCGAGCTGTGGCAGGGCGCGCCGCCGCAGCCGCTGTGGCGGGCGGCGCTGCTGTGCAACGACGCCGCGTTGGACGCCGCTGGCCTGGCCATGGGCGACCCCACGGAAACCGCGCTGGTGGTGGCCGCGCAAGATGCGGGCCTGGACGTGGCTGCCGAACGCGCGACGCTGCCGCGTGTGCACGAATGGCCTTTCGACTCCGAACGCAAGCGCATGAGCACGCTGCACCGCCAGGGCGGCGGCTGGCGGGTGTTCTGCAAAGGCGCGCCCGAGACGCTGCTGCCGCGCTGCACCCAGGTGGCCACGGCCGGCGGCTTGCAGCCCCTGGACACGGCGGCGGCCCTGCAGGCCGCCGCGACGCTGGCCGAGCAGGGCATGCGTGTGCTGGCGGTGGCGCAGCGCGGGGCCACCGAAGACCCGTCCGCGCTGGACCACGAAGCGCTCGAACAAGGCTTCGTGCTGCTCGGCCTGGTCGGCCTGGCCGACCCGCCGCGCGCGGAGGCCCGGGCGGCGGTGACCGACTGCATGGCCGCCGGCATCACGCCGGTGATGATCACCGGCGACCACCCGGCCACGGCGCTGGCCATCGCCCGCGAACTGGGCATCGCCGACACGCCCGATGCCGTGCTCACCGGCGCGCAGCTGGCGACGCTGGACGACGCGGCGCTGCGTGCGCGCATCGACGCGCTGCGCGTCTATGCGCGTGTCGACCCGGCGCAGAAGATCCGCATCGTGAAGGCGCTGCAGGCGCAGGGCCAGTTCGTGGCCATGACCGGCGACGGCGTCAACGACGCGCCGGCGCTCAAGCAGGCCGACATCGGCGTGGCCATGGGCCGCACGGGCACCGACGTGGCGCGCGAGGCGGCCAGCCTGGTGCTGCTGGACGACAACTTCGCCAGCATCGTGGCCGCGGTGCGCGAAGGCCGGCGCATCTTCGACAACATCCGCAAGTTCATCCGCTACGCGCTGACCGGCAACTCGGGCGAGATCTGGACCTTGTTCCTGGCGCCGCTGATCGGCCTGCCCATCCCGCTGCTGCCGCTGCACATCCTGTGGATCAACCTGGTCACCGACGGCTTGCCCGGCCTGGCGCTGGCGGCCGAGCCCGCCGAGCGCGGCGTCATGCAGCGCCCGCCGCGCCCGGCGGGCGAGAGCGTGTTTGCCGGCGGCCTGTGGCAGCACGCGCTGTGGGTCGGCCTGCTGATGGCCGCACTGAGCCTGGGCGTGCAGGCCTGGGCGCTGTCGCAAGGCCAACACTGGCAGACCATGGTCTTCACCACGCTGACGCTGGCGCAGATGGCGCATGCGATGGCCATCCGCTCCGAGACCGATTCGCTCTTCACGCAAGGCCTGCGCAGCAACCTGCCGCTGGCCGCCGCAGTGCTGTCCACGCTGCTGGCGCAGCTGGCGGTGATCTACTGGCCGCCGATGCAGGCGCTGTTCCACACCCAGGCGCTGTCGCTGCCGGAACTGGCGCTGTGCGCGGCCTGCGCGGGTGTCGTCTTCGTGGCGGTGGAGGTCGAGAAGGCGCTGCGCCGGCACCGGCGCCGCTAACCCAGCGCGTCGTTCACCTGCTCGTTGAACTCGGCCAGCGTGACGGCGGTGTTCAATTCGCGCGGCAGCGCGTCGCGCGCCGAGAACACGCCCAGGATGCGGCCGCCTTCGGCCACCACCGGCAGGTGTCGGAAGCCGCGCTCGATCATGATGAGCACGGCGTCGGCCACCTTGAACTCGGGGCCGATGCAGTGCGGGTGCGGCGTCATCACCCGGGTCACCAGCGTGGTGGCCGGATCCAGTGCCTTGGCCAGCACGCGCGTCATGAGATCGCGCTCGGTCAGGATGCCGAGCAGCGTGCTGGTGGTGTCGATGATGAGCACGCTGCCGCAGTTGGCGCGCGTCATGACGCAGGCCGCCTCGTGCACCGTGGCTTGCGGGCCCAGGCTGATGACGTGGCGGCGCGACATGGCCTGGAAGACCGAACGTTCGGGCATGGCTAACTCCTTCAGCGCAGCGAGGCGTTGATCTTCTGCAGCGCGCTGCTGCCCGGGCACAACTGCCGTTCGGCCAGGCTGGCCAGCGGCGCGGCGCAGGTGTTCATCGCGGTGTGCAGGTCGGTGGCGAGCGGGTCAAGATACAGCAGCCCGGTGACCACTTCGCCATGTTTGGCATGTTCGTTCATGTAGGCCAGCGCGGCGTAGCGGTCGGTGGGGTCGTAGTCGGCGTGCAGCTTGCGCAGGCGCAGGAACTCACCACCGTGCTGCGGCACGTCGATGACTTCGCCCGCGGCGTAGTCGGCGGTGATCTCTTCGCCCGGCGTCATGAAGTCGACGCGGCTCACCGCTTCGTTGTGCTGGCGGATGTAGTCATAGCTCTTGGTGCTGCCGCCGTGATTGTTGAAGGTCACGCAGGGGCTGATGACGTCGATGAAGGCGGCGCCGCCAAGGGCCAGCGCGCCCTTGATCAGCGGCACCAGCTGCGCCTTGTCGCCCGAGAAGCTGCGCGCAACAAACGTGGCACCGAGCTGCAAAGCGATGCCCACCAGGTCGACCGGGCTGTCGCTGTTGACCACGCCCTTCTTGCTCTTGCTGCCGCGGTCGGCGGTGGCGCTGAACTGGCCCTTGGTGAGGCCGTAGACGCCGTTGTTCTCGACGATGTAGGCCATGCGCACGCCGCGCCGCATGGCGTTGGCGAACTGGCCCAGGCCGATGCTGGCGCTGTCGCCGTCGCCGCTGACACCCAGGTAGATGAGCGAGCGGTTGGCCAGGTTGGCGCCGGTCAGCACGCTCGGCATGCGGCCGTGCACGGTGTTGAAGCCGTGGCTGGCACCCAGGAAGTAGTCGGGCGTCTTGGAGCTGCAGCCGATGCCCGAGAGCTTGGCCACGCGGTGCGGTTCGATGTCCAGTTCCCAGGCCGCCTGGATGATGGCCGCCGAGATGCTGTCGTGGCCGCAGCCGGCGCACAGCGTGCTGATGCGGCCTTCGTAGTCGCGCCGCGTGTAGCCGACCTTGTTGGTCTGCAGCGTGGGGTGGTGCAGCCGCGGCTTGGTGATGTAGGTCATGCCGTTTCCTTCACGCGGTTAGCCAGGCTCTTGCGGATGGCGCCGGCGATGAAGCGTGCCGTGATCGGCGTGCCGTCGTAGTGCAGCACGCGCTGCAGGCGCGCCGGGGCGATCTGCAGCTCGTTGACCAGCATCTGCTGCATCTGGCCGTCGCGGTTCTGCTCCACCACGAAGACATGCTCGTGCGCGTTGATGAAGGCGGCCACGCTGTCGGGGAAGGGGAAGGCGCGCAGGCGCAGCGCGTCGACGTGGATGTCTTCAGCTTCCAGCACGTCGAGCGCCTCGCGCATGGCCGGCGTGGTGCTGCCGAAGTAGATGACGCCAAAGCGCGTGGCCTCGGCGGCCCGGCGCTGCAGTGGCTGCGGCACCAGCGTGGCCGCGGTCTTGAACTTCTTCAGCAGCCTTTCCATGTTGTAGATGTAGTCGGGCCCGCGCTCGCTGTAGCGCGCATAGGGGTCGCGCGTGGTGCCGCGCGTGAAGAAGCTGCCCTTGGTGGGGTGCGTGCCGGGCAGGGTGCGCCAGGGGATGCCGTCGCCGTCCACGTCCTTGTAGCGGCCGAAGTCCTTGCCCGCCTCCAGTTCCTCGGCGCTCATGACCTTGCCGCGGTCGAAGCCGCGCGCGTCGTCCCACACGAAGGGCTTGCACAGGCGCTGGTTCATGCCGATGTCCAGGTCGGTCATCAGGAACACCGGCGTCTGCAGGCGGTCGGCGAGGTCCAGCGAGGCGGCGGCGAACTCGAAGCATTCATGCGGGTCCTGCGGCAGCAGCAGCACATGCTTGGTGTCGCCGTGCGAGGCGTAGGCGCAGATCGTCAGGTCGCTCTGCTGCGTGCGCGTGGGCATGCCGGTGGAAGGCCCGCCGCGCTGCACGTCGACGATGGTCACCGGGATTTCCGCAAAGTAGGCCAGGCCGATGAATTCCTGCATCAGGCTGATGCCGGGGCCCGAGGTGGCCGTGAAGGCGCGCGCGCCGTTCCAGCCCGCGCCCACCACCATGCCGATGCTGGCCAGCTCGTCCTCGGCCTGCACGATGGCGTAGCGGTTCTGTCCCGTCGCCGGGTCGACGCGGAACTTCTCGCAGTACTTCTGGAAGGCCTCGGGCACCGACGACGAGGGCGTGATCGGATACCACGCCGCCACCGTGGCGCCGCCGTAGAGGCAACCCAGCGCGATGGCGCTGTTGCCGTCGGTGAAGATCTGCTCACCCACCTTGTCGGCGCGCCGCACGCGGATGCCCAGCGGCGCCTGCAGGTGCTGCTTCACGTGGTCGCGGCCCAGATGCAAGGCCTGGAGGTTGCTGTCGAGCAGCCTTTCCTTGCCCTTGTACTGCTCGGCGAAGAGCTTCTCGAAGACCTCGGCGTCGACATCCAGCAGCACCGACAGCGCGCCGACATAGATGATGTTCTTGAACAGCTGGCGCTGGCGCGCGTCGGTGTAGGCGGCGTTGGTGATCGCTGTCAGCGGCACGCCGATGACGTTGACATCGGGCCTGAAGGCCGATGCCGGCATCGGCCGCGTGCTGTCGTAGAAGAGGTAGCCGCCGGGCTCGATCTCGGCCAGGTCGGCCGCCCAGGTCTGCGGGTTCATGGCCACCATCATGTCCACGCCGCCGCGGCGGCCGTGGTAGCCCTGCTCGCACACCCGCGCTTCGTACCAGGTGGGCATGCCCTGGATGTTGCTGGGAAAGATGTTGCGCGGGCTCACCGGCACGCCCATGCGCAGGATGGCCTTGGCGAAGAGTTCGTTGGCCGAGGCCGAACCCGAGCCGTTGACGTTGGCGAACTTGATGACGAAGTCGTTGACGCCCTCGATGCGTTTCATGCCAGCTCCCTGCTGAGTGCGCTGCCGTGCCCGGCTGCCTTGTCGCGGCAGAGCGGCCCGGCCTGCGTGGTGTGCAGCAGGAACTTCTGCATGTCCCAGGCGCCGGTGGGGCAGCGCTCGGCGCACAGGCCGCAGTGCAGGCAGACATCCTCGTCCTTGACCATGACGCGGCCGCTCTTCAGGTCGGTGCTGACATACAGGGCCTGGTAGGCGTGGCGCGCCGGGGCCTTCAGGCGCGTGCGCAACTCGGCCTCTTCGCCGCCTTCGGTGAAGGTGATGCAGTCCATGGGGCAGATGTCGACGCAGGCGTCGCACTCGATGCAGGTGTCGCGGTTGAACACCGTCTGCACGTCGCAGTTCAGGCAGCGCTGCGCTTCCTTGAAGGCGGTCGCGGCGTCGAAGCCGAGTTCCACCTCGACGCGGATGCTGGCCAGCGCCTTCTCGGCCGCCGCCCAGGGCACCTTGGAGCGCACGTCGTTCGACACGTCGTTGTCGTAGCTCCACTCGTGGATGCCCATCTTCTGCGACATCAGGTTGGCAAACGGCGCCGGACGGCGCTTCACGTCCTCGCGATTCAGCAGGCGGTCGATGGACACCGCGGCCTCGTGGCCGTGGGCCACCGCGGTGATGATGTTCTTCGGGCCGAAGGCCGCATCACCGCCGAAGAAGACCTGCGGCAGCGTCGCCTGGTGCGTGCCGGCATCCAGCACTGGCAGGCCCGACTGGTCGAAGGCGATGCCGCAGTCGGCCTCGATCCAGGGGAAGGCGTTCTCCTGGCCCACGGCCACCAGCACGGTGTCGCAGGGCACGAGCACATCGGGTTCGCCCGTGGGCACCAGCTGGCGCAGGCCTTGGGTGTCGACCTCGGCGCGCACGATCTCGAAGCTCATGCCGGTGAGCCTGCCGCCTTCGTGCTCGAAGCGCCTGGGCACGTGGAAGTTGAGGATGGGGATGCCTTCGTGCAGCGCGTCTTCCTTCTCCCAGGGCGAGGCCTTCATCTCGTCGAAGCCGCTGCGCACGATCACCGACACCTGCTGGCCGCCCAGCCGGCGCGCAGAGCGGCAGCAGTCCATTGCCGTGTTGCCACCACCCAGCACGATGACGCGCCGGCCGACGCTCGTGATGTGGCCGAAGGACACCGAGGCCAGCCAGTCGATGCCGATGTGGATGTTGGCCGCCGCCTCCTGGCGGCCGGGGACCTGCAGGTCGCGCCCGCGCGGCGCACCGCAGCCGACGAAGATGGCATCGTAGCCCTGGGCCAGCAGTGCCTTCATCGAGTCGACACGTTCGCCGCCGCGGAACTTCACACCCAGGTCGAGGATGTAGCCGGTTTCCTCGTCGATGACCGATTCGGGCAGCCGGAAGCGCGGGATCTGCGTGCGGATGAAGCCGCCGGCCTGGGCTTCGCCGTCGAACACCGTGACCTCGTAGCCCAGCGGCGCGAGGTCGCGCGCCACCGTCAGCGAAGACGGCCCGGCGCCGACGCAGGCCACGCGCCTGCCATTGGCCGGCATGAGCTCGGGCATGCGTGCCCGCACGTCGCTCTTGTGGTCGGCGGCCACGCGCTTCAGGCGGCAGATGGCGACCGGTTCCGCCGTCGCGCCGTTGTTCTCTTCGACACGCACGCGCCGGCAGGCCGGTTCACAGGGCCGGTCACACGTTCGGCCCAACACGCCGGGAAAGACGTTGGACACCCAGTTGATCATGTAGGCGTCGTCGTAACGCCCCTGGCCGATGAGCCGGATGTACTCCGGCACCGGGGTGTGGGCCGGGCAGGCCCATTGGCAATCGACGACCTGGTGAAAGTAGGCCGCGCCCGCTGTGTTGGTCAGCTGCAATGTCGTCTCCTGCCCCGCATTCGTCCTGGGCTGGCGTGCGGGTGTCGCGCGAGTCTAAGCACAGGGCAGGCGCCACGGGCTGCGCACTGACCCTCAATTGCGGCTGGCCTTGATCTGGATGAAACCTGTGCTCAACGGTGCGTTCGGGCGCCGTGCCATGCTCGAGCGCATGCTGATCGAAGAGCCGGGTGGCGCGCTGGTGGATGCGCTGCAGGCGCAGTGGGGCGGCGCCAGCGTGCAGCGCATCGAGACCCACATCTCCTGGGTGCTGCTGGTGGGCGACACCGCCTGGAAGATCAAGAAGCCGGTCAATCTGGGCTTCCTGGACTTCTCCAAGCTGGCCGCGCGGCGCCATTTCTGCGACGAGGAACTCAGACTCAACCGGCCCTGGGCGCCTTCGATCTACCTCGAGGTCGTGGCCATCACCGGCAGCGTGGACGCGCCACGAATCGGCGGCGAAGGCCCGGCCATCGAGTTTGCGCTGAAGATGCGCCGCTTCCCGCCCCGCGCGCTGCTGAGCGAGAAACTGACCGACGGCACGCTGCAGCCGGCGCATCTGGACGCCCTGGCCGCACGCGTGGCGGCCGTGCACCGCGACGCGCCCGTAGCGCCGCCAGGCAGCCGCTGGGGCAGTGCCGACGAGGTGGCCGAAGAGACCCGCGCCGTGCTGCGCCGCCTGCAGCAGCGCGGTGCGGATGTGGCCGACCTGCAGCGCGGGTTCGACGGCGTGGTGCCTGCGCTGCGCCCGCTGTGGCAGCGGCGCCAGCAGGACGGTGCCGTGCGCGAATGCCATGGTGACCTGCATCTGCGCAATGCCGTGGTGCTGGACGATGGTGTCACGGCCTTCGACTGCCTGGAATTCGACCCCGCGCTGCGCTGGATCGACATGCAGAGCGACATCGCCTTCATGACCATGGACCTGCTGGCTCATGGCCGGCCGGCGCTGGCCTGGCGCTTCGTCAACGCCTGGCTCGACGCCAGTGGCGACCATGCCGGCGTGCCGGTGTTGCGGCCCTACCTCGTGCACCGCGCGCTGGTGCGGGCGATGGTGGCGCGCATCGAGGCTGCGCAGGGTGCGGCTGCGGGGTCTGCAGCCGAGCACTACCTTGCGCTGGCGCGCCGGGTCGCCTTCCAGCCCGCGCCACCGCGCCTGCTGGTGACGCATGGCTTGTCCGGTTCGGGCAAGACCTTCGTCACCCAGGGCTTGCTGGAACTCACCGGTGCGGTGCGGCTGCGCTCGGATGTCGAGCGCAAGCGGCTGCACGGCTTGTCGGCCCTGCAGGCTTCGGGCGCGCACGTGGCGGGTGGCATCTACGGACAGGACGCCAACACGCGCACCTACGGCCGTCTGGCCGAACTGGCGCGCGGGCTGCTGGCCGCCGGGCACCCGGTGATCATCGACGCGGCCTGCCTGCGGCGCAGCGAACGCGCGCAGATGCGCGGCCTGGCACTAGAGGCTGGCGTGCCCTTTCTCATCCTCGATTGCCAGGCCGCCATAGCCACCCTGCGCCAGCGCATCCAGGCGCGCCAGCAGCGCGGCGACGACGCCTCGGAAGCCGATCTGTCGGTGCTGGACTTCCAGCTCGGCATCGACGAGCCCCTGGCGCCCGACGAAGCCGCGATGCGCATCGACACCGACCAGGCGCCGGACCTGCCCGCCATCGCCGCGCGCTGGCGCTAGCGGCGCTGCCGCATCAGCACCGGCCTGAGCGGCGGCTGCGCGGTTGCAACTTGTCGAGTTCGGCAAACTGCTGCTTCAGCAGGATCAGCAAGGTGCGCGCGTGTTCCACGGGCAGGCGCAGGCAACTGGTGGCGGAGGCGTCGTCGCGCACCACGCGGGACATCACCAGGGCATCGATGCTGATCTCGATCAGCCCCTTGTCGTGTTTCATCGACTTCAGGCGCTGCACTTCGATGTCGTAGGGCTTCACGCGGGGGTCTCCGGAGTGGGTGCGTGGGCGCATTGTCGGTGTCGGCCGACACACACTCCGTTGCGCCTCCACACAGCCACAGGCTGCGCCCGCCCCTAGCATGCGGGCGCCAGGGTTCAAGGGCCGGGGCCACCTTCTCTCCCTTTCGCTGCGTGCCTGAACCGAGACCATTGCCGAGGTGCCCCGATGTCGTTCGTCATGATTGCCGCTGGCCCGTCCAGTTCATCGCGCGTCCGCACGCTGCCGCTGCGGGTCGTGCTCGGGGCCGGCGTCGTGGCCGCGCTGGCTTTGCTGCTGGCCGGTGGCAGCCTGGGCTTCTGGGCCTCGCAGCGTGTGGCGCCGGTGCTGGCGCCGAACCCGGCCTCGCTGTCGGCGCGGCCCTTCGCGGTCGAGCAGCTGGGCGCTTTGTCCGGCCGCCTGTTCAAGCTGGAGAGCCAGGCCGGCCAGCTGAGCCAGCGCATCGGCCTGCTGCAGGGCGATGCAGCCCGGCCCTTGCCGGCCGTGCGTGCTGCACGTGGCACGCGCGCCGACAGCGGCGGGCCCGTGCTGCCACCGCGGCAGGAAGCCGATGGGCTGGGTGCGCTGCAGGCGCGCCTGGCCAGCCTGGAGCAGCAGATCGAGCGCGTCGGCGACGCGGCCTCGCTGCACAACCTGGCGCTGATGCGCCTGCCGACGCGGCTGCCGCTGGCCGATGCCGACCTGGTGTCGGTCTTCGGCAACCGCGACGACCCCTTCACCGGCCGCCGGGCCTTTCACGCCGGGCTCGACTTCGCCGCCGCACCGGGCACGGCCATCCGCGCTGCCGCGGGCGGCACCGTGGCCTTCGCCGGCCTCAGGCCCGACTACGGCCAGGTGGTCGAGATCGACCATGGCCAGGGCCTCATCACGCGCTACGCGCACGCCTCGGCGTTGTGGGTCAAGACCGGCGATCTGGTGGCGCCCGGCGACACCATTGCCGCTGTCGGCTCCACCGGCCGCTCCACCGGCGCGCACCTGCACTTCGAGGTGCTGCGCCACGGTGAGGCCGTCGACCCGCGGCGCTACCTCGCCGGCCTTTGAGAAGGTGTGGCCGACCCGCGCGCAAGACCTTGCCCGCGTGCAGCTGGTGCTGGAACCCGGGGGCCGGCGTCGGCGTCGGTGGGTGCACGCTGCGGCCCTGGTGGTGGCGCTGCTCGTCGGCGCTGCCGGCAGCCACGTCTACTGGCGCGGCCAGCAGGCGCCGTGGCGCCAGGACGCCGCGCCGATGAAGGACTTGCACCAGGCCGAGCAGGCGCTGGCCCAGACGCGCCTGCAGCTGCAGATGTCCGAAGCCCACGGCCGTGAACTGGAGCACCAGATCGACGGCCTCAACCAGCGCTTGCGCACCTGCCTGGACGAAGTGACCTTCTTCCGCAAGGGCCGCGACACCGCGCGCTAGCCAACCTGCACCCCCACGAGCCCCCACCATGTTCGCCAAGCCCAAGAAGGCGCCTTTCATCGACGTGAACAAGCTGTCCAGCCTGATCGCCGAGGACGTCGAGATCACTGGCGACATCTGCTTCACGCACGGCATCCGCATCGACGGCCGCATCAAGGGCAAGGTCATCGGCCGCGCCGGCACGGGCCCGGCGCGTGCCTTGCTGGTGCTGTCGGACAAGGGCCGCATCGAGGGCCATGTCAGCTGCGGTGACGCCGTCATCAACGGCACCATCGTCGGCGAGCTGCACATCGAGCACTTCCTCGAGCTGAAGTCGAACGCGCAGGTCACCGGCGTCATCCACTACGAGCATCTGCAGATGGATGTGGGTGCGTCGGTGCGCGGGCAGTTGCACAAGACGGCGCCGAGCACCGCCGTGAACGAAGTTCCCTCCGCCGCACTGCAGCCGGCTGCCGCCGAAGGGTGATGAAGGCCCTGTCCCGAGCGCTTCAGTCGGCCTGGATGTGATGACTGCGCAGCACCGCCTGCCAGTAGGGCTGTTCACGGGCGATGCGGGCCGCCAGCGCGGCGGGCGAACTCGACGCGGGCGTCATGCCGGCCAGCGCAAAGATGGCCGCCAGCTCGGGCCGCGCGATGGCGTCCTGCAGCAGCGACGAGGCCGCGGCGACGGCGGCCTTCGGCACGCGGCCCGAAGCAAAGAAGGCGAACCATTCCTTGACCACGAGCTCGGGGTGTCCCTGCTCGGCGAACGAAGGCACCTCGGGCAGGTAGGCGCTGCGCACCGATCCCGAGGTCGCCAGCACGCGCACGCGCCGGCTGGCGTGGTGCTGCCGCAGCAGGCCCTCGGGCAGCGCCAAGGCGGCAATCTGGCCACCCAGCAGGTCGGTCACCGCCGGCGGGCCGCCGGAGTAGGCCACGTGCTGCCATGCGACTCCGGCCTCGCGGAACAGCATGGCCTCCAGAAGATGAGGCAGGGTGCCGGTGCCCGGCGAGCCGATGTTGGCGCTGCCGGGATGCTTGCGCAGCCAGGCGATGAAGTCGGCCAGCGTCGTGACCTCGGCCGGCACCGCCGGGCCCACCGCCAGAGCGAGCGTCATCTCGCCGGCCAGTGACACCGGCTGCAGGTCGACGGCGGGGTCGTAAGCCAGCCTGGCGTAGAGCGCGGGATAGACCGTGGCGATGGCGCCCTGTGCCAGCAGCAGGGTTGCCCCATCGGCCGGGGCCGCCTTCAAGGCGCCGACACTGATCTGCCCGGCAGCACCGGGCCGGTTGTCGATCACGGCACGCCGGCCGCTGCTGCTGAACAACTGGTCGCCAACGGCGCGGGCGATGAGGTCGGGAATGCTGCCGGCCGGCCCGCTGCACAACAGGCGCATCACGTCGCTGCTGGCCCCGCTGGCCCCGGTGGCCGCGGCGGCTGCGCGGCCGAAGAGCAGGGCGGCCCCGCCGGCGAGCCCTGCAGCTGCGGCGCGCAAGAGCTGCCGGCGCTGCGCCGTGCGCTCATCGTGCATCGCATGCTTCATGACGGCTCCCGGGGCCGCCGTCCGGCCGTCAGCAACAACTCGTTGGGGCCTTCCCAGCCTGCGGGGCGCGTGTAGGTGTCCAGGCGCTCCCGTATCTCGGACCAGGCCGCTTCGGCCACGGCCGCGTCGAGACGCCCGAGGATGTCCATGACGGGGCCGGCCGAGCTGCGCACGAAGGCGAGGTAGTGATCGACCGACGGCGCGCGGAACACGGCCTCGATCGCCGTAGTGGCCACGTCGTGGAAGCCGGCGTCCCTGAAGAGCCCGTCGATGCGCCCCGGCTGGCCCAGGCTGAGCAGGCCACCGGGCAGGGCAGGGTCGCGGGCCGGCAGGCCGGCATGCCGGAGCGCCGTCGACATCAGGATCGTCAGGCACGGGTTCTTCTCGGGGCGTGAGAACACCATCGTGCACAGGCCGCCGCCGGGCCGCAGCGCACGGTGCATCTCGCGCAAGCCCTGCAAGGGATCGGCGAAGAACATCAGCCCCAGGCGGCAGATCGCGGCATCAAACGAGGCCTCGGCGACGCCCAGGTCTTCACCATCGGCGACCCGCGTCTGGACCTGGCTGAAGCCGGCGCGGGCCGCGTTCTGCTGTGCCAGCGCCACGATGGCGGGCGACAGGTCGGTGGCCAGCACATGGCCGCGCGGCCCCACCAGTTCGGCCACGGTCAGCGTCTGGTCGCCCGCCCCGGCGGCCACGTCGAGCACACGCGAGCCCGCGGTCACACCGGCCATCAGGCACATGGCTTCGGTCGGCCGCCTCAGCCAGGCCCGGATGTCCGCGGTGTGGGCGTTCCAACCCGGCGCTGCCGTGTCCCACTGGGCGCGCATGGCGGACTTGAAGGCCTGCGCTGGGGTGATGGATGTGTTCATGGGCTGAGCCTAGGTGGCCAGGCCGCGCGCCGTAAGGCGCAAGACTGCAGAATGGGGCCGCAATGGCGCATACCCCCCACGGCTTCGACTGGGACGACCTCAAGCACCTGCTGGCCGTTGCACGCCATGGCAGCACGCTGGCCGCTGGCCGCGCCTTGGGTGTCGACCAGTCCACCGTGCAGCGGCGGCTGGCCGAACTGGAACGGCGCATCGGCCAGGCGCTGGTGCAGCGCCTGCCCAGCGGCTACCGGCTGACCGAGTTCGGGCAGGCCCTGCTGCCGCACGCCCAGCGCGTGGAACAGGCCGTGACGGCGTTCGAACAGCAGGTGGCCACGGCGGCTGCCGCCGTGGCCGGCGTCATCCGCGTCACATGCCCCGAACCCATCGTCTTGCGCATCACGCGGTCGGGCTTGCTGGACCGTTTCCGCGCGCGCCATCCGGCCCTGGAGGTGCATTTCGTCATGAGCGACAAGTATGTCGATCTCACGAAGGGCGAGGCCGACGTGGCGCTGCGTTCCGGTGACACCGATGACGGTGAACTCGTGGGCCGCAAGATCGGCGACTCCATCTGGGCCATCTACGCGAGCCAGGGCTACATCCAGGCTCACGGCCGGCCCGAGCAGATCGAGGACCTGGCGCGGCACGCGCTGGTCGGCTTCGACGACACCATGGCCCGCCACCGCATCGCCGCCTGGATGCAGAAGGTGGCGCCCGAGGCCCGTTTCGCCGCGCGCAGCAACAGCGTGCTGGGGCTCGTCTACTCGGTCAAGGCCGGTGTCGGCGTCGCACCCTTGCCCGTCGCGCTGGGCGACGCCGAACCGGACCTGGTGCAGGTGATCGGGCCGGTGCCGGAGCTCACCCGCATCTGGCGCCTGCTGACGACGCCGGAACTGCGCCAGACACCGCGCGTGTCGGCCTTCTTCGACTTCATCGTCAGCGAGATTGAGACGCTGCGACCGATCATCACCGGCTGACGGGACGAGCGCCGCCCTCGCCGGGGCGTGAGCGGGCGCCTGTGCGGCCTTCATGGTGGTGCGCAGCACGCCTACCCCACCCGACACGAGCCGTACATGTACCCGCGCCTGAATGGATACACCGACTGCGCCCCGCGCATCTGTCCATGGTCGCCTATCGCGTCCGGCCGGCTGGCCAGCAGCTGGTGCAGCGACAGCCAGCCCTGTTCGAAGCACATCGCGCAGCCGGCCAGGTACAGGCGGTAGGCGCGCACCGTGCGTTCGCTGGTGAGCGCGCGCGCTGCCGCCAGCTGGCGCTCCAGTGCGCCTGACCAGGCCCACAGCGTGCGCGCGTAGTGCGGGCGCAGGTTCTCGCTGTCCAGCAGTTCCAGGCCGCCGCGCGCCAGGCTTTCGGTGACGCAGGACACGTGCTCCAGCTCACCGCCGGGGAAGATGTGCTTCTCGATGAAGTCGCCCATGCCCGCACCCAGCTGGCGGTTGTGCAGGCCACCAGCCGTGATGCCGTGGTTCAGCACCAGGCCGCCCGGCTTCAGCAGGCCATGCAGGCCGGCAAAGTAGGCCGGCAGCCTTGCGCGGCCCACATGCTCGAACATGCCGATGGAGGCGATGGCGTCGAAGTCGCCCCCGGGCGGCAGCTCGCGGTAGTCGGCCAGTCGTACTTCCACGCGGCCACCGAGGCCGCGTTCCTCGATCAGCCGGCTCACGTGCGCGTGCTGGTTGCGCGACAGCGTGATGCCGACCGCGTTCACGCCATGATGTTCGGCGGCCCACAGCAGCAGCGCGCCCCAGCCGCAGCCGATGTCCAGCAGGCGCAGCCCCGGCGCCAGCCGCAGCTTGCGGCAGACGTGTTCGAGCTTGGCTTCCTGGGCCTGCGCCAGCGTCAGCGCCTCGCTGGCCCAGTAGGCGCAGGAGTAGACGCGCCGCGGGTCCAGCCACAGCGCGTAGAAGCGGTCGCCGACGTCGTAGTGGAAGCGCACCTGCTCGGCGTCGCGCCGGCTCGCGTGCAACCAGCGCGAGCGCCAGGTCTGCAGCCAGCGCGGCCAGGTGGTGGCCGAGCCCAGGGCCACGGGGTCGCCCACCAGCGCGGCAGCCACGGCCATCACGTCGCGCATCTCGCCGTCGATCTCGAGCTCGCCGTTGACGTAGGCGTCGGCCAGGGCGCCGATGCGCCCGCGCGCCAGCCAGGCCAGGGCGCGGCGGTGGCGCAGCGTCAGGCGCACGGCGCCCGCAGCGGCGCCGAGGTGCCCGCCGGGCCAGACCAGCGACAGGCTGCGCGGCAGCTGCGCCAGCCGGGTGTCGAGCAATGCGGTGAGTGCAGGCATGGCCGCGCATCTCCTTGCAGAGCCGCCAACATAAGGCGCAGCGTGCGCGCGGCGTTGCGCAAGGTCAACTCGGGCCGCCGCGCGGCGCCACAAGATGGCATTCATGCCGCCGCTCGCCTGTGCGATCGGGCCCGGCCAGCGGACGAGGTAGCTGCCATGAAACCAAGAACTGTCCGCCTGCCTGCCGGGGAAGCGTCTGCCGTCGCCGAAGCGCTCACCGACCGGCTCGACCGCCTGCTGCATGCCCAGGCGGCGCAGTGGACCGGCGGGCTGTCGCCGGTGTCGCTGGCGCTGGCCTGGGCCGACTGGGGCTGGCACCTGGCGCTGTCGCCTGGCCGCCAGCTGGCATTGGCGGCGCGGGCCCGGCAGTTGGCCACCGACATGTGGCGTCCCGGCGCCGGCCACGACGAGGCACCGAGCGGCGCCGTCGACGACGACCCGCGCTTCCGCGATCCGGCCTGGGCCGAGTGGCCCTGGAACCTGGTGCGCCGCGGCTTCAGGAACAGCGAGGCCTACTGGCGCGAAGCTGCCAGCGTGCCCGGCATGACCGCGCACCACGCCGCGCTGACGCAGTTCTTTGCGCGCCAGTGGCTGGGCATGGCGGCGCCGGCCAACTGGCTGCCCACCAATCCGGTGGCGCTGAACGACGCCGTGGCTTCGGGCGGCACGCACCTGCTGCGCGGCGCACGCCACTGGCTGGCCGACGTGGCCGGGCTGCCCGACGTGGCCGACCAAGGGCCGGCGCCGCACTTCGAGGTCGGGCGCGACGTGGCGGTGACACCCGGGCAGGTGGTGTACCGCAACCACCTCGTCGAGCTCATACGCTACGACGCGCAGACGGCGAAAGTGCATCCCGAGCCGGTGTTCATCGTGCCGTCGTGGATCATGAAGTACTACATCCTCGACCTGTCGCCGCACAACAGCCTGGTGCGCTACCTCGTGCGCCAGGGCCACACCGTGTACATGCTGTCGTGGCGCAACCCCGGCGCCGAGGACCGCGAGCTGACGATGGATGACTACCTGCGCCTGGGCGTGTTCGACGCCCTGCGTGCCATCGGCAGGCTGGATGATGGTCGAAGCCGCCCGGTGCACGCGATGGGCTACTGCCTGGGTGGCACGCTGCTGGCCATCGCCGCAGCGGCGCTCGCCGGTGACGCCAGCGCCGACGGCCTGCCGCCGCTGGCCACGCTGACGCTGCTGGCCGCGCAGACCGACTTCTCGCAGCCCGGCGAGCTGGGCCTCTTCATCGACGAGAGCCAGCTCCACTTCCTGGACGAGGTGACGCGCGGCCCCGGTTACCTGACGGGCCGGCAGATGGCCGGTTCCTTCCAGTTCCTGCACTCGCGCGACCTGGTGTGGACGCGGCGCATGCGCGAGGTCCTGCTGGGCGAACGTGAGCAGCCGAACGACCTGATGGCCTGGAACGCCGACACCACGCGCATGCCGGCGCGCATGCACCGCGAATACCTGCAGACGCTGTACCTGGAGAACCAGCTCGCCATCGGCAGCTACCGCGTCGACGGTCGTGCGGTGTCGCTGGGCGACATCCGCAGGCCCGTCTTCCTGGTCGGCACCGAGCGCGACCATGTCTCGCCCTGGCCCTCGGTCTACCAGCTGCACCGCCTGTGCGACGCCGAGATCACCTTCGTGCTGGCCAGCGGTGGCCACAACGCCGGCATCGTCAGCGAGCCGGGGCATGCCGGGCGCAGCTATCGCATCGCCCTGCGGCCAGCGCAGGGGCCGTGGAGCAGCTCCGACGAATGGCAGGCCGCCGCAGCGCGCCACGAAGGCTCGTGGTGGCCGGCCTGGCAGCGCTGGCTGGCGGCGCACTCGTCGCCGCTGCGGCGCGGCCGGCGGTTGCCGGCGGTGTCGGCGGTGTTGGGGCTGGGTGCGGCGCCGGGCGCCTACGTGCGCCAGTGCTACACCGACTGAAGGCGCTGGCCGCGGTCATGCTCGACATCGCCGAGGCAAGCCACGCGACGCCCCAGGGCATCGCAGACCGGCAGGCGCAGCGGCTGGCAGATCTGCTGACGGCGGCGCAATGCACGCCGCATTACCGCCGCCTGCTGGCCGGCCGCGACCCCGGCGCCACGCCCCTGTCGGCGCTGCCGGTGAGCGGCAAGCCGCAGCTGATGGCCCACTTCGCCGACCACCTGGCCGACCCTGAGGTCACGCTGCCGGCACTGCGCGCCTTCTGCGCCGATGCGCAGCGCATCGGCGACCGCTTCCTCGGCCGTCACCACGTCTGGGAAAGTTCCGGCAGCACCGGGCAGCCCGGCATCTTCGTGCAGGATCCGCAGGCCATGGCCGTGTACGACGCGCTGGAGGCCACACGACGCAGCAGCACGCGGCCATGGGCCCGGCTGTTCGATCCTTTCGGCCTGTTCGAGCGTTATGCCTTCGTCGGCGCCGTCGGCGGCCACTTTGCCAGCCAGGTGACGGTGCAGCGCCTGCGCGTGCTCAACCCCTGGCTGGCCCACGGCTTGCGCAGCTTCTCGATCCTGCAGCCGACGCCGGCCCTGGTGGAGCAGCTCAACGCCTGGGCGCCCAGCGTGCTGGCCACCTACCCCACGGCGGCGGTGCTGCTGGCCGAAGAACAGCAGCGCGGCACGCTGCACATCCGCCCGACCGAGCTGTGGACCGGCGGCGAGACACTGACGCCGGCCATGCGCACGCACATCGAGCGCGCCTTCGGCTGCACGGTGCGCAACAGCTACGGCGCTTCGGAGTTCCTGCCCATCGCCTGGGAATGTGCGCAGCAGCGCCTGCACGTGAACAGCGACTGGGTGATCCTGGAAGCGGTGGACGCGCGGCACCGGCCGCTGCCGGCGGGCCAGGTCTCGCACACCACGCTGCTCACCAACCTGGCCAACCATGTGCAGCCGCTGATCCGCTTCGACATCGGCGACCGCATCGCCTTCGACGTCGTGCGCTGCCCCTGCGGCTCGCCGCTGCCCACGCTGCAGGTGCAGGGGCGCCGCGACGACGTGCTGGTGGCGCCCGGCCGCGACGGCCGGCCGCTGATGCTGCTGCCGCTGGCGCTGACCACGGTGCTGGAAGACGGCGCCGGTGTCTTCGATTTCCAGCTGCGCCAGCAGGCCGCGCAGCGCTGGTGCCTGACGCTGGGCCCCGGCGTGCCGCACACGCCGGCCGTGCGCGAGCGGTGCCGCGAGCTGCTGGTCGACTTCGCGCGACAGCAGGGCGTGGTGGGCCTGCACATCACCACGCGCGTGGCCGCTGCACTGCCGCTGGGCCGCAGCGGCAAGCTGCAGCGCGTGGTGGCCGCGGCGGGCTGACGGCGCCTTGCGCAAGGTCAAGCCGCGCGCCCGCCTGCGCCGCAGAATCGCCCGACCGCCTTCGGGAGCCCTGCCATGACGCCCACGCTCTTGCCCACGCTCCTGCCCACGCTCCTGCCCGTGCTGCAACAGCACCCCTTCGTGGCCGAGTTCCAGCCGGAACACGTGGCCCGCCTGGCCGAGATGGCGCAGCAGGTGCACTTCGATGCCGGGCAGATCATCTTCCACGAGGGCGACGACTACTCGGTGTTCTACCTGCTGGGTGTAGGCATGGTGGCGCTGGAGCTCGAAGTCCCCGGCCAGGTGCTGCGGGTGCAGACGGTCTATGCCGGCGACGCCTTCGACTGGTCGGCGCTGCTGCCGCATGCCGGCAAGCACTTCCAGGCGCGCGCGCTGGAACCCGTCACCGCGCTGGCCTTCGAAGGTGAACAGCTGCTGGCCAGCTTCAAGGCCGCGCCCGAGTTCGGCCTGGTCTTCATGCTGCGGCTGATGGGCGTGGTGTCGGAGCGGCTGCGTGCCACGCGCGTGCAGCTGCTGGACCTGTACTCGCCAGAGGCCAGGCGCGCCGGGACCTGAATCAGGTCGCAAGCCTCAGAAGCGCGCCAGCACCCAGCCCGGGAACACCGCCACCAGCGCGGTGAGCGCCAGGCAGGCCACGCAGGCACCCAGCGCCAGCCCCCGCACGGGGCCTGTTTCGGCAGCGGCGGCCTGCGGGCTCATGAACATCAGCTGGATCACGCGCAGGTAGAAGTAGATGCCCAGGAAGCTGCCCACCAGGCCCAGCACGGCCAGCGTCACGTGACCGGCGGCAACGACGTTGCTGAAGATCAGGAACTTGGCCACGAAGCCTGGCAGTGGCGGAATGCCGGCCAGCGAGAGCATGGCGATGGCGATCATCACGGCGGCGGCCGGCGAGCGCTGGTAGAGGCCGCGCAGGTGCTCCAGCTTGTCGCGCTGCGTGTCGTCGGCAGCACTGGGCAGCGCGGCCAGCGCCAGCAGGTTCAGCAGGCCATAGGCCAGCAGGTAGAAGGCCACCGATGCCAGGCGCCCGGCTGGCGCGCCGAGCAGCGCGAAGAACAGGTAGCCGGCATGCGCGATGGAGCTGTAGGCCAGCAAACGCCGCAGGCTGTCCTGTCGCATGGCCGCCAGGTTGCCCCACACGATGCTGGCCAGTGGCAGCACGGCCAGCAGTTCCAGCACCGGCGTGGCGATCACCGCGTTGCCGAACAGGCGCACCGCGGCCAGCAGCACGCCGGCCTTCACCACCACGGCCATGAAGGCGGTGACGGGCACGCTGGCGGCTTCGTAGGCGTCGGGCGCCCAGGCGTGGAAGGGCACGATGGCGGCCTTCACGAAGAAGGCCCCGATCACCAGCACCACGGCGGCGCGCAGCAGCGGGTCGGGCGAACTCACGGCGCTGGCAAAGGTGGCGGTGGCCAGCGATCCGGTGGCACCGTAAATCAGCGAAGCGCCCATCAGCAGCATGGCGCTGGCCGCACCGCCCAGCACCAGGTACTTGAGTGCCGCCTCGGCGCTCTGCGGCCGGCGCTGCGCCAGCAGCACCAGCACGTAGACGGGCAGCGACATCAGCTCGATGCCCAGGAACAGGGTCAGGAAGCTGTCGGCCGACTGCACCAGGCACACGCCGTACAGGGCCGACAGCAGCAGGGCGGTGAACTCGCTGCCCATGCCGGCGCCGACCTGGGGCCCGAAGTCGTCGCGCGACATCAGCAGCACCGGCAGCGCCAGCGCCAGCACCATGGCCTTGGCCATCAGGCCGGCGGGGTCGACCGAGAACTGGCCGGCAAACGGCGCGGCGCTGAAGCCCGACAGCGCCAGGCCCGCGGCGGCCACGGCTGCAGCGCCCACCGAGACCAGGGCCACCGCCAGCGCGTAGCGCGGCCCGCGGTCCAGCAGGTCCAGCACCAGCATCACCACAATGCCCAGCAGCAGCAGGTGCTCGGGCAGCATGGCGGTGAAGACGGTCTGGCCGTTCATCGTGCGGCTCCTGGCGCACGCGGCGTGCTCACCAGTTGCTGGTAGGCCTTGGCCGCACCTTCGGTCTTGCGCAGGGCCTCGTCGGGGAACAGGCCCAGCGCGAAGACGGCCACGACGATGCAGGCGAGGATGGCCTTCTCGCGCCCATTCAGATCGGCCAGCGCCTGGGTTTCCTGATGCGGTGCCTTGGCCGCGCCCCACAGGAAGCCGAGCGCGAAGCGCAGCATGTAGAGCGCGCCCAGCACCACGCCCGACACCGCCAGCACTGCCAGCACCAGCGGCATGTTCTGCCCTGCCAGGTGCAGCGGCCAGGCCGCCTTGAAGGCACCCAGCAGGACCAGGAATTCACCCGTGAAGCCACTCGTCGTGGGCAGGCCCACCGAGGCCAGCGTGAGGATCAGGAAGAACACCGAGTACACCGGAATCAGCCTGGCGAGCCCGCCGTAGGCCGCCAGTTCGCGCGTGTGGCAGCGCTCGTAGACCATGCCCACCATCAGGAACAGCCCGGCAGCCACCAGCCCGTGGCTGACCATCTGCACCACCGCACCCTGGATGCCGATGAGCTCCAGGCTCAGCAGCCCCAGCATCACGTAGCCCAGATGGCTGATGGAGCTGTAGGCGATGATCTTCTTGATGTCGTCCTGCACCAGCGCCAGGCAGGCGCCGTAGACGATGCCGAACACGGCGAGTATCGACAGCGCGGGCGTGAACAGCGCGGTGGCGTCGGGGAAGAGCGGAAAGCCCAGCTTCATGAAGCCGTAAGTGCCCATCTTCAGCAGCACGCCGGCCAGGATGACCGAGCCGGCGGTGGGCGCTTCGACGTGGGCGTCGGGCAGCCAGGTGTGCAGCGGCACCATGGGCACCTTGATGGCGAAGCTCAGGGCAAACGCACCGAGCAGCCAGCACTGCACGTCCACCGGCAGCTTCAGCTTCATGAGTTCCGCAAAGGCGAAGGAAGCCGCGCCCGGGTTCTGCTGCTGCTGCGCCCACACGAGATAGATGACAGCGGCCAGCATCAGGATGCTGCCGAAGGCGGTGTAGAGCACGAACTTGATGGTGGCGTAGATGCGCCGCTCGCCGCCCCAGATGCCGATCATCAGGTACATCGGGATCAGCATCGTTTCCCAGAACACGTAAAACAGGAACAGGTCCTGCGCCAGGAAGGTGCCCATCATCGCGAACTGGATGAGGAAGACCATGGCGTGGAAGAGCTTCACGTCCTTGCTGATGGCACTGAAGGCGCCGGCCACCACCAGCGGACCGAGGAAGGCGGTGAGCATGACCAGCAGCACGTTGTAGCCGTCGAGCCCGATCTGGTAATTCACGCCCCAGGCGGCGATCCAGGGCACGCGCGTCTCGAACTGCAGGCCGACGGCAGCGCTGTCGAAGCGCGTGTAGAGCCAGGCGGTGAGCGCGAACTGCAGCAGCATCACGCCAAGCGTGATGTTGCGCGTGAGGTCGGGCTTGTCGGCGGGTGTCAGCAGCAGCAGGCCCAGGCCCAGCATCGGCAGCCACAGCACCGCGTTCAGCAGGCCGGCGTCAGACATGCGGCCAGCTCCACAGCACGGCGCCCGCCAGGCCCGCCAGCACGAACCACAGGTAGAGCTGCAGGTTGCCGGTCTGCACGGCGCCGAGCAGGCGCCCGCCCAGGCGGCCCAGGGCGCCCAGGCCGTTGAGCGTGCCGTCGAGCAGCATGCGGTCACCGATGCGCAGGAAGATGCGGTCGGACAGCCACACCAGCGGCCGGCCGATGGTGGCTTCGTAGAGCTCGTCGACCTGGTACTTGGCGAGCAACACGCGGTGCGCGCCGGCAAAGCGCTGCTGCAGGGCGTCGGCGCGGCCCGGCTTGCCGCCGAACATCCACCAGGCCGTGGCCAGCCCGGCCAGCGCCAGCAGCACCGAGAACACCAGCAGCGGCGTCTCGAAAGCGTGCAGGTGCGCGTGCACCGGCGGCAGCGGCCACTGCGGCTCCAGGAAGTGCGGCACGGCGATGAAACCGCCCACCGCCGACAGCAGTGCCAGCAGGCACAACACGCCAGTCATGCTCCAGGGTGATTCGTGCACGTGTTGTTCGACCTCAAGCGTCATGCGGGACGTGCCCAGGAAGGCCAGCCACAGCAGCCGGAACATGTAGAAGGCCGTCATCAGCGCCGTGGCCGCAGCGACGAACCACAGCAGCGGCGAACCGCGCTCGCTGGCGAAGGCGAACCACAGGATCTCGTCCTTGGAGAAGAAGCCGGCCAGCGGCGGCAGCCCGGCAATGGCCGCCGTGGCCACCGCGAAGGTGACGAAGGTGATGGGGATGCGGCGCGCCAGGCCGCCCATCTTGCGCAGGTCCTGCTCGCCGCCCAGCGCGTGGATCACGCTGCCGGCGCCCAGGAACAGGCAGGCCTTGAAGAAGGCATGCGTCATGAGGTGGAACACCGCCACGCCGTAGGCACCGACGCCGAGCGCCAGGAACATGAAGCCCAGCTGCGACACCGTGCTGTAGGCCAGCACCTTCTTGATGTCGGTCTGTACCAGCGCCACGGTGGCGGCGAAGAAGGCGGTGGCTGCGCCGACGATGGCGATCAGCATCGAGGCTTCGGGCGCCTGCAGGTAGACGCCCGACAAACGCGCCACCAGGTACACGCCGGCGGGGACGATGGTGGCGGCGTGGATCAGCGCCGACACCGGCGTCGGGCCGGCCATGGCGTCGGGCAGCCAGACGTGCAGCGGAATCTGTGCCGACTTGCCCGTCGCGCCGATGAACAGCAGCACACCCACCAGGCTGGCCGACACCGCCGGCGCGCTGGCGCCGGTGAAGGCGGCGTTGATGCGGTCCATGTCCAGCGTGCCTGTGGCCTGGTAGAGCAGGAACATGCCCAGCAGGAAGCCGGCGTCGCCCACGCGGTTGGTGACGAAGGCCTTCTTGCCGGCGCGCGCATTGGCCCCGTCGTCGAACCAGAAGCCGATGAGCAGGTAGCTCGCCAGCCCCACGCCTTCCCAGCCGACGAAGAGCACCAGCAGCGAACGCCCCAGCACCAGCAACAGCATGAAGAAGAGGAACAGGTTGAGGTAGGCGAAGAAGCGGCCGTAGCTCTTGTCGTGGGCCATGTAGCCGACGGAATAGACGTGGATGGCCGAGCCCACGCCGGTGACGATGAGCGCCATCACCGCGCTCAGGCGGTCGAAGTAGAAGCTGATCTCGAAGGCGCTGCCGCCGATCAGTGCCCAGCGGTAGACGGGCTCGATGAGAGGCGCCCAAGCGCCGGCCTGCAGCGCCATGACCGTCTGCACGGTGAGCGCGAAGGCGGCCAGCGGCAGCCCGCAGCCCACCACCGTGACGAAGGCCTTGCCCGCCACGTTGCCGCCCAGCCGGGTGGCGAACACGCCGTTGAGCACGAAGCCCAGCAGCGGCAGCAGCACGATGAGCGTCAGCGCATGCGGCACCATGCTCACACCGTCAGCCCTTCAGCTCGTCGAACTGCGCCACGTCGAGCGTGGCCTTGCGGCGCGCCAGCAGCAGCACGATGGGAATGGCCAGCGCGATCTCGGCCGTGGCCACCACGAAAACCAGGAACACCAGCACCGCGCCCGCGGCGTTGCCATGCTGCTGCGCGAAGGTGACGAGGCTCAGGTTGACGCCGTTGAGCATGAGTTCCATGCACATCAGCATCACCAGCACGTTGCGGCGCACGATGACGCCCAGCAGGCCCAGAGCGAACAGCGCCACGGCCACGCCCAGCAGCAGCTGCGTCCTATCCATGTCGCCGCCGCAGGTCGGCGGCGCGGCTGACCTTGATGACCGCCAGCGCCGCCACCACCGCGGCCAGCAGCAGCACCGAGGTCAGCTCGAAGTGCAGCCAGTGGTCGCGCAGGAAAGCCACCGAGAAGGCGCCAATGCCGAAGCTGGCGCTGCCGATGTCCACCGTGGGTGATGGCAGCGCCTGCCAAATGCTGCCGACGATGGCGCCCAGCAGTAGGAAGAAGCCGATCACGCCTGGCACCAGCAGCGCGGAGTAGCGGACGCCGGTGTGCTCGCGCACCTCCAGCAGCATGATCACGTAGACCATGAAGACCATCACCGCGCCAACGTAGATCAGCACCTGGAAGGCGGCGATGAAGTGCACGCCCAGCAGGCCGTAGATGCCGGCCAGGAAGAACATGCAGGCAATGAGCGACATGGCCAAGCGCATGGGCTGGCGCAGCACCATCATCAGCGTGGCGCACAGCAAGGCACCGGCGCTGAAGGCCAGCAGCAGCAGCGTTTCCAGGTTGAGCAGCAGCGCGTCGATCATGGGGCGGCCTCATGCCTGGCCGCGGGTGCCGGCGGATAGGGCTTGGCCACGTCGTGCTGCGGCTGCCAGGTCAGCATCTCTTCCATCGTCAGCCACATCTGGTGGCGGTCATCCGAGGTGAGGCCCGGCGTCTCCTTGGCCATGCGGATGGCGTCTTCGGGGCAGGCCTCGACGCACAGACCGCAGAACACGCAGCGCGAGTAGTCGATCTCGAAGCGGATGGGGAACTTGGGGTGCGCGGTGTCGCCGGGGTCGTAGCCGGCTTCGATCTCGATGACCTTCGCCGGGCAGACCGTGGCGCACAGGTTGCACGCCACGCACTGCGGCTTGCCGTCGGGGCGCTGCGTCAGCACGTGCTTGCCGCGGTTGGCGGGCGCGTAGTCCCAGCGCGTCTCTTCCGGGTAGTAGGTGGTGAGCGCGCCCTTGCGGCCACTCATCCAGCGGCCCATGTTGCGCAGGAAGATGCCGCTGGTGAGAGCAAGCCCACGCAGGATCTCGGGCAGGTAGGCGCGGTCCCAGCCCTGCAGTTCGGGCTCGTTCCAGTAGACCTTGCGCTTGTAGCGCACTGTCATGACGGTGCTCCCTGGTGCAACCACAGCAGCACCGCGGTGAGGGCCAGGTTGGCCAGCGCCAGCGGCAGCATGAACTTCCAGGCGAAGCTCAGCACCTGGTCGTAGCGGAAGCGCGGCAGCGTCCAGCGCACCAGGATCTGGAAGCTGCAGACCAGCATCACCTTGAGCAGGAACACCACCAGCTGCGTCACCACCACCGCGCCGTGGCTCATGGCCAGCGTGGCGCCGCCGGGGAAGGCGAAGCCGCTGTCGTTCATGTAGGGCAGGTTGTAGCCGCCCAGGAAGAGCGTGGTGAAGAGCGCGCCGATGATCGCGATCTCGATGAACTCGGCGAACATGAAGAGGCCCATCTTCATGGCGCTGTATTCGGTGTAGTAGCCGGCAATGAGCTCGCTTTCGGCTTCGGGCAGGTCGAAGGGGATGCGCTTGTTCTCGGCGATAGCCGCGGTCATGAACAGCACGGCCGCGAAGGGCTGGTAGACCACGCCCCAGGCCGGCAGGAAGCCCCACACCGTGCCCGACTGCTGGCGCACCATGGCCCCCAGGTCGACGGTGCCGTAGACCAGGATCAGGCCCAGCACCGTGAGGCCCATCACCAGCTCGTAGCTGATCATCTGCGAGCCGGCGCGCAGGCCGCCGAGCAGCGAGAACTTGTTGTCCGACGACCAGCCGGCCAGCATGGCGCCGATGATGGTCATGCCGCTGAACGCGAAGACGATGAGCAGCCCGGCGTCGAGCGACGCGATCTGCATCGGGTAGGTCTTGCCGCCGAACCAGTCGGCCAGCGCCGGGAACAGGCGGCCGGGGTCGATCTGGCCGCCGAAGGGCAGCACGGCAAAGACCAGCAGCACCGGCGTGAACACCACCCAGGGCGCCACGGCATAGGCCACGGCGTCGTGGGTGCGCGGGTGGAAGTCTTCCTTCACCAGCATCTTGATGCCGTCGGCGATGCCGTGGAAGAGGCCCCACCACACGAGCTTGATCTGCGTGTACGGCAGCCGGATGTAGGCACGGTTGGCGCCGATGCGGTCGGACATCACCGCCGCCTGCTTGCGTTCGACCCAGGTCAGCACGGTGCCGAAGCTCATCAGCATGCCCACGGCGTAGAGCATGAAGACCAGGGCGACGACCAGGTCCTGCTTCATGGCAGGGCGACCTCGGCGTGCACGGCCAGCGCAGCAAAGATGTCTGCGGCGTGGGCCACTTCGGCGGGCACGGGGAAGCAGGGCTCGAAGGCGCTGAGCACGCCTTCGAAGTTGGTGTAGTGGCCGCGCCGCTCGAGCATGGTGCTGATGGGCAGGAAGACCTCGGCCTGCTGGTTTTCGGGTTGCAGCCAGGCGTTCAGCAGGATCACGCTCGCCTGGGGCGGTAGCTCGGCGAAGGGGAAACCTTCGCCCCACACCAGCACGAGATCGGTGTCGAGGGGAAAGGCGTGGCTCGCGTCCTCCGGCAGTTCGGGGAACAGGGCCCGGGCGCCGGCGGTGTTCGGGTTCTTGTCGGCGCGGATGAGCAGTTCGTCGGCCACCACCTCGCCACGCGCGACTTCGCAGTCGGTCTTGACCCAGCTCGTGAAGCGGCCGCCCAGCGCCTGCTTGAAGGCGGCCAGTTCCTCGTTCGAGGCCCAGTTCGACACCAGCGCCACCGGTCGCTGCGCCGCGGCGATGAGCTCGCGGGCACGCTCCAGCGCGCTGTCCAGGTCGGTGGGCCGGCCGCGCAGCATTGGCGTTTCGGCGCGGGCGCGGCCGTAGAAGCTGGCCAGGTCGCGGCCCTTGTTGCAGATCCACGGCCCGTTGATCGCGGGGTCGTCGCGCGGCGTGACGCGTTCGATGCGCGTGTTGGCGGCCAGGGCCACGGCCTTCAGCTTCCATTCGGGCCGGCGGTGCCACACCTGCACCGCGCAGCCGCGCTCGCAGCCCGGGCACACCGAGGGCGTGGCCTTCAGGTACCACACGCGCGTGCGGTGCAGCGTGGCCTTGGACAGCAGCGCGCCCACTGGGCAGAGGTCGATGACGTTGTCGGAATAGGCGTCGTGCTCGAAAGCGCCGTCTTCCGTGGGCCGGATGAGCGAGTGGTCGCCGCGGGAGATGACGCCCAGAGCGTGGGTCTTGGAGACCTCGCGCGTGAAGCGCACGCAGCGCGTGCACAGGATGCAGCGCTCGTTGTCGAGCACGATGCGCGACGACAGGTCGAAGTGCTTGGTGGCGTGGACCTTGGGCTCGCGCGAGATCGAGGCCTCGCCGTTGTAGGCGTAGTGATGGTCCTGCAGCGTGCATTCGCCGGCCTTGTCGCAGATGCCGCAGTCCACCGGGTGGTTCAGCGTGATGAACTGCATCGTCTCCTGGCGGCGCTGGCGCACCCTGGGCGAGTCGGTCAGCACGCGCATGCCGGGCGTCACCGGCATGTTGCAGGCGATGTCGACCCAGCCACTGCCATCAGCTTCCACTTCCACCACGCAGATGCGGCAGTTGCCCGGCACCGACAGCGCAGGGTGCCAGCAGAAGGCGGGGATCTCGATGCCGTGTGCGCGCGCCGCCTGCATCACGGTCTGGTTGTCCTCGGCCATCAGCGGCCGGCCGTCGATGAAGATCTCAGGCATGGGCGGCCTCCGGCAGGGCAGCGGTGAGGTCCAGGCGGCCCTGCATCAGCGAGTGCTTGTGCTGGATGAAGTGCTCGAACTCGCGGCGGTACTTGGCCAGGATGCCGAGCGTGGCGTAACCCGCGGCGTCGCCCATGCCGCAGATGGTGGTGCCGTCGTTGGCGCGCGAAATGCGCTCCAGCATCTGGATGTCGCCGGGCTGGCCCTGGCCGCCGACGATGCGGTCGATGATGCGGTGCATCCAGCCCATGCCCTCGCGGCAGGGCGTGCACTGGCCGCAGCTTTCGTGGTGATAGAAGCGCAGCATCACCTGCAACAGGCGGACCATGCAGGTGCCCTCACCGATGACGATCATGCCGCCCGAGCCCACGCCAGAGCCTGCGGCCGCGAGGCTGGCGTGGTCGTAGGTGACGTGCTGCAACTCGGCCGCGGTGAGCACCTTGGTCGAGATGCCGCCGGGCACGATGCACTTGATGGGCACGCCGTCCAGGCCGCCGCCGCAGTCCTCGTCCAGGAACTTCGCCAGCGGGGTGCCGTATTCGACTTCGTAGACGCCGGGCCGCTGGATGTGGCCCGAGACCGAGACCAGTTGCGTGCCCGGGCTCTTGGGCGCACCGATCTGCCTGAAGGCCTCGCCGCCCATGGCCACGATGCCTGCCACATTGGCCAGGGTCTCGACGTTGTTGATGACGGTGGGCTTCTGGTAGAGGCCGCGCACCGTCAGCCGTGGCGGCCGGTTGCGCGGGTAGCCCTTCTTGCCTTCGATGGACGTGATGAGCGCAGAAGCCTCGCCGCAGACATAGGAGCCGGCGCCGCGATAGATCACCAGGTCGCAGGCAAAGCCGGTGTCGAGGATGTTGTCGCCCAGCAGCCCGGCGGAGTAGGCCTCCTCGATGGCGGCCTGCAGGCGCCGATAGGGCAGGTCGAACTCGCCGCGCATGTAGACGAAGGCGTGGCGCACCTGCAGCGCGTAGGCCGCGATGAGCATGGACTCGATGAGCAGGTGCGGCGCGTGCTCCAGGATCCAGCGGTCCTTGAACGTGCCGGGCTCGCCTTCGTCGGCGTTGGCGCACAGGTAGTGCGGCTGCTGATCGTTGAGCTTGATCACGCCCCACTTGCGCCCGGCCGGGAAGGCCGCGCCGCCGTGGCCCAGGATGCCGCTGGACGCCACTTCCTTGGTCACCTGCTCGGGCCGCATGTCGCGCAGCACCTTTGCCAGCGTCTGGTAGCCGCCGCGCGCCTGCACGTCGGCCAGCCCGTGCGACGTGGCCGTGACCGGGAAGTTCATGATGAGCTTGCGGCCCGTCACTTGCGCAGCTCCGCGATGAGGGCGTCGAGCTTCGGTGCGCTCATGTTCTCGTGGTAGGCCTGATTGACCATCACCACCGGCGCCGTGCCGCAGGAACCCAGGCATTCGACGGTGCCCAGCGTGAAGCGGCCGTCGGGCGTGGTCTGGCCGGGCGCTATGCCCAGGCGTTCGCACAAATGATCGATGACGCCCTCGGCGCCGCGCATTGAGCAGCTCACGTTGCGGCAGACCTGCAGGTGCCAGCGGCCGATGGGCGCACGGCGGAACATCGAGTAGTGCGCCAGCACCTCCTCGATCTGGATGCGCGGCACACCCAGGTAGGCCTGCAGCTCGGTGATGTCGCTGTCGGCCACGAAGCCGCGGTCTTCCTGGATGCGGTGCAGGCAGGGGATGACCATCGACGAGTCGCTGCCCGGCGGGTAGCGCCGGCGCAGGGTGTCGAGTTCGCCGACGAGATGCTTCACCGATCACACTCCCCGCCGATCATGTTGATCGAGCCGAAGGTGGGCACGATGTCTGCGAGCTGGCCGCCGTCCAGCATGCGCGAGGCTGCGCCCATGTGCACGAAGCTGGGTGAGCGCACGTGCACCTTGTGCGGCGTGCCGCTGCCGGTGCTGACGATGTAGAAGCCCAGCTCGCCGTTGGGCGCCTCGTGCGCCACGTAGGCGTCTCCGGCCGGCACCACCGGGCCTTCCATCACCAGCTTGAAGTGGTTGATGAGCGACTCGATCTGCGTGTAGATCAGCGCCTTTTCGGGAAAAGTGCAGCGCCTGTCGTCCACGTTGATGGGCCCCTGGTGCTGCGGCTGCTGCAGCATTTCGGCCAGTTGCCGCATCATGTAGACCGACTCGTCCATCTCGCGCATGCGCACGAAGTAGCGATCGTAGTTGTCGCCCTGGATGCCCACCGGCACCTCGAAGTCGAGCTCGGCATAGGCCAGGTAGGGAGTGTCCTTGCGCAGGTCGCGCGGCACGCCGGTGCTGCGCAGGATGGGGCCGGTGCAGCCCAGGTTCAGCGCGTCGGCGGTGCTGATGGCGCCAGTCTTGCGCATGCGGTCGACGAAGATGCGGTTGCGGTCCACCAGCGTGTGCACGCGGGCGATGAAGTCCTCGTACTGGACCAGGATCTCTTCCATGCGCACCAGCCAGCCTTCGGGCAGGTCGCGCGCCAGGCCGCCGATGCGGCCGTAGGTGTAGGTGACCCGCGCGCCGGTGAGCGCGGCCAGGTGCTCGTACATGTAGTCGCGAATCATCACGAGATACAGGAAGGCCGTCATCGCGCCCAGCTCCATCAGGCCGGCCGCGGTGCAGGTCAGGTGGTCCACCAGGCGCGAGTACTCCGACAGCAGCGTGCGCAGCAGCGTGCAGCGCGGCGTGATCTGCACCCCCATCAGCGTCTCCACGGCGCCGCAGTAGGCGAAGTCATTGACCAGTGCCGAGACGTAGTTCAGGCGGTCGACATAGGGAATGAGGTTGTGCCAGGTGTGGTCCTCGCACTCCTTCTCGAAGCCGCGGTGCAGGTAGCCGCAATGCACGTCGCTGCGCAACACGCGTTCGCCGTCCAGCTCGACGAAGATCTGCACCGTGCCGTGCGTGGCCGGGTGCGAAGGGCCGATGCTGACGATGACCGAGTCTTCGTGCAGCGGCGTCTGCAGGCTGCTGAGCACGGGGTTGGCAATGGGGCGGGTGCGCGCGTCCACGGCGTCAGTTCCGGTAGGGCACGAGCGGCTGCTCGGCCTGCTTGGGGTAGTCCTTGCGCAGCGGGTGGCCGACGAAGCCTTCGTAGAGCAGGATGGGGCGCAGGTCGGCATTGCCGCGGAAGACGATGCCGTACATGTCGTGGCACTCGCGCTCCATGTAGGCGGCCGAGCGGTAGAGCGTGATGAGCGTATCGACGCAGGGGTCGGCTTCGGCCACCCGCGTCTTCAGGCGCACACGTTGCTTGTGCATGCTGCTGTAGAAGTGGTGCACGACCTCGAAGCGCAGCGCATCGGCGGGCCAGTCGATGGCGGTGACGTCGAGGAAGATGTCGAAGGCGTAGAGGTCCTTCAGCCGGCGCACCACGGGCAGCAACTCGGCCGCCGGCGGCTGGAACACGAGCACGCCATGCTGCACGACACCCGGCCCAGCCAGCGGCGAGAGCGTGTCCTGCAAGGTGTCGAAGATGTCGGCCGCCATGCTCAGAAGGTCTTCGTCAGGATGACGTGGCTGGCGCGCGCGATCTTGTCCTGCAGCTGCATGATCCCGTCGATCACCATCTCGGGCCGCGGTGGGCAGCCCGGGACATACACGTCCACCGGAATGATGCGGTCGATGCCCGGCAGCGCCGCGTAGTTCTGGTAGAAGCCGCCGCTGCTGGCACAGACGCCGAAGGCCATCACCCACTTGGGCTCGCACATCTGTTCGTACACCTTCAGCAGGATGGGCGCCTGCTTGTGCGTGACGGTGCCCACCACCATCAGCAGGTCGGCCTGGCGCGGGCTGAAGCGGGGCAGGGCGGCGCCGAAGCGGTCGGTGTCGTAGGGCGTGGCGCTGACGGCCATGAACTCCATGGCGCAGCAGGCCGTGACGAAGGGGTAGGGAAAGATCGAGAACTTGCGCGCCCAGCCGATGAGTTCGTCCTTGCGCGTGGTGAGTATCTCGAAGGCGCCGTCCTTCGTGTGGTCGGCGGGCACGATGGGGATGCTGCGGCCGTAGCTGCTCATTCGGTCACCGCCTCGAGCAGCCGCGCCTTGTAGACGACCAGCAGGATCAGCACCAGCAGGAACAGGAAGGCGAACAGCGTGCCCAGCATGAAGCCGGTGAGCGGCTGTGCCGCCAGCGCCCAGATGAAGAGGAAGACCGTCTCCAGGTCGAAGAGCACGAAGACGATGGCCACCGCGTAGTACTTGATGGGCACGGCCTTCACGTTGAGCGTGCTCACCGGCGTGGCGCCGCATTCGAAGGGCTCCAGCTTCGTTGCCGTGGCCACGGGTTTGGGGCCCAGCACGCGGTTGAGCGCCAGCACGAGCGCCACCACGCCCAGGATGAGCAGCAGGTAGAGCAGGAAGATCGCGTAGGCATTCATCGCACGGGCCGGTGGTGATCACTCGAGGGGCTGCGCACGGCACCGATGTCGCCCTCGTCGGGACGCATCAGAACGCGAGGCGGGCCTTGCGGTGTTGCGGTGGATCAAGCAGCCCCGAACAGGGCGTATCTGCCCTGGGGCCTGGGGCTCAGAAGCTGTAGCGCAGCGCCACGCTGAAGACGTTGACGCGGTAGTTGGGCGGCGTCTCACCCAGGGCCAGCAGGTTGACCAGCGTGTCGGGCTGTAGGCCGTCGAGCCGCCAGTCGGCCTGCGCCTGGCGTTCGAAGGCGTAGCGGCCGACGATGGACATGCCGTCCTTCAGCTTCCAGGTGGCGTGCAGTCGCAGGCTGTCGCGCTGCTGCGTGGCGGTGGGGTAGGGTGTTTCGGCCACCCGGGTAACCACGCCAACGTTGGCGCGCGAGCGCGACATCACGACATCACCGCCAACTTCGAGCCGCCCCTTCAGCGCGCTGTGCTTGACGCCGAAGCCCAGCACGTGCGCGGTGTCGTGGCTGCGGCTCCACCAGTCGGGCGCGCCAAAGGCTTCGCTGCCGGCCTGCATCGAGCGCATGCGCTCGGCCTGCGCAAAGGCATGCAGCTGGGTCTGCTCCGACACGGTGTAGGCGATGTCGGCGCCACCACTCAGGTTGCGCGCCAGCGTCATGCCGAGCACGGCGTCGGGGAAGGTGTCGCGCGACAGGTCGACGTGCAGGCCGATGCTGAGCGCCTCGCTCAGCGTGAGGTCGGCGCGCAGCGCGGCCGTCTCGCGGTTGCGCTCGGCCAGGTTGAACTTGCGCAGCAGCGGGTTCTGCGGCGACGTGACCCAGGTGGCGCTGCCGTAGCTGCTGGGGTCACGCTCGGCACGCGAGACTTTCAGCGACAGCGCCAGTTCTTCCGTGGGCTGCACGCTGCCGCGTGCCCACAGCGTGGTCTCGCGCGTCGACACCACGTCCTGCCAGGAACGGATGCGCTCGTCGCGCTCCACGCCTGCAGCCACGGTGGCGGTGCGGCCGATGCGGTAGTCGGCACCGGCCTTGAAGCGGTTCTGCTTGAAGCTGAAAGCCGGTGCGCGCCGCGCGCCAGGGTCCAGGAACGTGTCGGTCGACAGCGCCGGGTACAGCCGGCTGGTGGTCTGGTTGTCGCGCACGTTGCGCGCCACGCTGGCGTTCAGGCGCAGGCCCTCGGCCGGTGCGGCCGACAGCTGCACGCTGGCGTTGAAAGTGTCGGCGCGGCCGTCGAGCGAAGCTGCCGGCATGGCCGCGCTGGCCGCGGCGGCCAGCGTCGGGTTGAGCGTCGGCGCCAGGAAGGCTTCGTCCTGCGTCATGCGGCCGATGGCCACGTCGCCGCTCAGCCGCATGCGCGGCGCGAGTTCGATGCCTCCGCTGGCCATCAGCTGGTGGAACTGGTTGGACGGTGCCAGCGCCAGCTGCCCGCGGCTGGCGCCGGCCACCACGGGGTTGTAGGGGTTGGACCAGGTCACCGAGCCTTCGGCGTTGCGAAAGATCGACGCTTGGTAGGCCAGCGTGGCGTTGATGCCGCGGCCGGCGTAGCTGGTGGACAGTTCCAGCTGGTCGGTGGTCTGGTCCACCGGCGCGGCCAGCAGGCTGCTGGTGGAGAAGAAGGAAGCACCCAGGCGCTGCGTGCCGTCGCGCACGTCATGGCGCAGGCTCACGCGGTGCGTCCATTCGGGGCCGACGATCCACAGTGCCGACAATTCGCTGCGCGTGCGCTGCGTGCCCAGGTCCACCGGCTGCAGGCTGCTCGCCAGCGGCATCTGCGCCGGTGATGCAGCGGCTGGGAAGGGCAGGGTCTGCACGCCGCTGCCGGCGCCGATGAAGGGCGAACGGCCGGCGCCTTCCAGCTGATGCGGCCACTGGCTGACGCCGAGGTTCAAGCGCCAGCTGCCTTCGCGCCCCAGTTCGGCGGCCAGCGCCCGCATGTCGAGGCCGATGTCCTCGGCCACCCCACTGCCGTAGAGGTCCGTGCCATCTCGGTAGCGCAGCGTGCCACCCAGCACCCCGAACCCGCGCTTGCCGTTCAGGCCGTTATCGGCACCGTAGCGCGCGCGCTCGCCCGTCACCGCACCCGCGCCGGCTTCGACACTGCCGCTGACACCGGCCTTCTCGTAGGGGCAGGCCGAGCAGGTCCACTTCGAGGTGTCCGCGGCTGCCACGGCCTGCGTGGCGGCTGCGGACAACAGTCCGCAGGCGGCCAAGATCAGCAAGGGCGTGGTGTGGCTCATGGTGGCGTCCGGGTGCGGGGTGCTGCGCTTCAGCGCATGAGCTTGGCGCCCGAGGGATGGTTGGAGCCGTGCACCGCCGAGTGGCAGTTGCTGCAGCCGCCGGCCACGGCAAAGATGGCGCTGCCGCTGCCACCCGGCAGCGAGTTGCCGCCGCGCGCCACCGAAGGATGGCCCGCTGCCGTGTGGCACTGCTGGCACAGCTGCGGCGGGCTCTTGGTGAGCATGGCCTGGCGCACCGAACCATGCGGCGTGTGGCACAGCGCGCAGTCTTCGGCCACCGGCGCGTGCTCCCACAGCTTGGGGCCGCGTTTGTCGGCGTGGCAGGTGGTGCAGGTCTGGTTCAGCGTCGGCTTGACCAGGCTGGCCGCGGCCACCGTGCCATGGGCGTTGTGGCAGTCGCTGCAGCTCATGCGGCCGCCCTGCACCGGGTGCGACGAGGTCTTGTGGAAGTCGGCGCGCTGCTGCTTGTGGCAGGCAAAGCACACGGCGGCTTCGCTGGCCTTGACGAGTACGGCGTCGCTCTCCACGTGCATCTTGTGGCAGTCGGTGCAGGCCAGCTTGCCGCGTTCATGCGCACCCGCGTGCCAGGCGCTGCGGGCCTGGTTCTGGTGGCAGGCCAGGCAACTCTGGTTGCGCGCGGCCACGGGCAGGAAGGAGTCGGCCTTCAGGCTGTTGATGGTCAGCTTCTTCTTGCTGCCTTTGGCGGCGTGGCGGCCGCCGGGGCCGTGGCAGGCCTCGCACTGCAGGCCGCCCGCGCCGAAGGGCGCACGCGGGTCGGCGCGGTGGGCGTGGCGGCCCTTGAAGAGGGCCGAGCCTGAGTAGCCCGGCGTCTCGTCGTCGTGGCACTCCAGGCAGGTGTCGGCACCTTTCTCACTGTATTCAGTGCCGGGGCCGCTGTCGGCGGCCGGGGTCTGCGCCGCGGCGGGTGTGCATCCCGCCAGGCTGCCCAGCAGCACCAGACCGACACAGAAGGCATGGCGGATGTCCATTCACTTCCGCCGCGGGGGTGCAGCCGGCTGCAGGGCCACGATACGGTTCTTCAGCGACAGGTAGGGCCCGGTGGCCAGCACCCGCCGGGTCACCAGTTCAGCCTTGCTCAGGTAGGGCCGGCCGGCAACCATGCGGGCGGCCTCGGCCGCGCCGACGCCGGGCAGCGTCTGCAGTTGCTGGCGGCTGGCGCTGTTGATGTCGACCAGCGTCGCTGATGCCTGCGGGGCAGCCCAGGCCGCGCCCTGCGCGGCTGCAAAGGCAAGCCATGTCAGGGCCAGTCCATAGAAGCGCCGGTGTCGCATCGTCACTTCGCGTGCGAGGCCTTGATCTCGGCCACGCGCCCGGGGCCGTGGCAGACCATGCAGGTCTCGGTGGTGCCGAGCGCCGTGCTGCGCGGTGCGTAGATCGAACCACCGTTGATCCTGTAGTGCGACACCGCTTGGTTGCTGTCGTGGCAGGCGAAGCAGGCCGTGGCCGTGGGCGAGGTCACCAGCGTCGTGGCGGCGGCATCGGCAATGACGCCGGTGCCCGCATTGAAGCTGTAGCCGCTGCCGTAGTTCACGCCGGTGTTGACGTAGGGCGAGGTCGACACCGATGGACTCAAGGTGCCGCTGGCTACCGTGCGGTAGGGCCGGTTGTCCATGGCTGCCGCCGACGCCGTGGCGCTGAAGTCGTAGGTGCCCGGCAGGTGGCAGGTTTCGCACTGGTTCAGGATGCCGGGGTAGCCGATCTTCCAGAAGCCCTCGGTGGCCGACACGGCATGCCAGTTGTAGTCCACCGTGCGCTTGGCCGCCGCGTGCGTGGCGTGGATGAAGCTGGTGGAGTCGGCCGACCAGCCGCTGCTGGCGCGGTTGGGCGTGTGGCACCAGCTGCAGGTGGTGGCGTCGTTGCGCTGGCCGCCATGGAACGCTTCCTCGGTGAAGGCGCCCAGCTCCTGGTGGCAGGCGTTGCAGCGGGCGTCGGTGACGATGGCGCGCCGGCCCGTGTAGCCGGTGGCCACCTTCTGCACGTTGGGCGCAATGACGATCAGGCCGCCGGTCGGGTTGCTCTGCCCGGGCACCGTGGTGGCGGTGAGGGGGTAGTCGGCCAGGTTGGTCTGCGTCAGTGGCAGGGCGCTCGATACGTTGTAGGAGTAGCCCAGACCGCCGGTCAGCATCTTCGCGCTGTCGGGCACCTGCACGCCGGTCAGCGTGGCGGTGTAGTAGCCGTCGGCGTCGGGGCCGGTCAGCGTGCCGGCGGCGGTGCCGGTGCCCGTGCCTTTCCACAGTGTCTTCAGGTAGACCGAGGCGGTGGCGTTGAAGTCGGCCGGTGCGACGATGCCGTCCTGCGGCACCGCGAACACGAAGTACACGCTCGGCGCGCCGGTGTAGCCGTCCCACAGCTCTGCCGCGGTGTTGGCGTTGAGGTCCTTGCGCGCGCCGTTCTGCAGCATGCGGAAGACCATCACCGGCTGCTTGCCGGCGTTGCGCGAGACGGTCTTCACGTCGTAGGTGACGACGATGGCACCCGCGGGCAGGCGCGCCACGTTGGAAGCGATCCAGGCCGCGTTGCTGTTGGCGTTGCCGCCGGCCACGTGCAGCGCACTGGCCAGGTTGGGCGGCGTCACCGGCAGGTGGGTGACGTCGATGACGTCGGGCTTGTGGCACAGCGCGCACAGCGCGTCGTCGGCCTGCGGGCCGGCCGGGTGGGCGAAGGCGCTGGTGGTCAGACCCTTGACGGCGTCGGCCATGCGCACGCCGGTGCCGGTGGCGAAGTTGATGCCGTCGTGGCAGGAGCCGCAGGCCTTGGCGCTGGGCGCATTCTTCCAGTTGTCGCCCTGCAGCGTCTTCGCAGTGGACGTGGTGGAGCCGTCGTGGCACTTGGTGCAGTTGCGCAGGTCCTGCGGATAGGTGGTCTCGTTGAAGCCCACGCCGCCGTAGTCGTAGTTCTTGTGGGCCAGCAGCGGGCCGGCGTGCACCTTGTGGATGTAGTTGGGCAGGTCGCCGATGGTGCGGTTGTCCAGCACGTAGGAGCTGCTCGTGAAGGTCTTGATGGCACCGTTGGTGGTGGCCGTGGCTTCGGCGCGGCCATAGCGGCGCTGCTCGGTGTGGCAGACGGTGCAGTACTGCACGTTGTTGCGGCTGCCGCCGTGGAAGCCGGCAGCGGCCGCCTCCTCGCTCAGGCCCGGTATGCCGCCCAGCTTGCGGTGGCATTCCTCGCACTTGGCGTTGGCCACGATGTCGCGCTGGGCATCGGCGCTGGTCACCGCGCGGCCCGCGGAGGGGATGAAGTCGTAGATCACGTCCACCGGCTTCTTCATCGGCACCGCGGCCACGGCCGAGGCGGCGCCGGTGGGCGTGTTGCTGCCCGTGGCGGGTGCGTTGCCGGACAGCTGCAGCGTCAAGCGGTGCGTGAGGTTGGCGTTGTAGCTGAGATCGCCGAGATCGGCCTTGTTGTTGGTGCCGCTCACCGTCATGCCGTCGACCTGCGTCTTGACCTGCGTGATGTCGCGGTAGAAGGTGTAGCGGTAGCTGCCGTCGCCGTTGTCCACCAGCGTGCCCGTGCTGTCGGTGCTGGGCCGCGTGGGAGCCGCTGCCGTGGTGGTGCTGGGCACCGTGGTGACGATGTAGCTCACCCACTTGCTGGGGCTGCCGTTGCTGCCGGGCAGCAGCTTGGCCAGCGCGAAGGCCAGGTTGGGCAGACTGGCCGCCGTCGCCGTGGCCGACTTGCTGGTATTGCCCAGGCCGGTGACGGCGCGGCCGAAGCCGTCCTTGACCATGAAGTTGACCACCGGCTTGTCGGTGATGGTGACGCTGGTGATGGTGACCACGGGCTCCAGCGCCGACCAGGCCGCCGCATTGGCGGTGATGGCGCTGGTGTTGGTGAGCGCATTGCTGCCCACGGCGAATGTCGCGCCGCCGCCGGAACCGGAAGGGCCTGCGGGGCCCGCAGGTCCTGACGGGCCCGCAGGTCCGGCAGGTCCGGCCGGGCCGGCAGGCCCGTTGGGCCCGGCGGGGCCGGTGTCGCCGCTGCCGCCGCAGGCCGCCAGCACGGCGGCCATCAGGCCCGAGGCGATACATCCCATCCAGCGGCGTTGCTTCATGAATGTTCTCCTCGATGTGTGCGGCCCGACGCGGCGCGCTTCGGCGGTGATGCGGTGCACGCATTCCCGCGGGACGTCTCGTCTTCGGCAGGCCAATCTACAAGCGAGCCTGCTGCAAAAGTTGATTCACATCAGTGTTGCTGGTGGGCCAAGGGAAGTCACCAATCACAAAAATAACGCGCAACACGTGCTGACACAAGAAGATCTGCAGATGGCTGCGCCACCGGTCCCCTGCAGGCACGGCGGACCTGCGCTTCGCGGTGCACTCAGCCCGGTGCAGACGCTGCCATGGCAGGCGCCTTGGGTTCTTCGGGTTCCTTGTGGGCCACGCCGGTGTGGCACTCGATGCACGTGGCCTTGCCCGCGCTGAACTTCCTGTGCGCCTTGGTGGCGTCTTCGCTCTGCTTCTTGGCGTCCCAGGCGGCGGGGTCGTGGCAGCTGCGGCAGTTGGCGGAGTTGTTCTCCTTCATCTCGTCCCACACGATGTTGGCCATGCGCCAGCGCTCACGCTCGAACTTCTCCTGCGTGGCGATGGTGCCGCGCAGCTCGGCCAGCCCGTCCTTGATGCCGGCCTTGGCCTTGGCAAAGAGCTTGGCCGGGTAGGTGTGCGGCAGGTGGCAGTCCACGCAGAGGGCACGCACGCCGGTGCGGTTGTTGTAGTGCGCCGAGGTCTTGTGCTCAGGGAACACGAACTTGGCGTGCGAGTGGCAGGCGTTGCCGCAGAACTCGTCGGTGCCGGTGATATGCACCGCCACCTGCGTGCCGATGACCGCCACCGCGCCAGCCACGCCACCCACCAGCAACAGCGTGAACAGCGACCAGCGCGCCGACGGCGTGAACAGCCAGCGCATGAAGCGGCGCAGGGCACCTGGGTTCTGCGGCTCGTTCATCCTGATGCTTCCGCGGGTGCGGCGCCAGGCCGCAGGCCTACTTGGACGACAGCACGATGGCCACGATGGCCTTCAGGTCAGCGTCGCTGGCCTCGACCTTCTTGTGTTCGTCGCCGTCGCTCTGCTTGCCGCCGACCTTCAGGTAGGTGACGAGCTTGTCGGGCGCGTCGGCCTTGCCCTTGTACTTCTCGGCCACCGAAGCCCACGAGGGCCCCTTCTTGGTGGTGCTGGCGGTGTGGCACTTGCTGCACTTTTCCTTGGCCACGATGTCTTCGGCAGGGCCGGCGAGAACGGGGCCGGCGAGCAGCAGCGAGGCAAGGGCAAGGGCGGTATGCAGTTTCATCAGGGATCCTCCTGCTGTCGGACTTGGGCCGGCACGGGATCGTCATGGACCAACCCTTGGCGGAACTGCAGGCATTCTGGTGAGCCCGTGCGCTATCGACCTTGACCTGCATCAGCCCGGCTGCTCGTACCGGCCGCTGCGTTCAGCAGGCGCTGCAGTTCGCCTACGTAGGCGCCGCGGTCACGGAAGGCGTTCACGGCGCCGAGGTAGTGGCCGTCGCGCAGGATGACGAAGGCCGGCCAGCGTTCGAAGCCGTAGCGTGCGGCCAGCACGTGCGCGGCGGCGGGCCGCAGCAGCGCGACACGGAAGCGCATGCCGGCGGTGGCGTGCAGTTCGGGCACGATGGCCGCGAGGTCCAGCGCTTCCTTGTAGCGGTCGGCGTCCTCGGCGAACAAGGCCATGGCGGGACCGGGCCGCGCCGCCCAGGCGTCGAAGGCCTCGGCGTCCAGCACCGAGGCGCCGGTTTCCGCCACCAGCCGCGCCAGCAGCGGGTGCAGGTCGGATGGCAGATCGGGCGTGCTGATCGCGCATCCTTTCGACGGTGGCCTGGGTGGACGTGCAGTCTGAGCGGGCTGCCCGCAGGCCGGCTGATCCATGTCAAGGTCGTGGCGCCATGCGGGCCTGCGCACGCTGCGAGGAGCTTGATCCAGATCGTCCTGCGCCCAGCGCGCCGCTCCGATCATGCGCACACACCGGGCGCCGTGGTCGCCTGGCCTGGCGCTGCAAGGAGTGAGGCTTGGAGTTCAAGCGCAGTCTGCTCGTGCCCTACTCGGCGGAGGACATGTTCGACCTCATCGAGGGCGCCGAGCACTACCCGCATTTCCTGCCCTTCTGCAGCGGCGCGCGCATCCTGGAGCGCAGCGACGAGTGGGTGGCCGCGCGGCTGGACTTCAGCTACCACCAGCTGCGTTTCGCCTTTTCCACGCGCAACCCCAAGCGCCGGCCCGAATGGCTGCAGGTGCGTCTGGTGGAAGGGCCGTTCAAGCGCTTCCAGGGCGACTGGCAGTTGCGCCAGCTGGGCGACCAGGGCTGCAAGATCACTTTCGAGATGGCCTACGAGATGGCCGACGGCCTGCTCGACCGCCTGGCGCTGCCGGCGGTGGAAGCGGTGTCGCGCGCCATCGTGGCGTCCTTCATCCGGCGCGCCGAAGAGACGCTGCTGCCCTGCGACCGCAAGCTGCCGGTGGCGGTGGCCGCAGCCGCGCCCAGACCCATCACTCCAAGGGAGACTGCCATGCCCACCCCTGACACCGCCCTGCTCGACGCCGTGCGCGGCTGCCGCCTGGCCGAGCAGCTCACGCCCGAGCAGGCGGCCACGCTGGCCGGCCTGATGCAGTTGCAGGTGCTGCCCGCCGGCCACCTGCTGGCGCTGGAAGGCACGGCCGACCAGCGCCTGTATGTGGTGCTGGAAGGCACGCTGGGTGTGGTGAAGTCGCGCGGCCAGCCGGAAGAGAGCCTGCTGGCCACGCTGGTGGCGGGTGACCTGGCACACGAGCTCGGCTTCCTCGATGGCGCGCCGCGTTATGCCTCGCTCGTGGCCACCACCGACGCACGCGTGCTGCTGCTGGAACGCGATCGGCTCGAGAGCCTGCTCGACACCGAGCCGCGCATCCTCTACCGCGTGATGTGCGCCATCGTGCGTGCCGTTCACCAGGTGCAGAAGCGGCTGTCGGTGCAGGCCACCGAGCTGGCCAACTACGTCTACAAGACGCACGGCCGGTACTGAAGCGCGCGGTCGCCGGCCATGGGACCCGCCGCGCTCACGCTGCTGATGCTGCTGGCCCTGGCGGGCTTTTGCGCCCTGGCCTGGCGCAAGCTGGGCATCGTGCGTGCGCTGCAGCCGGTGCAGCGCACCGACCACCCGGGCGCGCGCCTGCAGAGCGTGCTGCTCAACGGCCTGTTGCAGCAGCGCATGCTGCGGCGCGAGTGGCGGCCGGGGCTCATGCACACGGTGATCTTCATCGGCTTCCTGTCACTGCTGCTGCGCAAGATCCAGCTCATCGCCATCGGCTGGGATGTCGACTTCGTCTTCCCGCCGGCCTTCGGTGGGCCCTTCGCGGCCTTCAAGGATGCCGTGGAGCTGGCCGTCACGGCCGCCGTGCTCTACGCCCTGCACCGCCGTTTGGTGCAGCACCCGGCGCGGCTGGAGCGCAACCGCGAGGCGCTGGGGGTGCTGGGCCTGATCCTGGCCATCATGCTCACCGACCTGGCCTTCGACGGCCTGCGCTTCCTGCAGCGGGCCGGCAGCGTGCCGGGCATCGCGCATGAACGCGACTGGGCCTTTGCCGGTGCGGCGGTGGCGCAGGCGCTGCAGGGGTTGTCGCCGGGCGCGCAGGCCACCGGCATGGTGCTGGCCTACTGGCTGCAGATGCTCACCGTGTTCAGCTTCCTGGTGCTGCTGCCGGCAGGCGAGCACTTCCACATCGTCACCGCCCTGCCGGCGCTCTTCTTCCGGCGCGGCCGGCCGGCCCACCGGGTGCCGCGTGTCGATATCGAGCAGCTCATGGCCGCCACCGACGAGGCCGAGATGCGCGCCGGTGCGCGCACCGCGCTCGACCTGAACTGGAAGGAGGGCCTGGACGCCTTCACCTGCACCGAGTGCGGCCGCTGCAAGGACGCCTGCCCCACGCACCTGACGGGCAAGCCGCTGTCGCTGAAGATGGTCAACGACAGCCTGAAGCACCACCTGCTGGCCGAGCGCGCACGCATCGTCGCGCACGATCCCCAGGGCGAGTTGCCGGCGCTGGTGGGCACGGTCATCGCGCCCGAGACCTTGTGGGCCTGCACCACCTGCGGCTATTGCGAAGCGGCCTGCCCCATCGAGCTGGAGCACCTGGACAAGTTCTTCCGCCTGCGCCAGCACCAGGTGATGATCGAGGGCCAGTTTCCGCACGAGCTGAAGAAGCTCTTCGAGGCCTACGAAGCCCAGGGCAACCCCTGGGGCCTGCAGTCATCGCAGCGCGGCGACTGGGCGCAAGGCCTGGGCGTGCCGGTGGTGCGCACGAAGGCCGATGCCGAGGGCCTGGAGCTGCTGTTCTACGTCGGCTCGGCGATGTCCTTCGACCCGCGCGGCCAGAAGATCGCGCGCGCCTTCGTCAGCATCCTGCAGCACGCCGGGCTGCGCTTCGGCGTGCTGGGGCCGCGTGAAGGTTCTACCGGCGAATGTGTGCGGCGGCTGGGCAACGAGCTGCTGTTCCAGCAATTGGCGGGCGGCCTGGTGCAGACCTTGAACGAGCTGGGCGTGAAGCGCATCGTCACCTGCGACCCGCATGCCTTCAACACGCTGCGCAACGAGTACCCCGAGTTCGGCGGCCACTACGAGGTGTTGCACCACACGCAGCTCATCGCCGAGCTCATGGCGCAGGGTCGCATCCAGGTTCAGCGGCGGTTGCAGCGCGTGATCTTTCACGACCCCTGTTATCTGGGCCGCCACAACGGCGAGTTCGACGCGCCGCGCGCCGTGCTGCAGCGCTTGTGCAGCGACGCGCCGCTGGAGTTCGCGCTGTCGCGCGAGAAGGCCATGTGCTGCGGCGCCGGCGGCGGGCGCATGTGGCTGGAAGAGAACATCGGCACGCGCATCAACGTGGCCCGTGTGCAGCAGGCGCTGACGGCTGCACCGGCCATCATCGCCACCGCCTGCCCCTATTGCGCGGTGATGATGGCCGACGGCCTGGGCGCCATCGAAGGCGCCAGCGCACAGTCACGCGACATCGCCGAGCTGGTGGCTCAGGCCTTGCCGGCGGGGTAGACGATGGCCTCTTCCAGCGCAATGTGCTCGCGGTAGAGCTGCGTGAAGGCCGGCACCGCCAGGCGCAGCGCTTCGGCATCGGCCCAGGTGAAGCCGCGCGCCACGGCCTGCAGCTGCGGGCCGAGTTCCAGCCACTCGTCTTCCAGCCAGCCATGCTCCTGCTGCAGGCGGCGCACATGGTCCACCAGCGTGGTGTCGGGGTGGTCCTGCAGACGCGGGAACAGGCGCTGCTCCTCGGCTTCGTGGTGGGTGCGGGCCGGGCCGTCGAAGTAGCGGCAGATGTCGGCGGCCAGCGCGCGCAGCGGCTCGGTGCTGCCGGCTTCGTCCAGCTGCGCCACGAGCGCGGCCAGTTGCTCCAGGTGGTGCAGCACCTCGTGGTGTGTCTTGTCCAGCGTGTGCGCCGAAGGCAGGGCAGGGCGCGCCGCGTGCGGCGGGCGGGTGGCAGGCAACTTGGTGTTGGCCATGGTGGGTGATGGAGGTCGGGCTGTGATTCTTCGGCCACAGAGGGGCGCTGCGTTGACGTGAGTCAAATCACACCGCGGGATGCATGTGCATTGTCCGCCTGCGGCCTTGCGAAGCGAAGGCGCCCGCTTCAGGAGCAAGGACATGAAGCTTTCCACCCTGCCGGCATGATTGCCGAGGCAGGTCACTTCGTCCTCATCCTGGCCGCGCTGCTGGCGCTGTGCCAGGGCACGCTGGCCTTGGCCGGCGCCAGCCGTGGCCGCGCGGATTGGATGGCGATGGCCACGCCGCTGGCCGCCGCGCAGGCGCTGTGCGTGCTGCTGGCGTGGGCCAGCCTGGTGCTGGCTTTCCTGCACAACGACTTCTCGGTGCGCAACGTGGCCGAGAACTCCAACTCGCAGCTGCCGGTGGCCTATCGCTTCGCGGCCAGCTGGGGTTCGCACGAAGGCTCGCTGCTGCTGTGGGCCGTGCTGCAGTCGGCGTGGACCCTGGCCTTGCTGCGCTGGAACGCGGGCCTCGACACGGTGATGCGCGCCCGCGTGCTGGGCGTGCTGGGTCTGCTGGCGGCGGGCTTCCTGAGCTTCGTGCTGGTGGCGTCCAACCCCTTCCTGCGTGTCTTTCCGGTGCCGGCGCAGGGGCGCGACCTCAACCCGCTGCTGCAGGACCCCGGCATGGTCCTGCACCCGCCGCTGCTCTACATGGGGTATGTCGGCTTCGGCGTGGTCTTTGCCTTCGCGATGGCCGCCTTGCTGGGCGGCGCTGCCGGCCGCGGCTGGGCCGTGGCGGCGCGGCCCTGGGCCACGCTGGCCTGGTGTTGCCTCACCGCGGGCGTGGCGCTGGGCAGCTGGTGGGCCTACGGTGAACTGGGCTGGGGCGGCTGGTGGTTCTGGGACCCGGTGGAAAACGCCGCCTTCATGCCGTGGCTGGTGGGTACGGCGCTCGTGCACGCCTTGGCCGTGAGCGCGCGCCGCGGCGCCTTCTCGGTTTGGGCGGTGCTGCTGGCGATCGGCTGCTTCGCGCTGTCGCTGCTGGGCACCTTCCTCGTGCGCTCTGGCGTGCTCAGCTCGGTGCACGCCTTTGCACTGGACCCGCGGCGCGGCGTGCTGATCCTGGTTCTCCTGGCACTGGTGGTGGGTGCGGCGCTGGTGCTCTTCGCGCTGCGAGCGCCGGCTCTCGTGTCACCGCACCGCGCGCCGGCACCGGCCCTGCGCGAGCGGCTGCTGCTCGTGCACACCGCGCTGCTGTCGGTGGCGGCAGCCAGCGTGCTGCTGGGCACGCTGTACCCGCTGCTGTTCGAAGTGATGGGTCTCGGCCGCCTGTCGGTGGGGCCGCCCTACTTCGAAGCGGTGATCGTGCCGCTGCTGGTGGCGGTGCTGTTTCTGATGGGCGCGGCACCGCTGGCGCAGTGGCAGGGTGCGACGCTGCCAGGGCTGTGGACACGCCTGCGCTGGGCGCTGGCCCTGGCGGTGGTGCTGGGCGTGGCGCTGGCGGTGCCTGGCGTTGGCGGGTCAGCGATGACGGCGCTGGGCCTGGCGCTGGCGGCCTGGGTGGCGTTGGTGGCCGGCGTGGCCGTGCGCCAGCGGCCGCGCCGCGGCGTGGGGGCGTGGGGCATGCTGCTGGCCCACCTGGGTGTGGCCGTGTTCGTGACGGGCGTGACCTGGGTGCGCAGCCATCAGAGCGAAGCCGACGTGCGCATGGCCCCAGGCGACACCGCCTGGCTGGCCGGGCATGCCTTCACCTTCCAAGGCGTGATGCAGCATGCCGGGCCCAACTACCAGGCCACCCGAGCCACCGTGGCCGTGGCGCGCGACGGCCGCCACCTGCCGCCGCTGCAGCCCGAGAAGCGCCGCTACTACGCCACGCCCCAACTGGCCATGACCGAAGCCGCCATCGCCAGCGGCTGGCTCGGCGACCTCTACGTCACGCTGGGTGATGACCTTGGCCAGGGCGTCTGGACGCTGCGCCTGCAGCACAAGCCGCTGGTGGGCTGGATCTGGGGCGGCTGCGCCCTGATGGCCGGTGGCGGCCTGCTGGCCGTGGCCGGCCGCCGCGCGCAGCGGCGCGGCCTGCAGCCCGTGGCCGCCCGTCACACATCGCCGGCTTGACATGCATCAAGCGCTGCTCAGCTTGCAGCGACGCCCGGGCGCCAGGCTTGGGCAGCATCGGGCTGACCTGCACTTTCATCGTCAGGGTGGCGCGCACTGGCCGGCCCTGGAGGAGACAAGACCATGATCCACCCCATCGTGAGGACGGCACTGGCGTGCCTGCTTGCCGCCTGCGCCCTGCTGCTGGCGGGCGCTCCGGCTGCCGCGCAGAACAAGGCGAAGCCTTACGACGCCACCGACTGCTACGACTGCCACCAGGAGGTCAAGGCCTTCCACGCCGGCAGCGCGCACAAGACCGTGGGTTGCGATGCCTGCCACGGCGGCCTGGACACGCACAAGCCCAAGGGCAAGGGCCGGCCGACGACGAAGACCGACTCCGGCAACTGCGGCGGCTGCCACGAGAACCAGTTCCGCACGCTGTACACGATGAACACCGACAAGACCGCGCACAAGGAAAAGGCGGTGGCCACCGGCGGTGCCTTCGACAAGCTGCTGGCCCCGCACGGCTTCACGCGCGAACACAACGAGCCGCGCTCGCACGCCTTCGCGCTGTATGACCAGGTGGTGGTGGACCGCGCCTTCGGCGGCCGCTTCCAGAACCGCCAGGGCAAGGCCGGGCTGACGCGCATGGGCGGCGAGTTCAGGATCTGGGACGTGCTGGACGACCAGTACCCCGGCGAGCCGCACAAGGCCTTCAAGCCCGGCACCGCGGCGGCCGCCAACCCGGTGTGCATGTCGTGCAAGTCGGCCGACCACATCCTCGACTGGGCCTACCTGGGCGACCCCGAGCCCAAGGCGAAATGGAGCCGGCTGTCCAAGGTCAACGAGTTCGTCAAGGACACCAACCACTCGTTGAACTGCATTTTCTGCCACGACCCGCACTCGGCGCGGCCGCGCATCATCCGTGACGCGCTGATCCAGGCGTTGACGCGCCCCGAGGCCGACACGCTGTGGCACCAGGACCCGAAGGGCGCGAAGATCGAGGTCAAGGACATGGGCGAACGCGGCTACACGCGCAAGATCGCCATGCTCAGCCGCTACGACGTGAAGCTGCAGTGCGCGCAGTGCCATGTGGAATACAACTGCAACCCCGGCACCGACACCGCCACCGGCCAGCCCATCGGCATGGCCGACGGCCGCACCAACCACTTCCCGCTGAAGGACGTGACGCAGGTGCAGCAGCACTACAAGGACCTGAAGTTCGGCGACTTCAAGCACGCCATCACCGACGCCATGCTGTGGAAGGGCCAGCACCCCGACGCCGAGGTCTTCTACAACAGCACGCACCAGAAGCAGGGCGTGGAGTGCAGCGGCTGCCACATGCCGAAGATGAAGGACGCCAAGACCGGCAAGACCTACACCTCGCACTGGCAGACCTCGCCGCGCCACTACATTCAGGAGACCTGCCTCACCTGCCACAAGGGCTGGACCGAGAAGCAGGCCGTCTACAGCATCGACTCGCTGAAGAACAAGTGGGTCGGCAAGATGCGCAAGGCGGAGTACTGGCTGGTGCGGCTGATCGACAAGTTCGAGGCGGCGCAGAACCTGGGCGTGGACGGCGGCGAGCTCGACGCGGTGCGCAGCCGCCACCAGGAAGCGCATGTCAACTGGGAATGGTGGTCGGCCTCCAACGGCAGCTACTTCCACAACCCGCAGCAGGCCGAGGAATCGCTGAACAAGAGCATGGTGGCCGCGCAGGCCGGCATCAAGCTGCTGGACGACGCCATGGCCAAGCGGCGGCCGGTCAAGTGAGACTGCAAGCTGCATTGGCTGCCGGTGTGCTGGCCGCGGCCGGCGGCCTGTACGCCCTGCAGGGTGAGCCCGATGCCGCACGCGGCGACCGCCTGGCGCTGAGCGCCGAGCTGCTGCAGGCCGCCGCCGACGGTGGTGCCGCCGCCAGCCCTGAGGCCCTGGCGGGGCTCGACGCGCACCTGAGACGCCAGCCCGACGATGCGCGCGCCCTGGTGTTGAAGGCCCGTCTGGAACTGCGCGCCGAACGCCACCAGGCTGCGGCGGCGGCTTTCCAGCGTGCCGTGGCCGCCAGCCCCCGGGTGGCCGGCGACCCCGAGGTGTGGCTGGACTATGCAGAGGCCCGCGGCCTGGCCGATGGCGGCACGCTGCGCGGCGAAGCCGCAGCGCTGGTGGGCCGGGCCCTCGCGCTCGCGCCCGACCATGCGCGCGCGCTTGACCTGGCCGGCAGCGCCGCCTGGGAGCGCCAGGATCCGGCCACCGCGGCGCGCCACTGGCAGCGCCTGCTGGCGCAGCTGGCGCCCGGTGACGTGCGTCGCGCGGCGCTCGCAGCCGCCGTCGAACGCGCCGAGCAGCGCGCACGCTTCGCGCTGCCCGAGCGTCGCTGAACCGCTGCTGAATCACCACTGCTGGGTCTGTTCGTTGGCGCACAGATTCGCTGCGGCGTGTCGCCCAAGATGCGGCTTCGCCCGTGCAGCCAAGGACATCCATGCCACGAACGAATGCTGTCGCACTGCATCTCGTCGCGGCGGCGCCTTGCGAGCCTTTCGTGCCGGCCTTCGGCGTCGACCGCATCGGTGACATGCTGCGGCTGCTGGCCGGCGCGCTGCGTGTGCGCGTGCAGCGTGTGCACGCCGGCGACGTGCTGTGCGGCGCCGGTTTGCCCTTCGTGCAGCTCTACATCATCCATGCCGGCGCCTTCAAGCTCGTCAACACCACGGCCGACGGCCGCCAGCAGCTGGTGGGTGTGCAGGTGCGCGGTGACTGGCTGGGCTTCGACGGCATCGCCACCGGCCGCTACGGCTGCGAGGCCGTGGCGCTGGACGTCGGCGAGGTCTGGGCGCTGCGCCACGACGACCTGCTGGCGGCCTGCACGTCCAGCGCCGCGCTCACGGCCAGCGTGCAGCACGAGATGAGCCGCGCCATCCGCGTCGGGCGTGACGCCATGCTGTCGCGCTGCACCTTGCCGGCGCCGGCACGCGTGGCCGAATTCCTGTGCGGCTGGGCCGAGGCCCTGGCCGGCAGCGGCCAGCGAACCGACCGCGTGCGCCTGCCGCTGACACGCGCCGACATCGGCAACCATCTGGGCATGCGGCTTGAATCGGTGAGCCGGGCGCTGGCCGCGCTGGTGCGCTGCGGCGTCATCGGCTTTGGTGAACGCGGCCGACGGGTCATCCTCATTCCCGACCTGCGCGCCCTGCAGGCTTGCAGCCGGGCCCTGGCGCTGGCCGCCGATCACGGGGGCTGATTCGTGCTGACGCGGTCTACCAGGTACAGAATGGACTGGTAGGGCAGCCCGGCCATTTCCGACAGCCCGATCTCGCAGGTGCGGCTGGTGGAATAGCCGGTGCTGCAGCCGGCCGGTGGCGTGGCCTTCAGATGGCGCAGGGCGTGCTCGTTGAGCTCCGGCCGCATGAAGCCGCGCTCGCCGGCAAAGCCGCAGCACTGCACCTCGTCATGCACGCACACCTGCGTGCTGCAGGCCCGCGCAATGCCCAGCAGCTGGTCCACCGTGCCCATCTTGCGCACGCTGCACACCGGGTGCACGGCCACCGGTTCGGCCTGCGGCTGCAGCTGCAGGCGCGGCAGCAGCGTGTCGTGCACGAACTCGACGCTGTCGTGAATGGCCAAGCGACCGGCCAGCACCCGCTTCATGCGGTAGGTGCAGGGGCTGGTGTCGAAGACGATGGGCTGGCGGCCGCCTTCGCTGGCGTCCAGCAGCGCGGCTTCCAGTTCGCCCGACTTGTGGTTCGCGGCGTCCACCAGGCCCTTGCTTTCGAAGGGCTGGCCGCAGCACAGGCCGCCCAGGCCGGCGGGGTAGACCACGTCATAGCCCGCGCGCTCGAAGAGACGTTCGGCCACCAGCGGCAGCATCTCCACGCCTTCGTGGCCGCGTTGCGCGCCCATGTTGCGCGCGGCACAGCTCGGGAAGTAGACGAGCCGCTCAGCGTGGCTCGCAGCCCGAGCCTGGGTCTTGGCCCGCGGCACGAAGTTCACCGGCCGCGCCAGGTTCGGTGACCATTTCGGCAGCCGCCCGCCGCTGGCCTGGCGCAGCGCGTCGAGCAGGCCCTTCATGGCGCCGGTGCCCAGCAGGCCGTGCACCGTGTCGGCCGCGCCCAGGCCCAGGCGCACGCCGCGGGTCAGCGCGCCGTAGTGGCGCGCCGCGACCTGTGCCACCTGCTTGGCCAGCGGGCTGGCCTGGCGCCCGCGCAACGCCTTGATGAGCAGCCCGGTCTCGATGCCCACCGGGCAGGCCGTGGCGCACAAGCCGCAGGCGGCGCAGGTCTCGATGCCGTGGTAGTCGTACAGCGTCTTCATCTCGGCGCGGTGGGCCGCATCGGCGCCCGTGGCGTCCAGCCGTGCTATCTCGCGCCAGCCCACGATGCGCTGGCGCGGCGACAGCGTGAGCCCTTTCGACGGGCACTTCGGCTCGCAGAAGCCGCACTCGATGCACTTGTCCACCAGCACGTCGGCAGCCGGCAGCGGCTTCATGTTCTTCAGGTGCGACTTCGGGTCGGGGTTCAGGATGACACCGGGGTTGAGCAGGCCCTGCGGGTCGAACAGTGCCTTGATGCGCTGCATGGCAGCAAAGGCCTCGGCACCCCATTCCATCTGCACGAAGGGCGCCATGTTGCGGCCGGTGCCGTGTTCGGCCTTCAGCGAGCCGTCGTAGGTGTGGACCACCATGTCGCACACCGCGTCCATGAAGTCGGCATAACGCTGCACCTCGGTGGCACTGCCGAAGTCCTGCGTGAAGACGAAGTGCAGGTTGCCGTCGAGCGCATGGCCGTAGACGATGGCGTCGGGGTAGCCGTGTTCGATGAACAGGCGCTGCAGATGCAGCGTGGCTTCGGCCAGGCGCTCCACCGGGAAGGCCACGTCCTCGATGATCACCGTGGTGCCGGTGGGCCGCACCGCGCCGATGGCCGGGAAGATGCCCTTGCGCACGTTCCACAGCGCGGTGGACTCGGCGGCGTCGGTGGTGAAGCGCAGCGGCGTGGCCAGGTGCGTGCCTTGCAGCACCGCGGTCACGGCGCCGGTCTTCACCGCCAGCGCGGCGGCCGTCTCGGCGCGGATCTCCACCAGCAGCGCCGCGCCGTCGGCTGGCAGTTCACGCAGCGCCGCCGGCATGCCCGGCTTGGCCTGCACGGCGCGCAGCGAGGCACGGTCCAGCAGTTCCACCGCTGCCACCGGCGTGCCCTTGAGCAGCGACACCGCGGTGCAGGCCACTTCCAGGTGGTCGAAGAGGATCAGCGCGCTGGCCTTGTGCGGGTGCTCTTCCACCGTGAAGTAGCTGATCTCGCTGATGAAGCCCAGCGTGCCTTCGGAGCCGATCATCAGGTGCGCCAGCATGTCGATGGGGTCTTCGAAGTCCACCAGCGCGTTCAGGCTGTAGCCGGTGGTGTTCTTCATGCGGAACTTGTGGCGGATGCGCGCCGCCAGGGTCTCGTTGTCGCGGATGTCGCGGCCCAGTTCGCGCAGGCCTTGCAGCAGGTCGATGCGGCGGCTGGCGAAGGCGGCGCGGCTGTCGGCGTCGCGCGTGTCGAGCAGGCTGCCGTCGGCCAGCACCACGCGCAGGCCGGCCAGCGTGTGGTAGCTGTTCTGCGCCGTGCCGCAGCACATGCCGCTGGCGTTGTTGGCGGCGATGCCGCCGATCATGGCGGCGTCGATGGACGCCGGGTCGGGCCCGATCTTGCGGCCCTGCGCGGCCAGCGCGCGGTTGGCCGCGGCGCCGATGACGCCGGGCTGCAACGCCACCGTGCTGGCGTCGGGCGCCACGCGGATGCCGCGCCAGCCGTCGCCCAGCAGCACCAGTACCGAATCCGACAGTGCCTGGCCCGACAGGCTGGTGCCCGCGGCACGGAAGGTCACCGGCGTCTTCAGCAGTGCGCACAGCGGCAGCAGGCGCTGCACCTCGTCTTCGCTGTCCACCACCACCAGCAGCTTAGGCAGCAGGCGGTAGAAGCTGGCGTCGGTGCCCCAGGTCAGCAGGCGCAGCGGGTCGGTCACCAGGCGCGCAGCGGGGATGAAGGCGGCCAGCCTGCGGTGCAGCTCGTCGTAGGGCGCGGGCAGCATGTGTCTCCTTGTGGGGCCGTGCAGGGCCACTGTTGCCGGTTTCGTGCGTTGCCGAACAGAGACAGTGCGCGCGCGGGCCGGGCGTGTTGTCAGCTTCCGGGCAGACAGTCGACAGCGGCCGACAACACAACCCGATGAAGCACTCTATGCACGCAGGTCAGCCGCGGATTGATCTGGATCAGCGCGCCGGGCTGCCTGCAACGGCGGCTTATGATGAAGCGCTGTCGTTGTTCCGCCTGTTCGCGCACCGCCACCATCACTGGCGCACCCGGAGCCAGCCCCACCATGGACAACGCCGTCTTCAAGCCCCTGCACCTGTCTTCGTGCGAGGTGGTGTGTTCCTCCTGCAACCTGCGCGAGATCTGCCTGCCGGTCGGCCTCAGCAAGATGGAGCTGGAGTTCATCGACAAGAGCATGGTGGCCACGCGGCGCCGCGTGCAGCGCGGCGAGACCCTCTATCGCGCCGGTGACCGTTTCGATTGTGTCTACGCCGTGTGGACCGGCTTCTTCAAGACCTGCGTGGCCTCCAAGGACGGCCGCGACCAGGTCACCGGCTTCCAGATGGGCGGCGAACTCATCGGCCTGGACGGCATCGGCACGCGCCGCCACGAAGTGGACGCCGTCGCGCTGGAAGACTCGCAGGTCTGTGTCATCCCCTTCGAAGCGCTGGAGAGCCTGACCCACCAGGTGCCTTCGCTGCAGGCGCAATTCCACCGCATCATGAGCCTGGAGATCGTGCGCAACCAGGGCGTCATGCTGCTGCTGGGCAGCATGTACGCCGAAGAGCGGCTGGCCGCCTTCCTGCTGAACCTGACACACCGGCTGCAGGCGCGTGGCTTTAGCGCGTCGTCGGTGCTGTTGCGCATGACGCGCGAAGAGATCGGCAGCTACCTGGGGCTGACGCTGGAGACGGTGAGCCGCACCTTCTCGAAGTTCCAGCACGACGGCCTGCTGTTCGTGCGCAACCGGCAGATCCGCATCACCGACCCGGTGGGTCTGCAGCAGGTGGTGGACGGCACGCACCCCCAGAAGAGCTGAGCGCGCCACGCGGGCCCTTTGGCGGGCCCGGCGGTACTGACGGCGGCGCCGCGGCGCCGCGGTGGTGGGTGCTGATGGCTGCAGCGCCCTTTGCCAACGGGCGGCTGCGTGTCGGTGGGTGCGATAGCGTACCGACAGTCGGCCCGGCGCTCACTACAACCGTTGCTCCAACGGACAGTGACCCGCCCCGCGCGGCACAAGGAAAACCTCATGAACCCGATCCGTTCGTACCCGGCGGCACTGCGCATCGGGTCACGCCTTGCCGCGCTGTGCGCTGGCTTGGTCCTCGCTGCCTGCAGTGGCGATCTCGACCCCTTGCTCGGCGGCCCCGAAGTCGGCCGCGTGCCCACGGTCACCGTCACCTCGCCCGCCACGGCCACGCCCGCCGTTACCGGCGTGGACACCCGCGCCACCGTGCGCGCCACCTTCAGCAAGCCGATGCTGGCGAGCTCCATCACCAGCACCAGCTTCACCCTGGCCTGCCCGGCCGCCAGCGCGGTGACGGCTGCCGTCAGCTACGACGCCGCCACGCAGACGGCCACGCTGACACCGGCCGCAGCGCTGCCGCCGTCCACCAACTGCGTGGCCACCATCAGCCCCACCGTGCGCGACAGCGGCGGCATCGCGCTGGCGGCGGCCTACAGCTGGAGCTTCGTCACCGGCCTGGCCAGCGCTGCCGACACCACGCGGCCCACGGTGGTGCTCACCGTGCCTGCAGCCCTTGCGGCCGGCGTGGCCACCAACACCCGTATCAGCGCCACCTTCAGCGAAGCCATGAACGCGGCCACGCTCACCGCCACCAGCTTCACCGTCACCAACACGACGCTGGGCACGCCGGTGGTCGGCACCGTGAGTTACAGCGCGGCCTCGCGCACGGTGCTGTTCACGCCCACCACGCCGGCCACGCTGGCCAGCGGCAACGTCTACAGCGCCACCATCACGGCCGCTGCGGCCGACCCGGCAGGCAATGGCCTGGCTGGCAATACCGCGCTGCTGCCGGCGGCCGGCGCGCATGTGTGGACCTTCACCACCGGCGCCGCCGGTGACACCACGCCGCCCACGGTGACGGCCGTCAGCCCCGCCGACGCCAGCACCGGCCAGTGCCTGACGAAGGGCGCCAGCGCCACCTTCAGCGAGCCGATGGACCCGGCCACCATCACGACCACGACCTTCACGGTCACCGACGGCGGCGTGGCCGTCGCCGGCAGCGTGAGCTACGACGCCGTGGCTCAGGTGGCGAGCTTTACGCCCACGGCCGCCGCCGGCTTCATGGCCAGCCGCAGCTTCGTCGTCACCGTGAGCACGGGCGTCAGGGACCTGGCCGGCAATGCGCTGGCCGCACCGCGCACATGGGGCTTCAGCACCGGCACGCAGGCTTGCGTGGGCGCCGTGCCCTTGGGCGCAGCAGCTTCCTTCGGCGCTTTCGGTGGCGGCGCGGGCATCACCAACCAGGGCATCAACACGTTGATCGGCGGCAACATCGGTACCACCGCCGCCTGCACGCTGGTGACCGGCCTGCACGATGCTGCCAACGTCTACACCGAGACACCGCTGAACGTCGGCGTCGTGAACGGCAACGTCAGCTGCGGCCCGCCGGCACCGGGCACCACGGCCAGCCTGGCGGTGGCCACGCAGGCACGGGCCGATGCGCAGACGGCCTACAACGCGCTGGCCGCCTTGCCCCCTGGCAGCGACCCTGGCGCCGGCCAGTTGGGTGGCCTGGTGCTGGCACCAGGTGTCTACACCGCGGCCGGCGGCACCTTCGCCGTCACCAGTGGCAACCTCACGCTCGACGCGCAAGGCGACGCCAATGCGGTGTGGGTGTTCCAGAGCGCGTCGGCACTGACCGTCGGCCTGCCGGCCACGCCGCGGCGTGTGCTGCTGATCAATGGCGCGCAGGCCCGCAACGTCTATTGGCAGGTCGGCAGCGCCGGCCGTGTCGAAGACGGCAGCACCATGGTCGGCACCATCATCGCGCCGGCCGGCGTGACCTTCTCCACCCCCGGCCAGACCGTGCAGACCACGCTGATCGGCCGTGCCATCGGCCTGACGGCTTCGGTGACGATGGTCAACACCACGATCGTCGCGCCATGAAGGCCGCCGCAGCCCACCCCGCAGCCCATCCCGCGGCCGCCCCACGGCGCGCCGCCAGAAAGCCCACCATGATCTTCACACCCACGCTGCGCCTGCTGGTGCTCGCCGGGCTTGCGCCCGCGCTGGCGTCCAGCGCGCTGGCCCAGGAAAGCAGCTACTTCTACGGCGGCCTGTCGCTGGGCGAGTCGCGCGCCCGCATCGACCAGGAACGCATCGCGGCCAATCTGCTGGGTGCGGGCCTGACGACCACGTCGTTCGCGCGTGACCAGCGCGCCGCCGCGTGGCGCCTGTTCGGCGGCCTGCAGCTGAACCGCAACTTCGCGCTGGAACTCGGCGCCTTCGACCTTGGCAAGTTCGGCTTCGATGCGACCACCACGCCCGCCGGCACGCTGGCCGGGCAGATCAAGCTGCAGGGCGGCAGCCTCGACCTGGTGGGCACGCTGCCGCTGAGCGAGAGCTTTTCGCTCATCGGCCGCGTCGGCGCGCAGGCAGCGCGGACACGCGACAGCTTCAGCGGCACCGGCGCGGTGGCCGTGCTCAACCCGAACCCGAGCAAGCGCCAGATCAACCCCAAGCTCGGCGCCGGGCTGCAGTACGCGTTCAGCCCGTCCTTCCTGATCCGCGGCGAAGCCGAGCGCTACCGCGTGAACGACGCCGTGGGCCGCCGTGGCGATGTCGACGTCTACTCGATCAGCCTGGTGTTCCCGTTCGGGCGCACGCCGGCGCCGCGTGTCGCACAGGCGCCGGTCTATGTGCCGCCCCCGCCCCCGCCGCCGCCCAAGCCGGTGGTGGTGCCGCCCCCGCCACCGCCGCCGCCACCCGTGGTGGTGGCACCGCCGCCGGTGCCCAAGGCCGTGGTGCCGGAACGCCGGCGCGTCAGCTTCTCGGCCGAGTCGCTGTTCGGCTTCGACCAGTCGGCCGTGAAGCCCGAAGGCCGCGCCGCGCTGGACCGTTTTGCCGCCGAACTGCAGGGCGCGCAATTCGAGGTCATCACCGTCGAAGGGCATACCGACCGCCTGGGCACGCCGGCCTACAACCAGAAGCTCTCGGCGCAGCGCGCCGAGGCGGTGAAGAACTACCTGGTGTCAGCGGGCGGCTTTGCGGCCGCCAAGGTGAACGCCGTCGGCAAGGGCGAGACCAGCCCGACCACGCAGCCGGGAACCTGCACCGGCAACAAGCCGACGCCCAAGCTCATCACCTGCCTGCAGCCGGACCGTCGCGTCGAGATCGAGGTGGTTGGCACGCGCTGAGGGCTGTATGTCATCGCACAGACGGCGCTCAGCCCGCGCCGCAGACTGTTGCTCTCTACTCGCCACCCGAAAGGAACACCCCATGACCCAAAGCCTCCACGCCTCGCTGCTGGCCATCACCATCGCCACGCTGGGCTTCTCGGCCCAGGCCGCCACCATGCCCAAGGCCGACTACAGCGCCGAGAAGTCGCGCATCAGCGCCGACTACAAGACAGCCAAGGCGGCCTGCGCTTCGATGACAGCCAACGCCAAGGACATCTGCATCGCAGAAGCCAAAGGCAAGGAAATGATTGCCTTCGCCGACCTGGAATTCCGCTACACCGGCAAGGCCGCCGACGGCACCAAGCTGCAACTGGTCCGCTCTGATGCGGCCTATGGCGTGGCCAAGGAAAAGTGCGATGACCTCAAGGGCAACGACAAGGACGTGTGCGTGAAGGAAGCCAAGGCCGTGCAGGCCAAGGCCACCGCCGACGCCAAGATGGTCAAGAAGGTCAGCGAAGCACGCACCGATGCCACGCAGACCAAAGTCGATGCCGACTACAAGGTGGCGGCCGAGAAGTGCGACGCCATGGCCGGCGACGCCAAGACCAGCTGCATGACAGCGGCCAAGGCGAAGTTCGGCAAGAGCTGATCAGCCGACTACGCGGCTACGCGGCTACGCGCATCAGGGCCAGCTGGCACTGGCCGTCGTCGCTCAGGCGCGCGGCCGTGGCACGCACCGCCACCGGCGCGCCGACCGGCGGCTGCAGGCGCAGCGCGCAGCCTTCATGGCTGCTGCGATCGCGGGCCAGCGACAGCAGCGTGGCCAGGGCGTCGGCATCCTGGGCCGACAGGAACTGCGTCAGCGCCAGCCCCAGCAGTTCGTCTGCGCCAAGGCCCAGCAGCCGTGCGCCCGGCGCGTTCACCTCATGCACCACGGTGCCGGGGTCGACGGTGAACAGGCCCACCGGGGCCGCGTCGATGCGGGCCAGCTGGTGCGCCAGCGCCCCTTCCAGTTCAGCGCGCGCACTGCGCAACTCCTCGGACTGCAATTCGATTTCGATCTGGTGGACCTGCAACTCATGCAGCATGGCCAGCGCGTCGGCGGCCGTCGCGGGTGAGGAGGCCAATTGATGCAGCACGGCCAGGGCGCCGCCCAACTGAGCGTGGCCTTCAACTCGGCCCGACGACAGGCGTGCTGCCGCGCGCTCGCGCAAGGGCAGGGGCGTGGGGGTGGCGGGTGTCAGCATGGCAGGACCTTTCGGGGCGAGAGTGGGCGCGTGCCTAGGGGTTGCGCAAGCGCGACTCCAGTTGTTTGGCGGCCGTGATGTCGAAAAATGTGATGACCACGCCCTGAATGACATCGGCCAGTGTGCGATAGGGCTTGATGCGCACCTGGAACCAGAGGCCGTCGGTGGTGGTGACCTCCTTTTGCGTGAAGCTCAGTGTGCGCAGACTGAGTCGCGCGTCTTCGTTCAACTCGGGGTAGAGCAAGGTACTCGTCAGGTCGGTCAGCGGCCGCCCGACGTCGCCTTCGCGCAAATGGATGATGCGCGCGATCTGCTCGGTGTAGCGCCTGACGTTGAGCGAATTGTCGAGAAACAGCGTCGCGATGTCGGTGCTGTTGAGCAGGTTCTGCATGTCGCTCTGCGCCAGCGCCAGGTCGTCGAGCTTGGTCTGCAACTCGCCGTTGAGTGTCTGCAGCTCCTCGTTCATCGACTGCGCCTCCTCCTTCGAGGTGGTGAGTTCCTCGTTGGCCGACTGCAGTTCCTCGTTGGTGGACTGCAGCTCTTCGTTGGCGGCCTGCAGTTCTTCGGACTGCGCC